>OKRD01000017.1 GCA_900290335.1 Burkholderiales bacterium | reverse complement strand
TGGTGGGCCGTGCAGGACTTGAACCTGCGACCAACGGATTAAAAGTCCGCTGCTCTACCGACTGAGCTAACGACCCCGGGGACGAACGCCGACACCGGGCGGGCCGGCGGCAGAAAAGCCGACGATTATCGCGGCAGCCATCGGGGGCGTCAAACCGCGGCAAAATGCCGGCCCCGCCGCGACCTGGACGTCATGACTGCACGTGCTCGATCCCCCGCGATTACTTCTTTTCTTTGGCCGCAGATAGCGCCGCCAAGCGATCGTGCGCGAGCTTGGCGGCGTCGGAGTCCGGAAAGTCGTTGGAAATTCTCGTCAACGTTGCGCGCGCGCCCTTGCGGTCGTTGAGCTCCACCTGGCTGGCCGCGATGTTGAGCAGCGCTTCGGGTACGCGCGGTGAATCGGGGAAGCGCTCGATGAGGATCTGCTGGGCGGCAACCGCGGCCGGGAAATCCTTGACGGCATAGTACGAGCTACCCAACCAGAACTGGGCGGCCGGCGCGTAGACCGATTGCGGGAAGCGGGTGACAAACGCGCTGAGGGCATTTATGGAACTGCGAAAGTCGCTCGCCCGGAACAGCGCTAGCGCCGCGTCGTACGCGGTTTGCTCGTCGCGATCGACCTGACCGCTGCGCCCATCAACAGTGACCGCGGCCGGCTCGATCTTGCGCATGCGTCGGTCCAGATCGGCATACAGATCGTGTTCGCGTTTTTGGGCAGTAGCAACGTCATTGGCGAGCTGCTCGGCTATGCCGCGCAGCTTGGCGAGCTCGTGCATGGTGGCATCGTGCTGGTCGGCCGTCTCGGACTGGCCATGCTGGATAGCCGCGATGCGGTTCTCGAGCTCTTCAATGCGCTTGGTCAGCGCATCGGTGCGCTCGCGCTGCTGCCGATCGGATTCGGCAAGACTGTCGCGCAGCTCGAGGATCGCCTTGCGAGCCTCATCGTCGCCGAAAAGCGCTGCGCGCGCTGGCGCGAGCGCTGCTGCGAGCGTGGCCAAGAGCAGCGGCAGGATCAGACGGTGAGCGGGTCGCATGGGCGCCAGTTTCCTCGGCGTGCTACAGCGGGACGAAGGTCCGGGACGAAAGGCCGCTCGCATCCCGGGATCCTACGCGTGCCTACTTGTAAATAATGTCCGCACGGCGGTTTTCCGCCCAGGCGGCGTCGTCGTGCCCCGGATTGCGGGGCTTTTCCTTGCCCAGGCTGATCGTCTCGACCCGGCTCGACACTACCCCCAGCACCTTGAGGCGCTCGCGCACGGCGTCGGCACGCCGCTGACCCAGCGCCAGGTTGTATTCCCGTCCGCCTCGTTCGTCGCAGTTTCCCTCGACGCGGATATTGCGTGCCGCGTGATCGACCAGATAGCGACCGTGCGCTTCGACCACGTGCACGTCAGAGTCGCTGATGGATGAACGGTCAAACTCGAAATACACGCTGCGGCGCGCCAGCAGGCTCTTGGGATCGTTGAGCGGGTCCATGGGCGCCGCAGGCGCCTCGACCTGGCGCACGGGCGCCGGGGCGGCGGGCGCGGGTGCCGGAGTGGCCTCCGGAGCGGGCTTGGCGGTCTCCGCCCCAGGCGCCGGCTTTTGTTCCAGATTGGTGCTGCTACAGCCGGCCGCAGCCAGTGCAACGGCCACCGCGAGCACAGCGACGCGCAGGGTGTTCATATTGTTAACTCCTTCCGTCTTCATTTGGAAAATGGTCCCCAGGTGGGCTCGCGGACATCCCCGCTTGGTCCCGATAGCCGCGCCCGGGCGCGGCCGTCTGTGGATGCCAGGGCCAGAATACCCCTCCCTCCCACGCCGGTGGCATAAAGGATGAGCCTGCCGTTTGGGGCAAAACTGGGCGACTCATCCTTGACAGTGTCGGTGATTGTAAGTTCCTGGCCGCTGGCCAGGTCAAGCACTTCGATTTGGAACAAATCCGAGTGGCGCGAAACATAGGCGAGGGTCTTGCCGTCGGGACTGATGCGCGGACTGATGTTGTAGTCGCCATTGAACGTGATGCGCTGGGCCTCGCCGCCCGCCGATGGCATGCGGTAGATCTGCGGGCCGCCGCTGCGGTCCGAAGTGAAGTAGATCCAGGCGCCATCGGGGGAGAACACTGGCTCGGTATCGATTGCCGGATCGTTGGTCAGCCGTCGCAGGCCGGAGCCATCGATATTCATCGAATAGATCTCCGAATTGCCGTCCCGCGTCAACACGACAGCCATGGCTTTTCCATCCGGCGAAAATGCCGGACCGCTGTTGCTTCCCGCGTAATTGGCGACGTTCCTTCGCTGGCCGCTGGCCAGGTTGTGGACGTAGACGGCCGCCTTGTGCGATTCAAAGGAGACGTAGGCGAGCAAGGTCCCGTCGGCCGACCAGGTCGGCGAAATGATGAATTCGCGCGACTTGAGTGCCGTCTGCGGATTGGCGCCGTCGGCGTCCGCGATCTGCAATTCGTAGTTGTTGGCAGAGTACTGGACGACGTAGGCGATGCGGGTGGAGAAAACACCCTTGGCCCCGGTTAGCGCCTCGTAAATCCGATCGGCGATCTTGTGCGCGATCCGGCGCAGGTCGGTGCCCGTGCTCACGAACGCGAGGGCGTCGAGCTGGCTGCCCTTTACGCTGTCGTAGAGGCGATAGCGGACTTCGGTCCGGCCATCGGCCAGGCGCACCGCCGACCCGATCGCCAGGCTGTCGGCGCCGCGGCTCTTCCACTCACCGAAGTTGACGCGGGCAAGTTCATCAATGGGCGCGGGTCCAGCGTCGACGATGCGAAACAATCCCGAGCGCGTCAGGTCGGCGCGGATGACCCCGGCAATGTCCTCCGACAGCGGCGTGTTGGAGACGAAGTTGGCAACGGCGATGGGGAACTGCTGGGACCCGACTCCGGTGATCTCGATGGTCATCTGGGCGCGAACGGCGCCGCCCAGCACCGTCAGGATGCTCGCAAGAACGATGGCACCAAGCGAGCGCGCGCTGGGCGCGCGCAGCGCGCCAAACCGGGATTTCATGGCCGGGATACGGAAGGGACGGGACAGCTCGCGCTGTACGGCGGGNNTAGGCACGGTACTGCAAGAGCCTCGCAGGCATCATCGCGCGTCCTGGGGATAAAGTCGTAAGCTCAGCGATCGAGGAACCGTGCCGTCGTCACGCCGCGGAAAGGGATCGGTGCGCAGGATGGCGCGCTGTGCCGCCTCGTCAAAGCCCGGCAGACCGCTGGGCTTGACCAGCCGCGGGTCTTTCGCCTGTTCCCCGGTGGGCAGCAGTTCGACTTCGAACTCGGCAAATACCGAGGGGGAGACGCCCTCGGGCACGGCAAAGAACAGATGCGCGCGCACGGCCGACTGGATCTTGGCGCTGTATTCGTTGCCGATCGGCCCAGCGCTGGCCAGGGCCGGGGTTCGCGAGACGACGCCTGCCTGCTGCGTCAGGCGCGCCATCTCCTGCTGGTGCTGGCGCTCGGCTTGCTGGCGACGAACGTCCTCGTGGGTCGGCTGGGCGTTCTTGGCCTTGTTGTCCTTTTTTGTCAGGGTTTCCTTGTGCGGGGATTCGACCGGCCGCCGCGGCGCCTCCTGTTTTTGCACGATATCGGCCTTCGGTGGCGTGGGCTGCTCGCTCGGCGGCGGCGGCACCGAAACGACCGGCGGCGCTGGCACCGGCGGCTCCACGGCGGCCTCGATGGGCGGCGCCAGTTCCCACAGCTCGGCTACCGCCGGCGCCGAAGCGCTCGTTCGCCACTGCACGGCGAACCACATCCAGCCGACCAGCGCGGCGTGCATGATCAGGGCGGCCAGAAAAGCGGGAGCCGCATCGTGGTTACGCCTTTGCGGCAGCGCACGGGCGGCGATGGCGGTCATGAGGCCGGTTTGACCGCCAATCCGACGCGGCGCACGTGCATCTTGTAGAGCTCGTCCATGACCTTGGTGACCGCCTCGTAGCGCACGCTCTTGTCCCCCGAGATCACCACCGGCGTATCGGGATGCTGTTTCAGGCGCTCCTGCAGCAGGCCGGCGATTTCCTCCATGCGCATTTCACTGCTCGCCCTGCTGCTGCCGGCAGTTCGATCACGCAGGAGCAGCCTGCCATCGGCCTTTACCACGATTTCCAGCGGCGCATCCGGTGCGCGCGTCGACTTGCCCATCGTCGGAAGTTCGACCAGGCTCGGATTGACGAACGGGGCCGAGACCATGAGGATGACGACCAGCACCAGCATCACGTCGATGTACGGGACGACGTTGATGTCCGACATCATGCGACGGCGGCTCGAAGTGCGGCGGGCGATGATGGCCATAGGCGCAGTAGGCGAGAGGGGTGGGTGCTCGCCCGGTGCCGCGCTATCTTTGGCGCTGCAGGATGTTCGAGAACTCTTCCATGAAGGTCTCGAAGCGGTTGGCCAGCCTGTCGATGTCGTGCGCGAATCGGTTGTACGCAACCACGGCGGGAATAGCGGCAAACAGGCCGATGGCGGTAGCGATCAAGGCCTCGGCAATGCCCGGCGCCACGCTGGCCAAGGTCGCTTGCTGCAGGCTCGAGAGATTGGTAAAGGCGTGCATGATGCCCCAAACGGTCCCGAACAGCCCGATATACGGACTCACCGAGCCGGCCGATGCCAGGAACGCAAGGCGCGATTCCAGGCCGTCCATCTCGCGCTGATAGCCGGCGCGCATCGCGCGCTGGGCCCCGTCGAGCAGCGCCTGGCGGTCAACCTCCCCGCCGCGACTGCCCCGCAGCTTGAGAAACTCGGCCATGCCGGCCTCGAAGATGCGCTCGAGTGCCGCCGTCTTGTGGTTCGGATTGATGGCGGTCTGGTAAAGATTATTCAGGTCACTGCCCGACCAGAACCGGCGCTCGAAGTATTCGGTTTCGCGGCGCGTCCGGCGTATCGCCAGCCCCTTGCTGAAGATCGACGTCCAGGACGCCAGCGATATGAGCAGCAGCAGAACCATGACGAACTGCACCACGAGCGTGGCCTGGGTAACCAGCGAGAGAATGGACAAGTCGGCGGAGACGTTCATGCGATCGATCTTCTTCTAGGAGGGCTCACCGGTCGCGGCGCCGCCCGCGACGGCGGGATCTTGCGCGGCGCTTGCCAGCGCGGCGGCGAGCGCGGACGGAAGGCGTGTGGGTCGCATCGTTTGCGCACCGATGCAGGCCACCTTGACACGCGCGCGACACAACAGCTCGGATCCGCGCAGCGCCTGTTGCTCGAACACGGCATAGCTTGCATGGCGCTCGGCGATGCGCGCATCGATCACGAGCTCGTCATCGAGCACTGCCGAGCGCAGGTACTGGACCTCGGCGGCGGCGACGACGAACAGTATGCCGTCGCGTTCGGCCAGGTCGCGCTGGCCAAATCCCAGTGCGCGCATCCACTCGGTGCGACAACGCTCAAAGAACCGCAGGTAGTTCGCGTAGTAGACGACGCCGCCCGAGTCCGTGTCCTCGTAGTACACGCGCACCCGCCAGACAAAATTCGGCCGGGCGCCGGAGGCTGGCTTGCGCGCCGCCAGCGCTGTCGCCGTGCCGGCCGCGGATCCGCCGTGGACCGATGGTGGCACTGCTGCGGACGCTGGACGCATGGAGCGGGAAACCTGCCCGGAATGTTGCTGTTGCACGCAATTTTGCACGGTGCCGAGTGTACCGGCTGCGCCGCGAAGTTGCTGTGCTGCGGGGAAATGGACGAGGGTCGTACGGGAATTTTTCTGGGCAATCGTGTTGCGCAGGTCCGCGATTGCCTACAATCGCACGCTGCTTGCTCCGGCGGATGCTTGTCCGGAGGTATCGGGAGAGTGACGTCTTGTCTGCCGTTTGGACTAGCGTGCGCCGTGTTCGACCCTTGGCCGGGGCTGTCCTGCAACGCGTGGCAATTGCCATGGTGGGCGCGCTGTCGCTGCAGGCCTGCGAGCCGGTGCGCAATGCCCCGTACCCAGAGCAATGGCTGCGGGGCAAGGTCCTGTTCACCTCGTTCGAGGAGCGCCCCAAGTACCTCGATCCGGTCAGCAGCTACAGCAACAACGAGACCCCCTGGACCTACCAGATCTACGAGCCGCCGCTGCAGTACAACTATCTCAAGCGTCCGTACACGCTCGAGCCTCGCACCACCGTATCCTTGCCCGAGGTCAGCTATTGGGACAAGAACGGCCGCCGGCTGCCCGACGATGCCCCGGCCTCGCGTGTCGCCACCAGCTTGTACCGCATCGAGCTGCGCCCGGGCATCCGCTACCAACCCCATCCGGCGCTGGCGCGCGATGCCGCCGGCCGCTTCTGCTACCAGGACCTGACGCCGGCGCAGATCCGGCACAAGTTCTCCATTGTCGATTTTCCGCTGGAGGGCGGTGCCAATCCCTGCGTTGCGACCTCGACGCGCGAGCTCACCGCCGAGGACTACGTCTACCAGATCAAGCGCCTGGCCAGCCCGTACGTGCACTCGCATTCGCCGGTCTACGGCATCATGTCGCAGTTCATCGAGGGCATGCAGGATCTGGGGGAGCGCTTGCGCGCCGAGCGCAAGAGCGCCCTGGCCGGCCGCGATCCGCGCGATCAGTACCTGCCCTGGCGCGACTTGCGCGAGGTGCCTTTCCGGGGCGCGCGGACCATCGATGCGACGACGCTGGAAATCCGCATCAATGGCAAGTACCCGCAGTTCCGCTTCTGGCTGTCGATGCCGTTCTTCGCCCCGGTGCCCTGGGAGGCCGATCGCTTCTATGCCCAGCGTGGCATGGACGAAAACGGCTTGACGCTCAATTTCTGGCCGATCGGCACGGGACCCTTCATGCTGACCGAGCAGGGTCCGAGCCGCTACGTCATGCGCCGCAACCCCAATTTCCGCGGCCAAGCCTACCCGAGCGAGGGCATGCCCGGCGATGCGCAGCGCGGCTTGCTCGATGCCGCAGGCAAGACGCTGCCGTTTCTGGACATGGTCGTCTCCTCGATGGAGAAGGAACGCGAGCCGTCCCTTGCCAAGTTCCTGCAGGGCTATTACGACGTGCCGTTTGTCGAGCGGCCCGACGTGGGTTTCATCCTGCAAAAGGAAGTGATGGACAACACGGGGCGCGCGGCGCTGCTCAAGGCGCGCGGCGTGCAGCTGGTCGGGCGCGTCGATCCCAACAATTGGTATATGGGCTTTAACTGGCTCGATTCGGTCGTTGGCAAGGGCGATACCCCGGAGCAGCAGGTGCGCAATCGCAAGCTGCGCCAGGCGATCTCGATTGCCACCGACTGGGAAGAACACGCTGCCATCTTCTACGACATCTACGGCGAGTCCGAGATTGCGATGGGACCCCTACCCCCCGGGGTGTTCGGACATCGCGAGGGCCGGGAGGGGATCGACCCCGTAACCCATGTCTGGATGGACGGCCATGCCCAGCGGCGCTCGCTCGACGAGGCCCGCCGGCTCCTGGTCGAGGCCGGCTACCCAGGCGGGCGCGATGCCCGGACCGGTCGGCCGCTGGTGCTCACCTACGACTCCAACGGGGTGACGCCCGGGTTCCAGGCGCGGCTCGACTGGCAGGTCAAGCAGGCCGCCAAGCTCGGAATTCAGCTAGAGATTCGCGCCGCCGATTACAACCGCTTCCAGGAGCGCCTGCTCAAGGGCGCACACCAGATCTACTTTTGGGGCTGGCTGGCAGACTACCCCGACCCGGAGAATTTCCTTTTCTTGCTATACGGCCCGCAGTCGCGCTCGCGCAGCGGCGGCGAGAACAATTCCAACTACGAAAACCCCGAATACGACCGGCTCTACAACATCATGAAGGACCTGCCCGACGGACCGGAGCGCCAGGAGGTGATCAATCGGATGGTGCGGATCGTGCAGGAGGACGCCATCTGGATGTGGGGGCTGTTCCCGGGGGTTTCTGGGGCCTATCAGCCCTGGATGCGCAACACCTCGCCCAGCATCATGCTGCGCGACACGATTAAGTATCTCGACGTGGATCCGGCCATGCGCTGGCAGCGGATCCAGCAGTGGAACCGGCCGCAATGGTGGCCACTGCCTTGGATCCTGGCGGCCGTACTGGTACTGCTCGTTCCCGTCTGGCGGGTGTGGCACGCCCGCGAGCAGCGCGACGCGCGCACCGCCCTGGTTGGCAGCTCCCGCGCATGAGCGCCTACCTTCTGCGTCGCGTCGCGTATGCCCTGGCGGTGCTCCTGGGCGTCAACCTGGTCACCTTCGTGCTGTTTTTTGCCATCAACACGCCCGATGACCAGGCGCGCTTGCAACTGGGCCGGCGTGTGACCGCCGAGGCGATCGAGCGCTGGAAGGCCGAACACGGGTACGACCGTCCGCTTTTCTACAATCCCGTGGCCCGCGGCCTGGCGCAAGCCACCGATACCGTATTTTTCGACACGTCGCGGCGCGCGGCGATCTTCGACTTCGGCCGCACCAACGAAGGGGTCAACATTGGCGAAGAGATCCGCCAGCGGATCGTGCCCTCGCTGCTGATCGGCATCCAGGTGTTCGTGCTGGCCATCGGCGCGGCCGTGCTGCTGGCACTGGGCATGGCGCTGTTTCGCGCCACGCGCCTGGACGCGGCAGGGGTCGCGTTGCTCGTGGCCATGATGTCGATCTCGACGCTTTTTTACATCATCGTGGGCCAGTTCGTCGTCGGTCGCGTGCTGCAGCTCACCCCGATTTCCGGATTCGCGCCCGGCGGCGGCGCCGAAGCCTTCCTGGTGCTGCCGATCATCGTGCTGATCGTCTCCTACCTGGGGCCCGAGGCGCGCTTGTTTCGAACCATCTTTCTCGAGGAGCTCGGCAAGGACTACGTGCGCACCGCGCGCGCCAAGGGCCTGTCCGAATGGGTGGTGCTTGGACGCCACGTGCTGCGCAACTCGCTCATTCCGATCGTCACCTCCTCGGGCGCCATGCTGCCGGCGGTCATCACCAGCACGATCGTCACCGAGACCTTCTTTGCCATCCCGGGGCTGGGCAATTTCACGATCGAGGGCATCACCCAGCAGGACTTCGGCATCGTGCGCGCAATGGTGTTCGTGGGCTCCGTGCTCTACATCGTCTCCTACCTGCTTGTCGACATCATCTACACGATGGTCGATCCGCGGATCCGGTTGCAATGAGGCCGCAATGCGTCGGCCCCAAGTTCGCGATCGGGCATCGGCGATGGGGTCAAGGAAGTGAAACCCGTGCCGTGAGAGCAGCGCCTTGAAACCCGTCTTCCTCTGGACCGACATCGTCGTCCTGGCGCTGATAGTGGCCTTGGCCTGGTACGCGCACGCCGTGGCGCGCACGCCGCATCTTGCCAGCACGTGGCGCCAGGCCTTTCGCCGGCCCTTGGGCAGCGCGGCCGGCACCGTGCTGGCACTGTTTGCCATCGTCGGTCTGCTCGACTGTGTGCATTACCGGGTGGCATTGCCGCCGGTGGCGGGCGAGGAGCGGGCTTGGTCGCCCGAAACCTTGTCGGCGCTCGATGCCTTGCTGTCGCACCTGCGCCAAAGCCGGGAGACCACGTATTCGCGGCCACTGGCGGTGTTGGGCTACGAGAAGCAGACGATTTCCCTGGGCGAGGGCCGGTTCGAGCGCGACTATCCGCGCCTGCTGCACGCGGGCACGGCGCTCACGGGTTCGGCCAGCGAGCTCGCTGCCCAGTGGGCGCCGGACGTGACGCGGCGCAGCCTGCTGGGGCTGGCGGCGGGCGCCGGCGTTTTTGCCGCGCTGGTACTGTTCGCCGGGCTCTGGTACGCGTGGCGCGCGCGCGCGGCGCTGCCTGCGCAGGATCTGGACCTGCCCACGGCGCTGCGCTCGATCGCCCGCGGCCAAACGCCCTTGCCCGTACGCACGGTGCTGGGCACGCTCGGACTGGTGTGCCTGGTCGCCGGTCCGCTGATCGCCCTGTCGGCGCAGTACCACGTGTTCGGCACCGATCGCATCGGCAACGACCTGCTCTACCGCGTGCTCAAGAGCATCCGCACCGCGCTGGTCATCGGCACGATGACGACCCTGGTCACCTTGCCGTTGTCGGTAGGGCTGGGATTGCTGGCCGGCTTCGTGCGCGGCTGGGTGGACGAGCTCATCCAGTACGTCTACACGGTCATCAATTCGATCCCGTACGTGCTGCTGATCGCCGCCGCGATCTTGCTGCTCATCGTCTTCATCGACAGCCATCCGGATGCGTTTCCGACGTCGGCCGAGCGTACCGACGCGCGGCTGTTCTTTCTTTGCGTGATCCTGGGATTGAGCAGCTGGACCGAGCTGTGCCGCCTGGTGCGTGGCGAGGTGCTCAAGCTGCGCGAACTCGATTTCGTGCAGGCCGCCCAGGCCTTCGGGGTTTCGCGCTGGCGCATCATGCGCGTGCACCTGCTGCCCAACGTGATGCACGTGGTCCTCATCAACGTCGTGATCCGCTTCTCCGAACTGGTGCTGGCCGAAGCCACGCTCTCGTACGTCGGCGTCGGGGTCGACCCGGCGATGGCGAGCTTCGGCACGCTGATCAATACCGCGCGGCTGGAACTGGGGCGCGACCCGGTGATCTGGTGGACGCTCGCGAGCGCCTTCACCTTTCTCTTTGCGCTGGTGCTGGCGGCCAACTACTTTGCCGATGCCGTGCGCGATGCTTTCGATCCGCGGGCCGCCAAGGTCGGCAGCCGCTGACATATCCAGGACATGCCGATGCTGCGCGTCGCGGAGCTGCGAACCGAGATCAACACGGGCGATTCCGTGGTCGTGGCGGTCGACGGGGTCGAATTCTCGATCGCCGCCGGGGAGACGTTCGCGTTGGTTGGCGAGTCCGGCTGCGGCAAGTCGATCACGGCACTCTCCGTGACGCGCCTGCTGCCGGACAATGCGCGCGTGGCGGCCGGCGCAATCGAGATATCGGGAACCGACGTCGTACCGCTGCCCGAAAAGCGCATGCGCGATCTGCGGGGCAGACGCGTGGGCATCATTTTCCAGGAGCCGGCGACCAGCCTCAATCCCGTGCTGCCGGTCGGCACGCAGATCGTCGAGGTAATCGAGCGCCATACGCCGCTGCGCGGCGCGCAGGCGCGGGCGCGCGCGCGGGAGTGGCTCGAGCAGGTTGGCATCCCCGAGGCGGAGCGCCGGATCGACAACTATCCGTTCCAGCTCTCGGGGGGGCAGAAGCAGCGGGTCATGATCGCCATTGCCCTGGCGGCCGAGCCTGAGCTGTTGATCGCCGACGAACCCACCACCGCGCTCGACGTCACCATCCAGGCACAGATCCTGGAGTTGCTCGGCCGGCTGCAGGCGCAGCGGCGCATGGCCATGCTGCTCATCACGCATGATCTGGCGGTGGTGGCCCAGACCGCGCATCGCGTTGCCTTGATGTATGCGGGCCAGGTCGTGGAGATGGCTAGCGCCAAGGATTTCTTTGCCCGACCACTGCACCCCTATGCGCAGGGACTCTTTGGTGCGCTGCCCACGGCGGCTAAGCGCGGCCGCACGCTGGCGGCCATCGCCGGCACCGTCCCGCCGCTCGATCGACATTTCGCCGGTTGCCGGTTTGTCGAGCGCTGCCCGGTGGCGCTCGAGACCTGCGCCGGGTCCCCGCCGCAACTGCGCGCCGTCGCGCCGGACCGGCGCGTGCGTTGCCTGCTCTATGGCCAGGCGCAGGGCGGCGCGGCCGCGACCAGCGTGGCGCAGGTCGCCCGGCAGATCGCCTCCGCGGCAGCCTTGCCGGACGTGCCCGCCGTGCCGGCGACCTGGTCGGCGAGGGCGGACGCGGCGGCCGCCGGCGAAGGGCCGCGAGCGGCCCCGCAATCGCCGCTGCTGCTCGTGGTGCGCGACTTTCACGTTCACTTCCCGATCCGGCGCGGCGCCCTGCTGGGCCCACGTCGAGTGGTCAAGGCGGTCGATGGGATCAGCTTCACCTTGCAGGCCGGGCGCACCTTGGCCCTGGTAGGCGAATCGGGCTGCGGCAAGACCACCACCGGCAAGGCGATCGTGCAGCTGCTGCGGGACTCAGCGCGCATCTCGGGCAGCGTGCTGCTCGATGGCCAGGACCTGGGTTCCTTGCAAGGCGCCGCGCTGCGCGCGGCGCGGCGGGAGATCCAGATCATCTTTCAGGACCCCTACGCCTCGCTCAATCCGCGCATGCGCGTGGCCGAGATCCTCGAGGAAGGCGTGCTTTCGCTGCGGCCCGAGATCAGTGTCGGCGAGCGCCGGCGCAAGATCGCCGAACTGGTCGCCACCGTCGGCCTGCACGCCGAGGCGATGGTGCGCTATCCGCATGAGTTCTCCGGCGGCCAGCGGCAGCGGATCGCCATCGCCCGGGCGCTGGCCGTAGAGCCGCGGCTGATCGTCTGCGACGAACCGACCTCCGCGCTCGACGTGTCGGTCCAGGCGCAGATCCTCAACCTGCTGGCGCGGCTGCAGGCCGAACGCGGCATTGCCTACCTGTTCATAACCCACAACTTTAGCGTGGTGGAATTTCTCGCCCAGGAGGTGGCGGTGATGAACGCCGGCCGAATCGTCGAATTCGGGACTGCCGAAGAGGTTACCGAGCGACCGCGCGATGCCTATACGCGAACCCTGCTGGCGTCGGTGCCACGGCTGGCGACACCGATCGCCTAGCGAGCCTGCGTTAGGCGCTGGAGCCCTTCCGTGTGTGTGCGCGCGCAGTACTCGCGCGGGCACCAGCCTCTTGGCGAGCGCGTAAATGACCCCCGTTCATGCTGCGCCCCAACAATCCCAAAGGCCCAAGCGTTGCCGGGATATTCACCGCGGCAACTGCTATGTCGCCTTGACGACATAGCCACGAGTCCGTGCGAATTTGTTTTGTCGCGGGTGCTCGATTTGGTGATTCCGCAACAGCATGTTCTTGCTAAACGTTACGAATCCTTACGAGAATGGCGCCTTAAACACTGCCGTCCGGTGAACCTGGGCGGATCCCCATGACGGATCCGCGAGACGATCGGCCACATCTGGACGTTCGTCCCAGGGCAAAGTGAACCGAAAAAAGTTCAGCGCCGGTGGTACTTACAGTGGGGTAAAAATGAAGAAATTGATACGGGTCTCCTGCGCGATTGCGCTTGGGGCGGAACTGCTGTCGCCTTTGCACCACGCGTTTGCGCAGCAAGAGGGATCGCAACCCGCAACGCAGCAACCGGTGCTGGCGCAGGCGGCGCCGGAGCAGACGCTGGAGCGAATTGAAATAACGGGATCGAACATCAAGCGTGCCGAGGTTGCGGTCGTCGAAAACGTCCAGGTGATCACGGCCCAGGAGATCAAGGCCAGCGGACAGCAGACGGTTGCCGATTATCTGCGCACCCTATCGTCCACCTTCGGCAACAGTATCAACGAATCGTTTTCCAACAGCTTTGCCCCGGGCGCTGCCATGGTCGGACTGCGCGGCTTGACCCAGAAGGACACGCTGGTCCTGCTCAATGGCCGGCGGATCACCAATTACGGTCTGTTCCAGAACCTCTCGGACTCCTTCGTGGACCTGAACGTGATCCCGTTGGCGGCAATCGACCGGATCGAAGTTCTCAAGAGCGGTGGTTCGGCCATTTACGGTTCGGATGCGATTGCCGGGGTGATAAACATCATTCTTAAGCAAAACACCACCGAGAAGACCGCTACAGCGGGGGGGCGCATTACCACCGATGGCGGTGCGGCCACGCGCGACGCGAACGTCATCCTGGGCTTTGGCGACCTTGCGACCCAGAACTGGAACGTCGTTTCCACGGCAAGCGTCTACAAGCGTGACCAGCTCTTGTTTTCGCAGCGTTCCAATACCGCGTCGCAGGACTACCGCGGCTTGCAGGACGGCGTCCTCCTGTGGCACGTGGCAAATCAATACACGAACACGAGTCAGCCCTTTCCGACCTGCGGTAACAACGGCCTGCCTGGACTGACGCAGAACGGCAACGGCGGACCTGGCTGCTATTACAACGATGCCAACCAGCTGGCCCTGCTTCCAGGAGCGGAGCGAGCCAATCTGACCAGCATGGGAAACCTGCGCCTGAACTCCGATTGGACCGCCTTCGGCGACGTGTTCTATTCCTTCGAGAAGACGACTTCGAATTTCACTCCTACGACCCTTGATTCGAATTCGTTTGTCGTCAACCCTGCCACGGGAGGCGCGAGCGCGATCTCGAACATCTTGCCCGCCGGCAACGCCGCCAGCCAGTTCGGCGCACCGA
>OKRD01000084.1 GCA_900290335.1 Burkholderiales bacterium | reverse complement strand
CCTGCCACACCGTGTCGAACACCGGCAGGTCGAGATGCGTCGTGCCGCCCTTCCCAGGGGTGACGCCGCCGACGACTTTCGTGCCATAGGCGATAGCCTGCTCGGAATGGAACGTGCCCTGGGCGCCGGTGAAGCCCTGGGTGATGACGCGGGTTTCGGCGTCCACCAGTATGGCCATGTCAGGCGGCCTCCCGCACGGCCCGCACGACCTTCTCCGCCGCATCGGCCAGATCCTCGGCGGTGATGATCGGCAGGTTGGACCTGGCGAGAATCGCCTTGCCGAGCTCGACGTTGGTGCCTTGCAGCCGCACCACCAGCGGCACCGACAGCTTCACCTCGCGTGCCGCGGCGATGATGCCTTCGGCGATCACGTCGCAGCGCATGATGCCGCCGAAGATATTCACCAGGATGCCTTCGACGTTCGGGTCTGACAGGATGAGCCTCAAGGCCGCGACCACACGCTCCTTGGTGGCGCCGCCGCCCACATCCAGGAAGTTCGCCGGCGTCGCGCCATACAGTTTGATGATGTCCATCGTCGCCATGGCCAGCCCGGCGCCGTTGACCAGGCAACCGATATTGCCGTCGAGTGCCACGTAGTTGAGGTTGTACTTCTTGGCCTCCAGCTCCTTCGGATCTTCCTCCGCCTCGTCGCGCAGCCTTTCCAGATCGGGATGGCGATACAGCGCGTTGTCGTCGAAGCTGACCTTGGCATCGAGCGCGATCACCTCGCCGCCCGCCGAGACGACGAGCGGATTGATCTCGATTACGGAACAATCCAGCTCGGTGAAGGCGGCATACAATGCCGGGATGAAGCGGTTGAACGCGGGCAGCTGGTTGCCGGCAAGGCCGAGGCCGTGGGCCAGGCGGCTTGTGTGGAAGCCGCAGACGCCGGTGAGCGGATCGATGGCGACGTGCTGGATCTTTTCCGGTTGGCGCGCGGCGACCGCCTCGATTTCCATCCCGCCTTCGGTGGAGGCGATCACGGCAATCCGCCCGCTGGTGCGATCGACCAGCAGCGACAGATAGAGCTCACGCGCGATGTCGCAGCCGGCC
>OKRD01000063.1 GCA_900290335.1 Burkholderiales bacterium | reverse complement strand
TACCAGGCCGCTTCGATCAAAAACAGCCGTTTCTACGCGCGAGTTGAGAAAGACGGGCTAGCGGCGAGCCCAGCCGCACTAGCAGCGCTGGGGTGGTTCGTGCTCAGGCGGCAGCGGCCTGCATCGCCGGGCGCTCTCGCTCGGTACGGCCCCACTGGCGCCAACCCAGCACGGCCAGCAGCACGAAGCCCGCATAAAGAACTGCGGTCAACGGCAGGTGGCGCACGCCGTACAGTCCGACGTACACGAGATCGACCAGGATCCACAGCAGCCAGTTGGCCCGGTACAGGCGTGCCATCCAATATTGCGCGACCAGGCTAAATGCGGTGAGCGTCGCGTCGAGCCAGGGCAGCGCCGCGTCGGTATAGCGCGACATGATCGCGCCCAGAGCGACTGCGCCGATTGCCCCCAGGAGCATGCCCAGCGTCAGGTCCCGGGCCCGGGGATGGCGCACGTCCGGCCGCCGGACCTGTGCCGGGGCAATGCGCCATTGCCACCAGCCATAGCACTGCAAGGCGGCGTACACCAGTTGCAGCAGCGCGTCCGAGTACAGCTTCGCACCGTAGAAGATCCAGCCGTACAGCAGCACGGACACCAGGCCCACCGGCCAGCAAAGGCGATTGCGCACGGTCGTCCACCAGACCGCCGCAACGCTCAGGACCACGGCCAGGATTTCCAAGGGCTCCAGGATCGCTCCCCTACGCCGGTACCGACGTTTGCGTGCCGGCGCCGCGCAGCCACCGGCGCAGCGCCGCCAGATACTCCCGGCCATGGCGCCCGGCAAACCACTGCACGTGACCGAGCAGGAACTTGTGGTAGGCCAGGGAGGCGTTGAAAGCATTGCCGACGACGCCGTGAAAGTAGTCCACTTCCGACAGGGCGTATTCGACGTGCGCCAGCGCCAGCAGCGGCAGCAGCGCTTGGCGCTCCGTCGAATCGAGCGGGCGCACCCCGCAATAGCCATCGAGCAGCGCCTGCGCCAGCGGCGCCGAGCCGACGCCGCCGGCGCCAGCGCCCGCCGCTGCCTGCTCGTCGAGTTCGAGCCAGGCAATCGTGTTGCGCTCCAGCGCCGTGGCTAGATCCGCCACGGCAACGCCGAGGTTGCTCAGCCCGAAATCGATGACGGACTGCACCTGCGCCTGGGCGCTGCGGTCCGTCCAGAACACGTTGGAAGCATGCCAGTCATTGTGGACCCAGCAGGGCGCAAGTGCTGGCAGCAGGGGTCGCAGGCGAGCATGCGCGGGGCCCAGCGCTCCGAGCATGCGATCGCGCCAGCCCGAAGCACCCAGGTACGCGGCCACCGCCGGCCGGGCGTTGACAAATCGATCCAGGCTCGCGGCCAGGTCGGCCGCGCCGACGATGTCGAAGCTGGCCAGCAGCGGCCGGGGCAGGCGCGCTGGCGCTTGGTATCCGGCCGCGGCCAGGTGCAGCTGCGCCAGGGCGCGCCCGAGCGCACGCGCGTGATGGGCGCCGCGCACGGGTGTCCAGGAGTGCGCATCGCGGTACAGGTCCACCCCGGCGGCGAGCTCGTGCACTTCGTACGTCCAGCCTGCCATCGCGATCGCTGTGGCGCCCGAGCGGCCCGGCACGACCCTGGGGACGGCAAGGGCCTGGGCACGAAGGTGCCCCAGGAAACGATGCTCCTCCTCGAGACTCGCAACGTCGCGCACGCGCGCGTCGTGGCGCTTGACGAAGAACTCGCCGTGCGCCGTCTGCACGCGGGCCGCAGCGGAGAAGGGGCGCGGGCTATGCCACAGTGGCCTGCTTGCCCCTAGCAGGACCGGCAGCTCCCGGGCGAGCGCATCGAGCTCTCCCTGCCCCAAGCGCGGCCAATCCGGTGCCGCCGGCTCGGCCTGCATGCCGTGCACCGTCGCCTCGCCTGCCGCAGCCTCCATCATCATGCCTCGGTGGATCCCCTTGGGCAAGAGCCGGTTCCCCGTCCTTTGCCCTTCGCAGTAACGAAGTGTAAGCGCGCTGGATCCCCGTTGATGCACCGCAAAACCACGGGTACCCTTTGCGGTAGCCTTCCAAAAACCGCCTGCCCGGCACCCTCGGGCAAACGCTCCAAGAACTCGGCAGATCGACGCTCCCTTCCCGATGCAGCTCAAATCATTTACCGGCGAAACCCTGCTGGCCTACAAGCTGCTGGTGAACGATCGCACCAAGTTCGCGGCGTTGCTGCTGGGTATCACGTTCGCCGTATTCCTGATCCTAATGATGATGTCGATGTTTGCCGGAGTCCTGCAACGGTCTTCATCCACGGTCATCAATATCGGCTCGAAGGTCTGGGTGATGGACCCGGCGGTGACCACGCCCGCCAACAACATTCCCATGCCCGATTATGTGCAAGACGCGGTGCGCAGCATTGCCGGCGTGCGCTACGCGGTACCGCTATACAGCGGGGCGGGGTTGGTGAAACTCCAGGACGGCAGCTTCCAGGCCGCGAGCATCCTGGGACTCGATGATTCGAGTCTCTTCGGCCGCCCCAAGCTGCTGCAGGGCAAGATTGAGGACATCTACGCCGAGAACGGGTTCATCGTGGTGCAGGATGCCGATTTCGAGAAGCTCAAGAACCCGCAGATTGGTTCGGAGTTTGAAATCAACAACAATCGCGCCGTGATCGTCGGTATCGCCAAGGTGACCATCAGCGGCCTGTTCGGAATCCCGACGCTCTACACGACCTACAACCGCGCGATCCAGTATCTGCCGCAGACGCAGTTCACCGCCTCGTACGTGCTGGTCGAACCCAAGAGCCCGAGCGACGTTGCGCACATCAAGGACGAGGTCCGGCGTCTGGGCTACCTCGCACTCACCGAGCAGGAATTCATCGATCGCACCGCGCAATGGTACGAATTTCATACCGGCCTGGGCATGAACATCCTGATCATGACCGTCGTCAGCTTCATCGTTGGCCTGTCGATTTCCGGGCAGACGTTCTATACCTTCATCATCGAGAACTTGGAGCGATTCGGCGCCCTGAAGGCGATCGGCGCCAAGGGCAGCGAGCTCGTCGCGATGATCCTGTTCCAGTCCACCTTCACGGCGCTGACCGGCTACGGCCTGGGAGTCGGCCTATGTACCGGGTTGATCGCCCTTGCCAAGTGGCGGCTGCCTGATTATGCGGCGGTCGTCACCTTTTCCAGCCTGGGAATCGCTCTCGTGATGGTGCTTATCATCGTTGCCATATCGAGCTACATCGGCGTGCGCCGGGTTCTGCGCATCGAGCCCTTCGACATCTTCCGGAGTTAGTCGATGACGGTTGACAGCACTGCCGAGAACCGTGCCGCGGCCAAACAAGGGAGCACACCAGGAACTACCCCGGGGAGTGCTGCCGGGACGATCCCACCCGACGCCAAGGACGCGATCATCGCGCGCGGCGTCAACAAAGCCTTCGGCGAAGGCGAGGCCCGCACCCAGGCGCTCAAGGACGTTAGCTTCGAGGGGCGTTTCGGCGAAATGCTGTACATCGTCGGTCCCTCCGGCAGCGGCAAGACGACGCTGCTAAGCGTCGTCTCGGGCATCCTGCGGCCGGATTCGGGCACGGTCTCGGTCAAAGGCCAGCAGATCTGGGACATGTCCGCGGATGGCATCTGCGAATTCCGGCTCCACACGATCGGCTTCGTCTTCCAGGACTACCACCTGTTTCCGCGCCTGACGACGGCCGAGAAC
>OKRD01000138.1 GCA_900290335.1 Burkholderiales bacterium | reverse complement strand
TGGCGCAACGTCGGGGGCGAGCACGGCGGCGGCCGCGGCCACGAGCGCCGCGGCGGCGATCTCGCAAGCGGCAACCCCGGCGGCGGCGGCTGGCGCAACGTCGGGGGCGAGCACGGCCACCGCGACGGTCTCGCCAGCGGCAACCCAGGCGCCGGGCGCGGCGCCGGCTACCGCGGCTGCTTCCGCCGCCGCGGCGCTTGCGGCCACTCCGGAAACAGAGCTCGACAAGCAAGGCGCGAGTCTGATGGCCAAGTCACGTGCCGCGCTCATCGCCGGCAAGAATGAGGAAGCGATCAATTCCCTCAACCAATTGCTGCTGCTGCCGCCCAACAAGTACTCGCAGGACGCGCAGGAACTGGTGGGACTGGCCCGCGAGCGCGCGGGCGAGCTCGACCAGGCGCGCAAGGAATACGAGCTGTACCTGCGCTTGTTTCCCACGGGCGACGGCGCCACGCGCGTTCGCCAGCGCCTGGCCACGATGGCACCGCCGGAGCCCGCACCAACGACCGCCGCCAAGCCGCCGCCGGAGAAGCGGGCGCCCCAAGTGACTGCCGGCGGGAGCATCTCGCAGTACTACTACGGCGGTGACCAGAAGGTGCAGACCGTCTTCAATGTTCCCACCACGGTCAACCAGCAGACCATCAGCAACAGCACGCAATCGTCGCTGGTGAGCACGGTCGATCTCAACGGGCGCTATCGCACCGATGCCAATGACACGCGGATCGTATTCCGGGATTCCGACCAGTACAGCTTCATCCAATCGACCGCCCCGAGTCTTAACCGGCTCGATGCCGCTTATGTCGACTACCGTGATCTGCAGCACGGCCTGTCGATGAAGCTCGGCCGCCAGAGCGGGGTGACGGGCGGACTCGTCGGGCGTTTTGACGGCGGCATCTTCAGCTACGACCTTGCGCCGAAGCTGCGCGTGAACGTCGTCGCCGGGGTGCCCGTGAGCCAGGACCAGTATGTCAATGCCTCGCAGCGCTTCGAAGGCCTCAATGTCGAGGCGCAGAACCTTGCCGAGCACTGGGGCGGCGGGGCCTTCGTGATCAACCAGACCGCGGACAGCGTCGTTGACCGGCGTGCCGTCGGCGGCGAGCTGCGCTACTTCGACCAGACCAAGACGCTCTATTCGCTGGTGGACTACGACATCGAGTTCCGAACCCTGAACGCCGCCACGCTCCAGGGCACCTACCAGCTTCCCGATCAGACTTCCCTGTCGCTGCTGCTCGACGATCGCAAGGCGCCCACTCTCGAGACCAGCAACGGCCTGTTGCAGCAAGGATGCTCGTCCTACGCGCAGTACTTCGCCGGACAGTGCCCGCAATCGCACGCCCCCTACACCGTCGACATCCTGCGCCAGGATGCCCTGGCGACGACGGCCAATTCGCACCAGATCGCCTTCGACATCGCGCGCCCGTTCGGCAAGTCCTGGCAGCTGTCGGCCGACCTGCGGGTGACGAGCGTCGGTGCCTTGCCGACGGTCACGATCAACGGCCAGAACTTCCCGGGCTCCTCGGCAACCGGCAACGTTTTCGGCGCCACCTTGCAGGCCACCGGTTCGAACCTGTACTCGCACCGCGACATCAACGTGTTTTCCGCCACCCATCTGCACAGTTCCACCCTGGACGGCACCCAGCTTGCCTACAGCAACCTCAATGGCCTGCTCGAGAATCGCCTGACGCTCGAGCCCAATCTGAGCCTGTACCGCGAAGTCGATACCACGGGCCAGCGGCTGTACCGGGTCGCTCCCGGTTTTCGCACGAGCTACAAGCTCGGGCAGCGCATGTCGGTCGAGGGTACCGTTTCCCTGGAGCGGTCGCGCAACGAGGGCCCGTCGCAAAACGACACGACGACCAATGTCTTCTACTACCTGGGCTATCGCTACGACCTGAATTACTAGGCGGGCGCCCCACGGGCCCCGGCACAAAGCCCCTGCCGGCGTCATTGCAAGTTTGAGCGACAATAGCGGTTTTGGCGCGTGCGCCGCGGCTTCGCCGTGGCCCTGCGGTCCGCTCTAGCAACCCTTGCGGGGTAATTTCCCGCCTACGTAGCGATGAAACCGAGAACCAAGAGACTGATAATGGTGCTTGTGGGGCTGGGGACGGCCGCGGCTGCGGCAACCCTGGTCGTCAATGCCTTCCGCAGCAACCTGGTGTTTTTCTTCACGCCTTCGCAGATCGCGGCTGACGAAGCACCCCGCAACCGGGCGTTTCGCATCGGTGGGCTTGTCGAGACCGGAAGCGTGCATCGCGATGGCACCACGGTCCATTTCCTTGTCACCGACACGGCCAAGTCCGTTGCCGTCTCCTACGTGGGCATCCTCCCCGACCTGTTCCGCGAGGGCAAGGGAGTAGTCGCGCAGGGCCGACTGGAAGCCGACGGCGTTTTTCACGCCTCCGAGGTCCTGGCCAAGCACGATGAGAATTACATGCCGCCGGAAGCCGCCGAGGCCCTCAAGCGGGCGCGCGGCGGGCAGCCCGACTCGACCGCGACGCTGGTCGTCGCCCAGCCCGACGCGAAGACGCCTGGCGGCAAGACGGGAGGAAACCCTCAATGATCCCCGAGATCGGTAATTTCGCACTTATGGTGGCCACTGCCGTGGCCCTGGTGTTGGGCACGCTGCCGGTCATCGGTGCGGCGCGCGGCAACCTGCGGTGGATGGCACTGGCCCGGCCGGCGGCGAGCGTGCTCTTCTTGCTCGTGGTTGTCGCCGCGTCGTGCCTGGTGTCGAGCTTCTTGCATGACGATTTCTCGGTGCTGTACGTGGCAACCAACTCCACGCGCGCGCTGCCGGTGCCCTACAAGCTGGCCGCGTTCTGGGGTGGACACGAGGGGTCGATGCTGCTGTGGCTGCTGATCCTGAGCTTCTGGATGTTCGCCGTGAGCGTCTTCAGCTCCCACCTGCCGCGCGAGATGGTTGCACGCATCCTTGGCGTCATGGGGCTCGTCGCGCTGGGATTCTTACTCTTCATCATCCTCACATCCGATCCATTCGACCGCCTGCTGCCGGCAGTGGCCGAGGGCAACGACCTCAATCCCCTGCTGCAGGATCCGGGGATGGTCGCGCATCCGCCGATGCTGTACATGGGCTATGTCGGGTTCTCGGTGGCCTTTGCGTTCGCCATTGCCGCGCTCCTGGGCGGCAACCTGGACGCAACCTGGGCGCGCTGGTCGCGCCCGTGGACCACGGTTGCCTGGACCTTCCTGACGATCGGTATCTGCATGGGCAGCGCGTGGGCGTACTACACACTGGGCTGGGGCGGCTGGTGGTTCTGGGATCCGGTCGAAAATGCCTCGTTCATGCCCTGGCTCGCGGGCACCGCACTGATGCATTCGCTCGCCGTCACCGAGAAGCGCGGCGGCTTCAAGGTCTGGACGGTACTGCTTGCCATCTTCGCCTTCTCGCTGTCGCTGCTGGGTACCTTCCTGGTGCGCTCCGGCGTGCTCACCTCGGTACACGCATTTGCCTCGGATCCGCGCCGCGGCGTCTTCATTCTGCTCTTCCTGGCGATCGTGATCGGCGGTTCGCTGGCGCTCTTTGCCTGGCGCGCCCCCAAGGTCGGCCTGGGCGAGCGCTTTGAGATGATCTCGCGCGAGTCGATGCTGCTCACCAACAACGTGCTCTTTCTGGCTGCGGCGGCCTGCGTGCTGCTCGGCACCCTCTATCCCCTGATCCTCGACGCGCTGGGGCTGGGCAAGATCTCCGTCGGCCCACCCTACTTCGATACGGTTTTCGTGCCACTGATGGCGCCGGCGCTGTTCCTGATGGGAATCGGTCCGCTGGCACGCTGGCGCAAGGCCAATTTGCCCGAGATCGCGGCGCGACTCAAATGGGCACTGGCGGTGAGCGTGATCTGCGCGATTGTCGTGCCGCTGGTGGAGGGCCGGTGGTCGATCATGGTGGCCGCCGGCGTGCTGTTGGCGGCCTGGATCTTCAGCACCAGCCTCGTCAACCTTTGGTCACGCCTGCGCCCGACCGAAGGGGGCCATGTCGGCACCAAGCTCGCGGCCCTGCCGCGCGGCTACCTGGGCATGCTGACCGCGCACATGGGGGTGGCCGTCTTCATCACCGGCATCACCCTGGTCAAGGGCTACGAGGTGGAGAAGGACGTGCGCATGGACGTTGGCGACACCGTTGCCATCGGCCCGTACACCGCGAAGTTTGTTGGCACATCGGAGGGTTCCGGGCCCAATTACCTGTACCTGCGTGGTCAATTTGAGATTCTGCAAGGCGCCAAGGTGGTGCGAGTCATGTTGCCAGAAAAGCACCAGTTCACGACCAAGAGCGAACCGATGACCGATGCCGCGATTGCGCCGAGCGTCACGGGCGACCTGTATGTGTCCCTGGGCGAAGCGGTAAGCCAGACAGCGTGGGTCGTGCGCGTGTACTACAAGCCCTTTATCGATTGGATCTGGGGCGGCTGCCTGCTGATGGCCATCGGCGGCGTGCTGGCGCTCAGCGATCGGCGGTACCGGTTGGCACAACGGCGCGCAATCGGTACGGAACTTGTCGCGACCGGTTCGGTCTCGGGTGCGTGAGAGGTTGATCCATGTCGCTATCGTTCAAGTCGCTGGGTTTTCTGCTGCCGTTAATCGTGTTTGTGGCGATCGCCGGATTCCTGCTCAAGGGCCTGTGGCTCGACCCGCGCGAGATCCCATCGCCGTTGATTGACAAGCCCGCACCGGACTTCCGGCTCGAGTCGCTGGAAAACCCCGGGCGCCAGATCGACCGCAAAGACATGCTGGGCAAGGTGTGGCTGCTAAATGCCTGGGCCTCGTGGTGCGTCGCGTGCCGCGAGGAACACCCCGTGCTGGTGGAATTCGCCCGCAGCGCGACCATCCCGATCGTCGGCCTCAATTACAAAGACACACGGGTCGACGGTATGCGCTGGCTGGCGCAGTTTGGCAACCCGTATGTCACATCGCTGTACGACGAGGCCGGGCGCGTCGGGATCGATTTCGGCGTCTACGCGGTGCCCGAGACGTTTCTCATCGACAAGCAAGGCGTGGTGCGCTTCAAGCAGATCGGCCCGGTGACGCCGGAGCTGCTGCACGAGAAGATCCTGCCGCTGATTCAGCGCCTGAACGCCTAGGACCAGGAGGGTAATCGGATGGACGACTCCATGCGTGGAACACGCGGGCACGGTGTGCGCCTGCCAAAAGCCATGCGCGCGCTCGCGGCTGCGCTGCTGCTGGCCGCGGCGGCGACGGGGGCCATGCCGACCGCTGTTGCGGCCCGCGAAGCCCAGGAGGTCGGCGCCGATCCTGCGGCCGAACGCCATATGATGCAGCTCGCATCGGAGCTGCGCTGCCTGCAGTGCCAGAACCAGACCTTGGCCGATTCCAACGCGCCGTTGGCGGTGGATCTGCGGCAGGAAATACGCGAGCTGCTCGCCAAGGGTCAGACCGACGAGCAGGTCAAGGCATATCTTGTGGCTCGCTACGGTGATTTCGTCTTGTATCGGCCGCCGCTCAAGAGCAATACGTTCTTTCTCTGGTTCGGGCCCGCACTGGTGCTGCTGGCCGGCCTCGTCGCGCTCTACGTTACCCTCAAGCGGCGCCTCGCACGCCTGGACTCGACGCAACCGAATCCGGAACTGAGCCAGGCCGAATCGCAGCGCGCACAACACCTGCTCGAGAAAGAGACCGAGGAAGGCAGCCTGTCATGACCGGATTCCTGCTCGCCGCCGCAATATTGCTCGCGACCGGCGCAACCGTCGTGTTATGGCCCTTGCTGCGCGCTGGTGCGGTCTCGCCGGACCAGCGCGCCAACGCGATCGTTGCCTTGTTCCGCGACCGGCTGCACGAGCTCGAAGCCGAACGCAAGTCGGGCGCGGTCGAGGAGACGCAGTATCAACAGGGCCGACGCGAAATCGAGCGCGGGCTGCTCGAGGAGGTGGCACGCGTCGATGGCCAGGCGGCTGGTCCGCGGCGGGCGCGCTGGAGCGCGGCACTTGTCGGGGTATTGCTCGTGGTGGCACCGATCGGTCTGTATGTCGCGCTGGGAACTCCCGACGCACTGATTCCCGGCATGGAAACCAACGCCAACGCGCAAGCGGCGGCCGCAACGAAGGGACAGGCGCGTCCGCTCACCAGCGCCCAGGTGCAGAAAATGATCGACAGCCTGGTGGCGAACCTCCAGAAATCGCCCGGCGACGCCCAGGGCTGGGCCATGCTCGCCCGGGCCTATGCGTACCAGCACCAGTACTCGGAAGCCGTGCGCGCCTACACCAAGGCCGTGGCACTCACGCCGAAGGACGCGCGCCTGCTGGCCGACCTGGCCGATGCGCTGGCGATGACCAACGGCCAGCGCCTGGACGGGGAGCCGCTCAAGCTGATCGAGCGCGCGCTGCAAATCGATCCCCGGGAAGTCAAGGCCCTGGCCCTTGCGGGGACGGCGGCATTTGACCATCAGCAGTACGCCAAGGCCGTCAACTACTGGGAGCGCGCGCTGCAGGCGGCCCCAAGCGACGCGGAGTTCTCGCAAAACCTGCGTAGCAGCCTCGAGGAGGCGCGCCAGCTCGCCGGCGGCAGCATTGCGAACGGCGTCGGCGGATCCTCGGTGGCCGCTGCTGGCGCGAGCGCAGGCGACGGCACTGCAGCCGCCAAGGCCCCGTCGGCCATGGGATCGTCCGGCGCAGTGCGCGGCAAGGTGGTGCTGGCAGCCAATCTGGCGGCAAAGGCCGCTCCGGGAGACACCGTGTTCGTTTTCGCGCGAGCGGCGCAGGGGCCACGCGTGCCGCTGGCGCTGGTTCGACGCCAGGTGAAGGACCTGCCGTTTGAATTTTCTCTCGATGATTCCATGGCGATGATGCCCGACTTCACGCTCTCGAAGTACTCTCCCGTCGTTGTCGGCGCTCGCGTTTCGCACTCCGGGGACGCCATCGCGGCGCCAGGCGATCTGCAGGGTTTTAGCAAGCCCGTGACGGTCGGCGCAAGCGCGGTCAGCGTTACGATCGACCAAGTCGTGCAGTAGCCGCTGGCACCAGGGCGCGCGACGGGAACGAGGGATCAGGCTTGCCGCCCCTGGCACGCACGGAGCCGAACATGCGCCTGCTCGATGACATCGTTTTGGCTAGACCGCAGATCCAGGCGATTCGCCGGGATATCCACGCTCACCCGGAACTGCGATTCGCCGAGCATCGCACCAGCGAAATCGTCGCCAGCACCCTCAAGGCGTGGGGCGTCGAGGTCCACCGGGGAATTGGGGGCACCGGGTTGGTCGGCGTCATTCGCGGCAGCGGGGCAGGTTCGATTGACGCCACCGGCGCGATCGCAGCGCGCAGCATCGGCCTGCGCGCCGACATGGACGCGCTGCCGATCCAGGAGGCCAACGAGTTCGCGCACCGTTCCAAGCACGCCGGCTGCATGCACGCCTGCGGACACGACGGCCATACCGCAATGCTGCTGGCGGCCGCTCGTCACCTGGCACAAGCGCCGAATTTTGCCGGAACCGTCGTGCTGATCTTCCAGCCGGCGGAGGAAGGCGGCGCCGGCGCGCAGAAGATGATCGACGATGGACTGTTTGAGCGCTTCCCGTGCGACGCCGTGTTCGCCATCCACAACTGGCCGGGACTGGCCGTCGGTACGCTGGGCGTCGCCGACGGGCCCGTGATGGCCTCGACCAGCGAATTTGAAATCCGCGTCGAGGGCCGCGGCGCGCATGCGGCGATGCCGGATCTAGGCGTTGATCCGATCTTTGTGGCGGTGCAGATCGCCCAGGGCCTACAAGCGCTGGTCACCCGCGTCAAACGGCCGATCGACAGCGCCGTGCTGTCGATCACCATGATCCACGCCGGCGAGGCCACCAACGTGATTCCCGATACGGCAACGATCGGCGGCACGGTTCGCACCTTTAGCGACGGTGTGACCGCCCTCATCGAGGAAGGCATGCGGCGCATCGCGCAGGCGACCGCGCAGGCGCACCAAGCCAGCGCGCAGGTGCGGTTCGAGCGCAACTACCCGCCCACCGTGAACCACCCGCGCGAGGCGCAGTTCGCCGCCACGGTGGGCGAGGAGGTTCTTGGCCCGGACAAGGTCCTGCGCGATGTTGATCCGACGATGGGCGCCGAGGATTTCTCCTTCATGCTTCAGTGCCGCCCCGGTGCCTACCTATTCCTGGGTAACGGCATGAGCGGCGGCGCCCACCGCAGTGCCGGGCACGGCGCCGGCCCCTGCACCTTGCACAATGCGAGCTACGACTTCAATGACGAGTTGATCTCGATCGGCGCAAGCTTCTGGGTGCGCCTGGTGGAGCGATTTCTCAGCGAATGAAAAAAGCGCGGCATGCCGCGCTTTTTCCTTGGTATCCGGCGCGTGATCGCTGTTACTGCACGACGCCGTCGATTACCTTGGGCGCCACCGTGACGATCGGCATGGTGCCCAGGTACTCGCTGTCCGAAGGACTGCTCGGATCATGCAGACCGCCGGACGGCAGCGCGAGCGGCGTAAGCGTCATCGACGAACACTGCCCTGGGGCAAGGCCGAGACGAATTTCCCCGTTCAAGGCCTTGACGATCAAGGGCGTGGGGGGATTGGGCAAGCTCATCAAGGAGCCATCCGGTATCGAGAACAACGGCACGTAACGCGAGTTGGGCGTGTTGCAATTCACCGTACTGTTGTCCACCGGACTGACACAATAGCCTGGGATGCCGTTGAGATTGCCGAAGCCGTCGAACTGCAGCAGGATCGGCAGTCCCGCGTACGATCCGTACGACGCACCGGACGGGACGGTGTAGGCGATGTTCTGCGGCGGGTCGAACGGCACCACATTGCCACCCGTAGTGAGCCAGAGAGACTGGTTCCACTGCTGCGGTCCGGTCTGCCAGGTGTAGTAGGTCGCAGGATTTGCAGGCTGACAGACGGAACCTCCCGGGTATCCAGCAGGACAGGAGCCAAATGCTGTGTCGAGCAGCCACCCGGTCTGAATGCCGTTTTGCGCGTACTGGGAGCCGGACGGGAATTGGCTGGCTTGCTCCAGAACCACGGGTACGGCGCTTTCCATCAGGCCACCAACACCGAAGGTATAAGTCACGGTGTTCGCGCTGCTCGGGGCGCTGAACCACTGCTGGTCGGTACCGTTGCCAAAAGGTGTGGTCGAGCTGTTGCCGGCGGAAAATGCGGCAAGCTGTGCGGCAGTCGGGCACTGGTTCAAACAGTACAGCGTCAGCGAGGCGGAGCCCGGGATGACGGTTGATTGGTTGTAGTAGTACACCGCATCGCCCGTTGCGTGCGGCGACCCGGTCGGGGGAATATTGAGGTTGCCACCATAGGAGTTGGCCCACCCGGAGATCGGAACGGAGTTAAAGGCGCCGACGTTGACAGTCGCCACCGGGCTGATCGATGAAACCACGCAACCGCTGCTGCCGCAGTTTTGCGTACCGACGACGGTGAAGTTCTGGTTGGCCGTGCTCCACTGCGCTACCCAGTTCCCCCAGCCGGTGACGCTCAAATTGCCTGTGGTGAGGCCGGTGAGATCCATCCCGAAGGTGAACGGAATGCCATCGAGAGATCCGAGAGTCGTCGATTGCTGGGTCCACTTGGTCAGCTTGCCGCCGACCTTGCTCAGCGCGTAGGAGGTCGTGTTGCCCGGCCGTTGGTCGGTCACGGCGAGACCAGAAATCGGGCTCGCGTCGGCAACGCTGTTGAGGTCCAGGCCCTGAAAGTTGATGCCCCAGTAATTGGCGTAACCGTAGTATGAAGTCCCGGCGTAGTTGGCCAGAACCGGGAAACCGGGATGCGCCATGTCGACTCGAGTACCGTCGTTGGCGTTGTAGGTCCCGTACTGCCAGACCGAAATCGAGGCGTGGGTCTTGGAACGGTCGAAACATTCGTCGTTGGTGCCATCGCTGCGGCGGAAATAGCCCGAGTCGTACGCAAAATTGAAATTGCTGCTGCCGCTGCCCACGCTCATCGTCCCTGCGCCGGACGTGGTCGACGTCGCCGACATGGCCAAGGCGGTATTGCTGGAATTGGAACCTATCTCCAGGAAGTTGATGAGGCCCGGCTGGGAGTTGATGGTGCCGTTGAATCCCGCCTGGCCGTTCTTCTTGCCGATATAGTCCATGCGAAATACGCCATATGGTGGCGCCGCCGTCGGCGATTGCGAGGCGCTCAGGTAGGCGTATACATTGGTCGTGCCGCCCTGCTCCGTCATGGAAAGCCAGACCTTGGCGATCATCGGGTCGCTGTTGCTGGCGCGGGTGACATCGACGACCGCGGTAGCAAAGTTGGTCGCCCCGGCGGCCGAGTTATTGCTCCCGCCGCCCTTGGCGTTGCAGCCGTTCACGTCGACCAGAGCAATGTACGGCCCGGCATTCACCAGGTCGCCCGGATCCATTCCGCCGATCACGCAAAGCACCATGTTCAGGCTCGATATGCCCTGGGAGGTATCGTCCTGCACATATTCGTTCTGCGGGTCCGTATAGTACGGAGCGCTTGCGGGGATCTGTGCCTGCGCCGCAGCGCCGGCGAGAAGCGCCGTAGCGAGAGCCGCCTTGCGGATGAAATTCGGGTTCATGCCTTGCTCCTCAGTTGGCGGTTACCGCGGAAACGGTCTTCGGGGTCGCTACGCCCATGACTGGCGTCGGGGTAGCGTTCGTGGAGGAGCTGCCGCCGCCACAGGCCGCCAGAGCCTCGACGGTGATCGCCGCCAAAATGAGAAGCCGCAAGATGTTCTGCATGAAGAATAACTCCCGATCGAAAATCGCTTGACTGCCAATGACGCCCCAGCGCAACTGGCCCCGATGCCGGGCTGCTGCGCGTATCCTGTCCGTGGGGCGATGCCGGCAACCGACCGACGGCACTGTCCCGGGCGATCGGCCCGCGGTTTCGTACATCGGCCTTTTTCCACAAATCCGTAGGGGATATTTGAATTGCGGGGTTTTCCCCTGCTAATTTCCTTTGCCTCGCACCGCGAGATCGCCGCATCCCCTTAGCAGCCCATGTCCGAACGCCACACCTGGATCCGCATCCGCGGAGCCCGCCAGAACAACCTGCGCAATCTCGATCTCGATCTGCCCACGGGCGAACTGATCGTCGTAACGGGAGTTTCCGGCTCCGGCAAGAGTTCGCTGGTATTCGACACGCTCTATGCCGAGGGGCAGCGGCGCTACGTGGAGACGTTCTCGCCGTATGCGCGCCAGTTTCTCGATCGCATGGACCGCCCGGCCGTCGACCGCATCGACGGCGTCCCGCCGGCAATTGCCATCGATCAGACCAACCCGGTGCGCACCTCGCGCAGCACCGTCGGCACGATGACGGAGATCAACGATCACCTCAAGCTGCTGTTTGCCCGCGCCAGCCGCCTGCACTGCCGCCAGTGCGGCCGTCCGGTGCGGCGCGACACGCCGGGCACCATCGTCGATGAACTGTTCGCGCGCAGCGATGAGGCGCGCCGGCCGCGCCTGGTCATCACCTTTCCACTGCGCGTGCCCGCGAATTTTGCCCCCGAGGAGATCCGCGATCACCTGCGCGCGCAGGGCTATACCCGGGTACACGCGCAGCGGGTCGATGCGGCGCAGGGCGGCCTGCTCACGCTCGACGTCGTCCGCGACCGCCTGCGCCTGGACCCGCGCGAGCGCCAGCGCCTGCGCGAGTCGATCGAAGAGGCTTTGCGGCTGGGCGGCGGGCGCGTCGATGCGTGGATCGAGGGTGCGGCCGATGCACCGCCCTTGGGCGCGACCGAGGAGCGTGGAGCGGAGACGCCCGATCGCGCGGGCCAGCCCGCAGCCGTTGATGCCGAGCGGCCGTGGGCGCGATTTTCCTCGGGCCTGCATTGCGCCCACTGCGACATCCATTACAGCGAGCCTTCGCCCAGCACGTTTTCGTTCAACTCGCCGCTGGGAGCTTGCGATACCTGCCGCGGGTTCGGGCGGGTGATCGGCATCGACCACGCGCTGGTCATTCCCGATCCGCAGAAGACGCTGCGCGAGGGAGCCATCAAGCCCTGGCAGACCGCCAGCTTTCGCGAGTGTCAGCAGGAAATGGAGAAATACGCGGTGCGGGCCGGCGTGGACCTCGACACGCCATGGCAGAGGCTCGAGGAACCCGCCCGCCGCTGGGTNNCCCCAAGTGGACCGGTAAGTGGAAGACCCAGTGGTACGGACTCGATCGCTTCTTCCAGTGGCTCGAATCGCGCGCCTACAAGATGCACATCCGCGTGCTGCTGTCGCGCTATCGCTCGTACACGACCTGTCCAGCCTGCGCCGGGACCCGCTTGAAGCCCGACGCCCTGCTTTGGCGCCTGGATCTAGGCGATGGGCAGCCGGGCTATACGCTGCACGACCTCATGCTGATCCCGGCACAGGGATTGCTCGCCCTGTTCGCCGAACGCCTCGGTGCCCCGGAGCATGGAGGCGCCGCGGGCGATGCGCGCAGCAGCGGCGAGGATGCGGCAACGCAGATACTGGTCGGTGAAATCCGTTCTCGTCTGCGGTTTCTTTGCGAGGTCGGCCTGGGCTATCTCACGCTCGATCGGCAAAGCCGCACGCTCTCGGGCGGTGAGGTACAACGCATCAACCTCACGACCGCGCTGGGCACGTCCCTGGTAAATACCCTGTTCGTGCTCGACGAGCCCTCGATTGGCCTGCACCCGCGCGACATGCAGCGCGTCATCGGCGTCATGCAGCGACTGCGCGACAGCGGCAATTCGCTGATCGTCGTCGAGCATGACCCGCAGATCATGCTGGCGGCCGATCGCGTACTGGACATGGGACCAGGGCCTGGCGATCGCGGCGGTCAGATCGTCTTCCAGGGTACGCCGGCCGAACTGCGGCGCGCCGATACAGCCACCGGCGCCTACCTTGGCGGGCATCGGCACATCGAGGCGCCGGGCGCGCTCACGGTCGATGCCAGCACGCCGCGCATCGTGCTCGAAGGCGTGCGCGAGCACAACCTGAAGGCGATCTGCGTCGAGTTTCCGCTGCGCCGGCTGGTAACGGTGACCGGCGTCTCCGGCTCCGGCAAATCGACCCTCATCCAGGATGTCTTGTACCCGGCGCTGCGCAAGGCGCTGCGCAAGCCCGGTTCGGGCGCCCTCACGCAGACCCATGCGTACGACCGCTGCCTCGGGGCCGACTGGATCGACGACGTGTCGCTCGTGGACCAATCGCCCCTCGGCAAGACGACGCGGTCCAACCCGGCCAGTGTGGTCGGCGCCTTCGATCCGATCCGCCGCCTCTTTGCTCAGGCACCGTTGGCCAACGAGCGACGCTACACCCCCGGCACGTTCAGCTTCAATACCGGCGATGGCCGTTGCCCGACCTGCGGCGGCAATGGCTTCGAGCACGTGGAGATGCAGTTTCTCTCCGACGTGTACCTGCGTTGCCCCGATTGCAATGGCCGGCGCTTTCGTCCCGAAGTGCTCGAAGTGCAGCTGCAGCGCGCGGAGCGCTCGCTGTCGATTGCCGACGCGCTGGAGTTGACCGTGGCGGAGGCGGTGCAGCTGTTTGCCGCCGACCGCGAGGTCATCCGCGCGCTCGCCCCGCTGGCCGATGTCGGCCTTGATTATCTGCGCCTGGGACAGCCGGTCCCCACGCTCTCCGGCGGCGAAGCCCAACGCCTGAAGATTGCGGCCTTCCTGGCCGAGGCAATCAAGGCCGGGCCCGCAGCGTCGGCCAAGTCGCGGCGCGGCTCGTTGCTGCTGTTCGACGAACCGACGACGGGACTGCACTTCGAGGATATCGCACGCCTGATGGGCGCGCTGCGTAAGCTGCTGGCGGCGGGCCATTCGCTGATCGTGATCGAACACAACCTGGACGTGATCCGTGCCTGCGACTGGATCATCGATCTGGGCCCCGAGGGCGGCGACGCGGGCGGGACGGTCGTCGTTGCCGGTCCCCCAGAGTTGGTCGCCCGTCATCCGGACTCGCATACCGCGCGCGCGCTGCGCGAGTACGAACGTGCGCTGCGCCCCGGCGGCGCATCGGCTGTCCCGCCGCCCTTCCCGCTGGCGGCCGAACCGGTCACCTCCCCGATGGCAGCTACCGTCTCGGCGCCCGAGGCCTACTCGAGCACGGGCCGCACCGATACCGGCGCCATCGAACTGCGCAATGCGCGCGAGCACAATCTCAAGGGTATCGATGTCTCCATTCCGCGCGACACTTTTACCGTCATCACCGGGGTATCGGGTAGCGGCAAGTCAACCTTGGCCTTCGACATCTTGTTTCACGAGGGGCAGCGCCGCTATCTGGAGTCGCTCAACGCCTACGCGCGTTCGATGGTGCAGCCGGCCGCGCGGCCCAACGTCGACGCGATCTACGGCATTCCGCCGACGGTGTCGATCGAGCAGCGCGTAAGCCGCGGCGGCCGCAAGAGCACGGTGGCCACGCAAACCGAACTGCACCACTTCTTGCGCCTGCTGTACGTCAAGCTCGGCATCCAGTATTGCCCGGACTGCGACCTGCCGGTGCAGCCGCAGCCGTTCGAGGCCATCGTCGCGGCGATCTTGCGCGAATGGCGGGGCCGCGAAGTCGGGCTGCTGGCTCCGCTGATCGTTCATCGCAAGGGGCTGTACACGGAACTGGCACGGTGGGCGGCCGGCAAGGGGTACACGCACCTGCGGGTCGATGGGCGCTTCCTACCGACCCGCCCCTGGGAGCGGCTCGACCGCTTCCAGGAGCATTCGATCGACCTGCCCATCGGCAGCCTGCAGGTGCAAGCCGGGCGCGAGACCGAGCTGCGCGCACTGGTGCAGTCGGCACTCGAGCACGGCCACGGCGTGGTCGAGGTCGTCTGGCCGATGGAGACACTGCGCAGCGCCATCGAGCAGGGTCGCGCCGATCCGGCGCTGGAGAGACGCGTGTTTTCGATCCACCGCGCCTGCGCGGGCTGCGGCAAGTCCTTCCCGGAGCCCGACCCGCGCATGTTCTCGTACAACTCCAAGCACGGCTGGTGCACGCACTGTTTTGGCACGGGGCTGCAGCTCGCGGGCTTCGCGGAGGAACACACCGGCGAGGAAATCTGGTGGAACGAATGGTTTGAAGGCGAGGAGACACCGTGCCCAAAATGCAGGGGGCAACGGCTGAATCCGATATCACTGGCGGTGCGCTTTGACCAACGCTCGATTGCCGACCTGGGCGCGATGACCGTTGAGCAGGCCAGAGCCTGGATCGGCGGGCTGGAACTCGGTGGGCGCGCCGCGCAGATCGCCCGCGACGTGCTGGCGGAAATTCGCGCCCGCCTGGACTTTCTCGCCGAGGTCGGACTCGCGTATCTGGCGCTAGACCGCGCGGCGCCGACGCTCTCCGGCGGCGAGGCGCAGCGCATCCGGCTCGCGGCGCAGCTCGGCTCGAACCTGCAAGGCGTTTGCTACGTGCTCGATGAACCCACCATCGGTCTGCACGCCCGCGACAACGCCATCTTGCTGCGGGCGCTGCGCAAGCTCGAGTCGCGCGGCAATACGCTGGTCGTGGTCGAACACGACGAGGAGACGATACGCGCGGCAGAGCACCTGATCGATATCGGGCCGGGCGCCGGCTCGCGCGGTGGACGGGTCGTCGCCCAGGGCAGCGTCCAGGACCTGATCGATTGTCCCGATTCCATCACCGGTCAGCACCTGCGGCCCGATGCTCCGCGTCTCGTGGCGGCACCGCGCCCGATGGATGCTCGTTCCCCGGTGCTCGGTCTGCGCGCGGCCGGTCTGCACAACCTGCGTGACATCGACGTTGATTTCCCGCTCGGACGGCTCATCATGGTGACCGGTGTCTCGGGCAGCGGCAAATCGACACTCGCGCGCGACGTGCTGCTGACCAACCTGCGCCGCGCGCTCGGCGAGGCCACCGCCCGGGGCAAACGGCGCAGCGATCCGGCAGGGCGCAACGCGACACCGCGTTGGCACGGCTGCCGCGCGATTACGGGCTGGGAGTCGATCGCGCGCGTGCTCGAGGTCGACCAGACGCCGATCGGCAAAACGCCGCGGTCGTGTGCGGCGACCTATGTCGGCATATGGGATGCGATCCGCAAGCGTTACGCCGAGACCACCGAGGCCAAGGTGCGCGGATTCACCGCAAGCCGATTTTCGTTCAACACCGCGGCCGGACGCTGTCCGGCCTGCGAGGGACAAGGTCTGCAGACGATCGAGATGAGTTTCTTGCCCGACGTCAAGGTCGTCTGCGACAGCTGCGGCGGTCAACGCTTCGAGAGATCGACGCTGGAAGTGCTCTGGCGCGGCAAGAGTATCGGTGACGTGCTGCAAATGGAAATCGACGAGGCGGCGGAATTTTTCGCTTCCAGCGCGCAGACCGCGCATGCCTTGCGCCTGCTTCAGGACGTGGGCCTGGGATACCTTACGCTCGGACAGTCTTCGCCGACGCTCTCCGGCGGCGAGGCGCAGCGAATAAAGCTCGTCACGGAACTGGCCAAGGCGCGCGCCTCGACGGACCTGCCGTCGCTGCGGCGGGCCGCGGGCGAGGCCGAGGTCGCGCCAAGCGTCACTGCCGGAACGCTGTACGTGCTCGACGAGCCGACGGTGGGTCTGTCGATGGCCGATGTGCAGATGCTGCTCCGGGCCCTGCATCGCCTGGTGGACGCGGGCCACACCGTGGTCATTGTCGAACACAACCTCGACATGATCGCCCAGGCCGACTGGATCATCGACCTGGGTCCGGATGGGGGCGACGGCGGGGGGCGCGTCGTTGCCGCCGGAACGCCGGCCCAGCTGGCCGCCAGCAATACCCCTACCGGACTGGCCTTGCGGGCGCGGGAGCGCCGCACATAATGCCGATAGCGTCCCGCGGCTCGCTACCAGAGCCGTTCCCCGGGCGACCGTACCAAGCACCTTCGCGGAGGCGACACGACATGGATGAATCCGGATCGACCAAGGTCGAGGGTACGGCGCCGGCCGCGCCGCAGACCGAACTCTCCGGGCTAGCGCACGAGGTACTGCGCTGCGGCGGCACCGAGCGCGCGTTCACGAGCCCATTAAACGACGAAAAGCGCGCGGGAACCTTTGTCTGCGCCGAATGCGGACTGCCGCTCTTTACCAGCGACACCAAGTACGACAGCGGGTCGGGCTGGCCTAGCTTCTATGCCGCACTGGCGGGTGCCGTCGAATTCGAGCGCGACGAGACGCTCGCCTACCCGCGTACGGAATATCACTGCGCGCGTTGCGGGGGTCACCACGGCCACGTCTTTGACGACGGACGCAATCCGACGGGCCTGCGCTTTTGCAACAACGGCGTGGCGCTGCGCTTTATGCCCAAGGGGGACAAGCAGGGCTAGGACGGGCGAAAAAAAGGCCCGCACACCGGGGGGAGTACCCACCCCGGCGCCCGCGGGCCTTGCTATTGAGCCAAAAAAGCCTTGTTCAGCGGCCGCGGCGCGCCTGCGTCCCGGCATTCCAACCGGGGGGCAAGTTGCTGCGCACCAGGGAAGAAGCCTCCCCGGGCGAACGCGTGTTGCCGCGCCGCTCGGCGCTGCGCCCGGCGCCAGCGGCGCCGGACGAAGACCCGTTGCGTTCAAAGCGCGCTGCACCGGGCCGGGCCGTCGGACCCTTGTGCGCAGGCGCGCGATTACCATCGACGTCCTCCCGCGCGCGATTGCCGTCGACATCGCTGTGCGCACGGTTGCCATCGGCCTCGCCACGAGCCGGAGCACCATTTCGCGCCGGCGCGGGGCGTGATCCGCGGGGTTCGCCGGAACCATTGGCGCGCGGACCGCCAGAGCGTGGTCCGCCGCTACGCGGGGCGCTGCTGCGCGCGCCATTGCTGCGCGCTTGCCCGGCGGAGCGGGCGTGCGCGGGACGCGGCGAGCGCGGGGCCGAATGAGTCCGCGCTGGTCGATCCTGTGCCTCGATCTCTTCCGCCGGCTGGGTGCCAGGTCGGCCTGGTTCGAAGCCAGGCACAACAACGCGCGTGATCGCGCGCTTGATCAAGCGTTCGATATCGCGCAGCCGGCCGCCTTCTTCGCTGCTCACTAGCGATACGGCCTCGCCGGTGGCGCCGGCGCGGCCGGTACGGCCGATCCGGTGGACATAGTCTTCCGGCACGTGTGGCACGTCGAAGTTCACGACGTGGGGCAATTGCTCGATATCGAGTCCCCGCGCCGCGATGTCGGTCGCGACCAGCACCTGCAGCTTGGCATTCTTGAAGTCGGCCAGCGCACGGGTGCGCGCGTTCTGGCTCTTGTTGCCGTGGATCGCGAGCGCCGGAATCTGGCTCTTTTCCAGGCGCGCAGCCAACTTGTTGGCGCCGTGCTTTGTTCTGGTGAAGACGAGCACTTGAAACCAGTTGCCCTCCTTGACCAGGTGCACGAGCAACTCGGCCTTGCGGCCGGCGTCGACCGGGTGCACCGTCTGGGCCACCGCGTCGACCGTGGAATTGCGCGGCGTGACTTGGATGCTCACCGGGGAATGCAGCAGGGTATCGGCCAGCGCGCGGATCGGATCGGGGAAGGTCGCCGAGAACAGCAGGTTCTGGCGCCGCTTGGGCAGGATCGCGAGGATGCGCTTGATATCCGGGAGGAAACCCATATCGAGCATGCGATCGGCTTCGTCGAGGACAAGAATCTCCACCGCGGATAGGTCAACGGTGCGCTGGCCACAATGGTCCAGCAGCCGTCCCGGTGTCGCCACGAGGATATCGATGCCGCGGCGCAGACGATCGATCTGCGGGTTGATGGAGACGCCGCCGAACACGACGCAGGAAGAAACGCTCGAATGCTTGCCATAGGTGCGCACGCTTTCCTCGACCTGGGCCGCGAGCTCGCGGGTCGGCGTGAGAATCAGGGTGCGAATCTTGCGGGCGGGGCCGCGCTTGCCCGTGTCTGCCGTTGGCGCAGGGGCCGTGGTGCTCAGGCGCTGCAGGATGGGCAGCACGAAGGCTGCGGTCTTGCCCGTGCCCGTCTGTGCGCCGCCGAGCAGGTCCGCTCCGGAAAGAACGACCGGGATGGCCTGGCTTTGAATCGGAGTAGGTGTGATGTATCCGGCGTCGGCGACAGCGCGCACGAGCGCATCGGATAAACCGAGGTTTGCAAAAGACATGAAATTGCTTTCAATGGTTGGCCTGCCGTCGCTTCCCGAGGAAGCGAGACGTTCATCGACCAGTTGATTGCAGACGAACGGGTATGGAACTGCGAGTCAAGATTGACTGTGGCGAGGTGATCGAACGGAGCGACCACGCTGGTCTCAAGCCACACACAACTATAGCACAAGACCTCCTCCGCGTTCCGCAGTCTTCAAAGCACGAAAAGCGCGGTCAAATCGGCGCTTGGTGCCCGTTGGGCGACCGCATTGCCTGCGCTTGCCGTGCAACGCGATCGGTGCAATCCCAACCGCAAACCCCTGGCCGTCGCAGCACCCAGGCGCAGAAGAACATCACGCTCAGCGTTCCCGGCGTTTCGTTCCCGCGGATTTGCGCGCCGCGGACCCGCGTGCGACGGATTTGCTCGGACCGCGTGGGCCATCCGCGCTTGCCGGAACTTCGCACAGGCGATGCAGCCGTTCGTCGCCCGCTTGCCAGACCGTACGAAAATTCGCGAAAGCGGCGCTGTTGGCGGCATCGACGGCGCGCGCCGCCTCCCCCCAGCGACGTGGCCGCGCCCGCAACTCGTGGCCGAATTCGATGAGATCGTCCACGCCGGCCGCGCCCATGCGCCCGGCGCTGCGCAGCTGCGCGTAGGCCGCAAGCGTTGCCATGGATTGCAGTGTCTGGTCGAGCCGATCAATGCGCCGCCCCAGCCGCGGGAGCGTCACCCGATCCTCGACGGGTTGCAGTTCACGAACCACGAAGGGTACCGCGCCGAAGGTCATGGCCGAGAGAAACGCGGGAGACGCCGCCTGGCAGATATCCTGCACGCCGACCACCCGCGCCGCCTCGTTGGGCCACGCGGGTTGGGCATACTGCGGCAAAGCCTGCGCCGCGCTCGATGCGACCGCCTTCTTGACGTCAATCAGGGCATTGCGATCCGGGTCCCCTTTGCCACGCACCAGGGCCACGTAGCGCGGCACGCCGAGACTGCCCATGCCGGCGATACGAAACGCAATGTCCCGTTTGCGGAAGAACTCCCGGTCGCCGAACCGGCTGGCGAGTAATTCCAGGGCATGGCCGATATGTGCCCGCACCGCGGCCCGGCCCGACACCGGGAGATAGCGCACACCATCGAGCTTGATCTGCCGGCGCGACCCCACGACATGCGAGCGTGCGGCCAACAAGCTGAGCCGCTTGCGTTCCCCCGCCTGCTTGAGCAGGACCTTGATCGCTCCAATTGCCGTTTCGCGCTCGAGCCAGAACGCCTTTCCGCGGGCGAGCGCACTGGCATACGCAGCCAATGCCAATTGCACCATCGAGGCCGCCGCTGACCGCTCCAGGCCCATGTCCGGTGCAGCGGTGCAAATGCTCCCGAGAAAGCGCAACAAGTCCACGGAAACGGGCAGGCGTGCTGCCTCGTCGAAGTCGTTGAGATCGAAATACACCAGGCGATTGAGCCCGCGGAAGCAGCCGAAGTTCTGCAGGTGCAGGTCGCCGCACACCCAGCCTAGCGGTGCTGCCGGCAGGGCGGCAAGGTCCAGGGCGCGATGGCCGAGCATGGCCGTGCCGCGCAGAAAGGCAAAGCGGTCGTGCGCCATGGCGTCGAACTTGCGCTGCATGAGCTGCGGCGAACGGCCGCGGTTGACCTGCGCAATGAGATTGATAGGGTCCGGCGAAGCGCTGCTGGGTGCTTTGGATGCCATGCCCGGTCAAATCCCATAGGAGGAGTGGTAAGATTTTATAAGAGAAAAAGAGAAGAAATCCTCCGCGCCCGCAGATAAGGCCCAGGCTTTAGCCGGTGCCGCTACACGCGAAAGTTCTGCCGCATGGCCCTGGTCGATCGATATTGCCGAGTGGATCGAGCTAGGGCCGGATGAGTAGGGCTCCGAGCGCTGCACTCCGGAACCGCAACACGAGCGGGCGACGTCTTTCCCCATGCATCGGCGTAGCGCTGCTAGCGCTGGCGCTTGGCGCGCCCCCAGTACTTGCGCAGCAGCCGCCCGAGCCAGCAAATGCGGCCAGCGAGGCGCCGCCTTCGACGACCGCTAGCGCGAACGCCACGCCTTCGGAGGCCGATAGCGGCCCGGTCGAGGCGCCGGAATCGACCGAGCAGGGCCACACGCAACTGCCCGAAAGCTTCGAGCGCAGACCCCTCGAGGAGCTGCTCCACGAGTCGAGGCTGGTCGGCGTGCGCGACACCACCTTCAACGTGCAGCTGCGCTCCTTCTATCTGCACCACGACAATTTCAACAACACCGAGCAGCTAGCCTCGACGGCGGGCGGCTCCGCGGGATTCAAGACCGGGTACTTCTACGAGCACTTCGCGTTCGGTGCGACCGGCTACACCTCGCAGAAACTGCACGGGCCGCTCGACAAGGATGGCACCGACCTCCTGGAGCCCGGCCAGCGCTCCTATTCCGTAATCGGCGAGGCTTATGGCGAAGCCCTGTTGACCGAGGGCGTCAAGGCGACTGCGGGCCGAAGGTCCTACGACACGCCCTATCTCAACGGCAACGACAGCCGCATGACGCCGGCGACCTTCCAGGGGTACACCATACTGGGTTCGCTGGGCGGGGGCGACGGTCCCGCGCTGCGCTTTGGCGCCGGCTCCTTCGACAAGGAGAAGCAGCGCAATTCCGAGGACTTCGTGTCCATGGCCACCATCGCCGGTGCGCCCGCCGGCGTCGAGCGCGGCGTGCAGGCGGCCGGCGCGAACTTTTCCGTCGGCAAGTTCTCGATCGGCGCGATGGACTATTTCTGCCGCGACATCATCAACATCGCGTATGCCGAGAGCAAGTACGCGGTCGCACTGGCCGACCGCATCGGCCTGCGCTTCGGCGCCCAGTATGCGAGCCAGCGCAGCAACGGCGAGGACCTGCTCACCGGCCACTCGTTTTCGACCGACCAGTTCGGGCTCAAGGGCGAAGTCGTGCTGGGCAGCGCGCTGTTGACGGCGGCCTACACCGGCACCGGCGGCGGCGCCGACATGCAGAGCCCCTGGGGCGCCTACCCAGGCTATACCAGCGTGCAGATCGAGAACTTCTACCGGGCCGGCGAGAAGGCGGAGATGCTGCGAGCGGCCTATAACTTCCCGCAGGTGCGGGGCCTGAGCGCGTACGGTCTGTACGTGCACGGGTCGCAGCCGGAGAGTCCGAAGCAGTACCCCCAGGACGAGTACGACCTCAACGTGCAATGGGACGCGGGCCCGGGCAAGCTCAAGGGACTCACGCTGCGCGCGCGTTACGGCCATGTCGCGCAGGACAGCAGCGGCAACCCGCACCAGGACGACTTCCGGCTCATGCTGTTCTACCAGCTGCGCTAGGCCCGCCGAAATGCAAAAAGCCCCGCTAGGCGGGGCTTCTTGTTTCACGCGGTTAGGTTAGCCTGACAATGTCCTACTTTCACAGGAAATACATCCCACTATCATCGGCGCTGAGGTGTTTCACGGTCCTGTTCGGGATGGGAAGGGGTGGTTCCGCCTCGCTATGGTCGTCAGGCTGAAGGAGGACGACCTTTCGTCGTACTGCGACGAATGATCCAATTGGGAAGAAGCAAGTCCGCGTGCGCGAATTCATTAGGTTCGGCACACGGCAGGTCGCAAAGCATTCGTGCTCTCAACATCCTCGCGGAACGAGGCAGCACGGTTATAGGATCAAGCCGCACGGGCAATTAGTACTGGTTAGCTTAAGGCCTTACAGCCCTTCCACACCCAGCCTATCAACGTCCTGGTCTTGGACGACCCTTTAGGGAGGTCAAGCCTCCGGGAAGACTAATCTTCAGGCAAGTTTCCCGCTTA
>OKRD01000167.1 GCA_900290335.1 Burkholderiales bacterium | reverse complement strand
GCCTTCGTCCATGGCGATCACCAAGGCATCGGCGGGGAGCACGGTGCGCAGGCGAGCCGCTTCGACCGCCTGGACGCGCGCCAGCGCCTGTCCGTTGCGCGCTTCGGGCTTGACCTGCCGCAGTTCGATACGGAAGTCCCTGGGCATGCGCCCGACAAATTCCGTGACGGCCTCGTCCGCCCACGAAGGCAAGCGCTGGCCAACCGCCGCAATGCATATCTTCATCGCACCCGCTTACCCAAGTCCCGGTGCCCTGCCGCGCCGAGCGGCGCCTCGGACCGCGGGCTGCGCCCGCAGCTTGACGTTGACTGGCCGCTCGCCCCAGATCTCCTCCAAGGCGTAATAGGCGCGCACCGCCGGTTGCATGATGTGCACGACTACGTCGCCTAGGTCGACCAGCACCCACTCGCCGCTTTCCTCGCCCTCGATACTCACGACCGCGCCGCCGGCGTGTTTTACCTTTTCCGCGACGTTGGCGGCCAGGGCACGGGTGTGTCGATTGGACGTGCCGCTGGCGAGCACGACGCGGTCGAATAGATCCGACAGCCGGGTCGTGTTAAATACCCGTATGTCCTGCGCCTTCACATCTTCCAGGGCGTCGACGACCAGCCGTTGGAGCTTTCTATTTTCCATGAGGCGGCGAGTAGGGATGGTGGGTGCGAATGTAAGCGAGCACCGGTTCGGGGAGGAACTGCGCCGCCGTAGCGAGGTCGCCCGCTGCCAGCCACTGGCGGATTTGCGTGGAAGAGCAATCGACCGGCCGCATCGCGAATTCGACGAAGCTGCCGCAGGCGCGGCGCCGCAGATCGGCCGCAACGCCGCGGCGTTGCTCGACGTAGTTTCGCAGGGCCGGGTCCAGCGATGCCGGCGAACCGGCGCGCATCGCGTACGCAATGTGCGCCAGGGTCGCGAGTTCTCCCCACCGGTGCCAGGAGGCAAGCTGGCGCAGCTGATCGAAACCCAGGACCCAGACGAGCGGGCGCTCGGGTCCATACTCCGCGCGCAGCTGACGCAGGGTGTCGACGGAGTAACTCGGACCGGGACGCCCGATTTCGCGCGTGTCCAGGCACCAGCCCGGTTTGCCTTGCAGCGCCAGCGTCAGCATCTGTACCCGATCCGAGGCCGGCGTTACGGCGCCCTTTTGCCACGGCTGACCGGCCGGAAGGAACCGCAGCTGCTCCAGGCCCAAGGCCGTCTGCGCGTCGCTGGCCAACTGCAGGTGCCCGGCATGGACCGGGTCAAACGAACCGCCCAGCAAACCGAGCGGACCCGAGGCCGCAGCCCTCATTGGGCGGATATCCAGTCGCGCGGGCGCAGGAAGTCCGAGAGCAGGCGTGCCTCCTCGGTACCCGGCGCCGGACTCCATTCGTAGCGCCAGCGCACCGAGGGGGGCATCGACATCAGTATCGATTCCGCCCTGCCGCCCGACTGCAGGCCAAAGAGCGTTCCGCGGTCGTAGACGAGGTTGAATTCGACGTACCGGCCGCGGCGCAGCGCCTGGAATTCGCGCTCCCGTTCCCCGTAGGCAAGCGCACGGCGCCGCTCGACGATCGGCACGTAGGCCGGCAGGAAGTGGTCGCCGACCGAGCGCAGCATGGCGAAACTGCGTTCGGCCCCGAGCTCATTGAAGTCGTCGAAGAAGATCCCGCCGATGCCCCGCGGCTCGGCGCGGTGCTTGAGGAAGAAGTACTCGTCGCACCAGCGCTTGAAGCGGGCGTAGTAATCCGAGCCGAATATCGCCAGAGCATCGCGGCAGCAGCCGTGAAAATGGCGCGCGTCCTCCTCAAACCCGTAATAGGGCGTGAGGTCCATGCCGCCGCCGAACCACCATGCCGCGCTCGAGCCAGGGGCATCGGCGGGCGAATGGGCGCGGAAGAAGCGCACGTTCATGTGTACCGTCGGTACGTACGGATTGTGCGGGTGCAACACCAGCGACACGCCGAGCGCATCGAAGCCGCAACCAGCGACCTCGGGGTGGGCCGCGCTCGCCGAAGGCGGCAGGCGGTCCCCGCTGACCTGCGAAAAGCCGATCCCCGCACGCTCAAAAAGCGCCCCGTCTTCCAGGATGCACGTCGCACCCGACCCGCGCAGGGGCTCGCCAGGAGGCTTCTCCCAATTGCTCACGGCAAAGCGTTTGCCGTCGACTCGCTCCAGTTCGCACACGATGCGCTGCTGCAGTTCTAACAGGTAGGTTCGCACCGGCTCCGCATCGATGGTCGTTTTCATTGGCTGCTGTTCCCGTCGTCGGCTTCTCTCGATCCACCCAATTGCCAGCAGGGAGCAAACGTGGCCGCTCCCAACTTACTGGGATCCCGGCTGAGCGCGGTTGCCGATGTCGGTCCGGAACTGGGCGCCGTCGAAGCGCACCTGTGCCACGGATTCGTACGCGCGGCGCCGTGCCGCCTTCAGACTCTCCCCCAGCGCGGTCACGCACAGCACCCGCCCACCGCTGGTTAGCAGGCGCCCCTGGTCCAGGCGCGTCCCGGCATGAAAGACGACCGCATCGTCGGTATCGGGCGGGAGTCCGGCGATGACGTCGCCCTGGCGCGGCTGCTCCGGATAGCCGTGGGCCGCCACCACCACGCCCAGCGCGGGACGGCGGTCCCACTGGGCCTCGGCACGGTCCAGCTTGCCCTCGATAGCGTCGTCGAGCAGCGCAACGAGGTCCGACTTCAGACGCATCATGATGGGCTGGGTTTCCGGGTCTCCCAGCCGGCAGTTGAATTCGAGCGTACGCGGCTGCCCCTGGCGGTCGATCATCAATCCGGCGTACAGGAAGCCCGAATACTCGACGCCCTCGGAGGCTAGGCCGGCGATGGTCGGGTTGATGATTTCGCGCATGACGCGCGCGTGGATTGCCGGCGTGACGACGGGTGCGGGCGAGTATGCCCCCATGCCCCCGGTATTGGGACCGCGGTCGCGGTCGAGCAGACGCTTGTGATCTTGCGAGGTCGCCAGAGCCAGGTTGTGACGGCCGTCGCACATCACGATGAAGCTGGCCTCCTCGCCGTCGAGGAAATCCTCGATGACGACGCGCGCGCCGGCCGCGCCGAAATTGCTGCGGCCCAGCATCGACGCAACCGCCTCATGCGCCTGTTCGCTGGACTGTGCGACGACCACGCCCTTGCCGGCGGCAAGCCCATCGGCCTTGATGACGATCGGCGCACCGCGCTCGCGTAGGTAGGCGTGCGCCTGTTCGACGTCCGTAAAACTGCGGTAGGCCGCGGTCGGGATCGAGTGGCGGAGCATGAAGGCCTTGGCATAGTCCTTCGACCATTCCAGCCGAGCGGCTGCCCGGGTGGGCCCGAATATGCGCAGGTCTGCCGCGCGGAAGGCGTCGACGATGCCGGCGGCAAGTGGGGCCTCCGGTCCAACGACCGTCATGCCGATCCCCTCGCTGCGTGCGAACGCGATCAGGTCCTGCTGGTCACTGAGCGCAACATTCTGGAAACGTCGGTGCGCGCCGGTGCCGCCGTTGCCCGGTGCCAGGTACACCCGCTGCACGCGCAGGGACTGGGCGAGCTTCCATGCCAGGGCGTGCTCGCGGCCGCCGGATCCGATCACCAGGATCTTCATCGCTGTCTGCTCGTTGCAGACCTGCCCCCGCGAGGCACGCTGGCGCCGATGTTCATGCGTCGAGCGTGGCCGAGGTATACACGTGCTGCGTGTCGTCGAGATCTTCGAGCGCGTCGAGCAGGTGACGCATCTGCTCGGCTTCGCCGCCGTGCAGATGGACTTCGTTGAGCGCCTTCATCGTGACGTCCGCAATCGCCGGCTTCAGACCGGTGCGCTCGAGCCCCTGGCGCACGGCCTCGAAGTCGGCCGGCGCACAGATGACCTCGATGGATCCGTCCTCCTCGCTGATCACGTCCTCGGCGCCGGCATCGAGAGCGGCCTCGAGCACCTTTTCTTCGCTGGTGCCGGGCGCGAACAGAAAATGGCCGCAATGGCGAAATTGGAAGGCAACGGAGCCATCGGTCCCCAGATTGCCGCCGTGCTTGCTGAAGGCGTGGCGTACCTCTGCAACCGTGCGCGTGCGATTGTCCGTCATCGTGTCGACGATCACGGCCGCGCCGCCAATGCCGTACCCCTCATACCGGATCTCCTCGTAGTGCGCACCCTCGAGCTTGCCGCTGCCACGCTGTATGGCCTTGTTGACCGTGTCCTTGGGAACATTGGCCGCGGACGCCTTCTCCAGCGCCAGGCGCAGCCGAGAATTCGAAGCCGGATCGCTGCTCCCGCGCGCGGCAACCGTGATCTCGCGAATTACCTTTGTCCAGATCTGGCCACGCTTTGCATCCTGGCGGCCCTTGCGGTGCTGTATGTTGGCCCACTTCGAATGCCCGGCCATCGCTGGTGTCCTTGCCCGGAGCGCCCGGGAAACGAGAATTTTCGGAGGGCGGCAATACTAGCATCCAGCGCGCCGGCCAAGCGCATTGGCCCTCGGGTGCCATGGCCGGTCGGTCGCGGAGCGCCTAGTCGGGTTTTTGTGCGGGGCGCGGCGATGCGGCAACCTTGCGGTACACCGGCCCCCAGATCGGATGGCCGATTTCAGCCTCGGTGAGCCGGAATTTCGGGTCGGCGGCGAATGCCGCGCGGAAGTCGCCCTCACATTCGGCCAAACGGTTGAACGCGCAGGCGATAAATGCCAGGTACTTGTAGGCCACCGCACTGTCGCGCGGATCGCGCAGACCACGGGAGAGCGCATCGCGAAAAGCGCGCTCCGCCGGTTCGAATGCCCCATCCTCGTAGTCGCGCATACCCACGACCAGGGCATGTTCAGCCGGACGCTGCACGAGCTGCGCCACGCTCACCGTAGCAGGTTCCGGAGCCGCACAACCGCCCAGGCAAACGACGGCGATGGTGGCCTGCACGAACAGGTTGCGGATCGACCAGGCAGAGCCGGAAGTGTGCATGGAATGGGTCACTCGAATCGATGCTCAATCTTGTTGGCGGCTGACCCCTGGATGTCGATGTCCGTCTGCCAAGCTGGGGCAAGTGCATGGCGAACCTCGATATGGTGGTGTCCCATCGGTAGCTCGATCCGGGTCAGCGGCGGAGCTACTCCGGCGGCTTTGCCGTCGACAAATATCTCGCCCCAGGGGGCGATGTCCAACGATACCGGAGCAAGCGGGCCGGCGCCGGCGGCGACCGGCGCAGCGGCGGGCGAGGGCGCGGCCGCAGGCGAGCCTGCTGCCAGGGCCGTGGATTCGGGATGGCGCATATTGCCCAGCAATACACCCAGAAAGATGCCGAAGGAAAGCAGGGCCCCGGCAGTGAACAGCGGCAGCCGGTTGCGGATCGCCCAAGGGCGGATACGCTCGAGCAGCGCGCGCAGCCTGGGGCCGACGGTGTCGGGCAGCGCAGGGGCTGCGACCGGCGGGCGCGTCTTGGCCGCGACAGCCACCGTTGCCGGGGCCGGCGCCGCGGCAACGGTGCTGGCGGCAGGTTCACGAGCCGGCACAGCGTTGTCTGCCGGAGCAATCGTCGCAACATGCACGGGAGGCCGCTGTGGCGGCGGCGCCGCCAGCGGAATACCCAGCGAATTGGGCGCAACGTTCTCGGTGCGCTCGTTCCAGATAAAGGCGGTCAGGGCGTCGCGCATCGCGCCCGCAGTCTTGGGTCCGCTCCCCGATCCGACGGCCAGTGTCTGGTCGACGATCCGCGCAAGAATTGCCGGCGTGTCGGGCCGCGCAGCCAGCGTGGGCGAAGCCCCGTTGCGCGACGATCCCGCGCCGTTGGAATTGCGTGCCTCGGGCGGTGCGCGCCCCGCCAGCATCATGTACAGCAATTCACCGATCGCGCGCAGGTCGCGCTGGCGCGTCTCCTCGGTGATCTCGTTCTGGAAGAACGGCAGCAGGCGCGCGGTTCCGGCGAGCGCCTCGTCGCCGCTCGCGCCGTCGTCGATCCACCCGCCAAAGCCCGACACCTTGGGCGAACCGTCGGCAAGCAGGTATACGTGCTGCGGGCCAAGGTGGCCGTGCGCGACCCCGTTGCCGTGGGCGCATTCGATGGCATCGGCGATGCGGGCGGCGATGCTTGCGCACTGCACGAACGCCGGACGCAGTCCTCCAGCGAGCAGTTCGTGCAGCGGCCGTCCGTTGATGCGCTCGATCACCAGAAATCCAAATGCGTGGCTCAGGCCGGCATCGAAGACCGTCACGATGTGCGGATGCTGCAGCCGGCCAGCCGCTTGCGCCTGGCGCACGAAGGCCTGCTCCACCCGCCGGCGTTCCTCGGACGACAGCCGCGGACCAGCAGGCAGCAGCTCGACCGCCTTGATCACGAGCTGGCGGTTCATCACCGGGTCGACCGCCGCATAGGAAACACTGTGGTGTTCGCGGCGCAGCTCGCGCAAGATCGAGTAGCGGCCGATCACGCGGGTTTTGGAGGTGAGCGCTTCTGTCATGTGCTGGTGCGGCAGCGCCGCGCAGCCGCCATTTTGCGCGAAGTACGGATTGGGTGCACCGAAGCGGTCAAAACTGGTGCTGCAAGAGCAGCGTCTTGCCCGTCTCGATCTGGACCTGAACGGTGTACACGGGGAAACTGCCGTTGTGCAGCTCGATGGAATGGGTTCCCGGGGAGAGGTTGATCCGGTTCAAGGGTGGCGAGACGCCGACGCTGCCGCCGTCGAGGAAGACCTCGCCCCAGGGGGCAACTGCCAGCGAAAGGGTACCGGGCTCGAGCGGTGCTGGCGGCGGTGGCGGAGCCGGTGCCGGCTCTGCCACCATTCGCGCCCGCGCGCTGGCTCGGCGGCTCGGGGCAACCGGGGCCGCCTCGGACGGTGCGCTGGCCGCGGTCGCCGCCGGCAGGGGTGGCGCCGGCGGCGCGACCTTGCCGGCGCCGCCGGCCGGTGCCAGGGCTGGCACCGTGTCCGCCACGCCGGGTCCACCCGTCACGGCGGAGCTTGATTCGGGCTCGGCCCCTTGGCTCCAGTACCAGAAAAGGAAGGTTAGCGCCAGGCCTGCAATGGCAATGGCGGTGGCCACAAGCGCTCCTGGACCGGGCAGATGCAGGCCGGCGCCGCGAGGGGCAGTGATAGCGAGGTCGCCGGGAGGCGAGGTGGACGGGGCGACCGGCCGGCCCGCAAAGGCCGCCAGATCGTTGCGCAGTTGCCCCGCGGTCTGGTAACGCTGCGCCGGATCCTTGGCCAGGGCCCGGAAGATGATCTCCCCCAACACCGCGGAGATATCGGGCCGCACGCTCGAAAGCGGCGGGGGGTCCGTCTTGACGACCTTGGTAAGAATTTCGTCGACGTCGGCCCCATCGAAGGCGCGCTGGCCGGCGACCATTTCGTACAGGATTGCCCCGATCGAGAAGATATCGCTGCGCGCGTCCAGGGGCCGGCCCAGGGCTTGCTCGGGCGACATGTAGTTGGGCGTGCCGATCAATTTTCTCGCCTCGTCTGCCCCTCCCTGCTTGCCCTGCGCCAGGGCGATGCCGAAATCGAGCACCTTGGGCTTCATGTCGCGCCCGAGGAAAATGTTGCTTGGCTTGATGTCGCGATGGATGAGGCCGCGGCGGTGGGCAAAATGCACGGCGTCGGCAACGCGAGCGATCAAGGCCGCCGCGCCTTCGGCCGACATGGGCCGGTTGGAAGAAAGCCAGTGGTGCAGATCAGAGCCCTTTAGGCGCTCCATCGCGATATAGGCCATCGCATCGTTCTTGCCGGCGTCGAACACGGTAACGATCGAGGGGTGGTTGAGCCCGGCCGCGATCTTGGCTTCCTGTAGGAATCCGGCCTCGACATCGCGCTGTCCGGGTTGGCGAGGGTCCAGGGGGATCGCCTTGATGGCGACATCGCGTCCGAGCACCGGGTCCGTCGCCGAATACACGACACCGTTGGAGCCGCGGCCGATTTCTTCGCGAATAATGAACCGCCCGATACGCTGCGGCATGCCGGAAGGCGCCTCTGGCGGGTCACGAACATCAACTGCGAGCGCTGGCGTCATGAAAAGACTTCTTGCGATCCTGCAATGTGAACTCGATGGGCCCCGTGGGCCCGGTGCGAACTTGCCAGAAACAGTCGCAGGCATGCAAAGCGCGCACCATCCCCGGCAGCTCTCCCACGGGGAAGGTACTTCATGCCCGTGGCATGGCAGTATCCCGAAAACCGCCCAACGTCTCCATGTTTATCGGAGCCTAACTAGGCTTTAGTTTCGAAAACTCCTGGGCAGATCCGGCTCCCGTACCAGGCCGCGCGTCTGCTCCAGATGCTTGGCGTACCGGTAGAACGTTCCCTCGAAGTTCGCAAAAGCAATGATAAATCCTGCCCAACCATCGAGGAAACCCAGCTTGAACACATAGTGCCGCAAAAAGGCGGCGGTGCCGTGCGCCAGGGCCCCGGCCATCGAGGCGCGCACGTCCCGGGCTCGCAGGCGCTCGGTTCCCAGGGTCGAATAGCGCTGCATCTTGTAGAGCATCTGGGAGAGGTCGCGAAAGGGAATCTGCGCGATGGGCTCCTGCAGGTAGGCCAGCGTGCCGTCGAGGACAAAGGTCTCGTGCACCGAATCCTCCGTGTAGCGCATCTTGCCACGGCGAAAAAGCTGCGGCTGACGATAATCGGGCGTATATCCCGAATGACGCATCCAGCGGCCGAAGACGTAATTGCGGCGCGGCACCCAATACGCATCGGCGGCGTCGACGCGCTCGACGGTGGCGCGGATTTCGGCCGCCGCCGCCTCGGTACAGCGTTCGTCGGCGTCAAGACTGAAAACCCAGTCGCCGGCCAGCGCCTCCAAGGCCGAATTGCGCAACCTGCCAAAGCCCTCGAAAGGCACCTGGATCACGCGCGCGCCGTGGCGCCGGCTGATTTCCACGGTCTGGTCGGTGCTAAAGGAGTCCGCGACGACGATCTCGTCGGCCCAGGAAACGCTGCGCAGTGCCGCCTCGATCTTTTCGGCCTCGTTAAACGCGATGATGTATGCGGAGATGCGCGCCATTATGGTTCCAGAGGTTCGCGCTCGCCGAGGCGCGGTCGGTGGATGGCGGCTATTATCGCGGAAGCGGTGCCACGTGGAGGTGAAACGTGAAGACGAGCGCGGTGCAATTGTCCCGATACGGCGGTCCCGAGGTGCTCGAACTGGTGGAACTCGACGTTGGTGCGCCGGGACCCGGGGAGGTCCGGATCCACAATCGTGCCATCGGCCTCAATTTTATCGATATTTACTATCGTACCGGCCTGTACCAGGAAGCATTACCTCACGGGCTGGGCTTTGAGGGGGCCGGCGAAGTCGAGGCGGTTGGGGCTGGCGTGCACCACGTGAAAGAAGGCGATCGGGTGGCGTACGCGTCCGGTCCGCTCGGCGCCTATGCCGCGGTGCGCCGCATTGCCGCCAGCAATCTGGTCTTGTTGCCGCGGTCGATCCGCTTCGAGCAGGCGGCGGCCGTAATGCTCAAGGGACTTACGGTCCAGTACCTGTTCCGGCAGACCTACCGACTGCAGGGGAACGAGACGATCCTGTTCCAGGCCGCCGCCGGCGGCGTGGGCCTCATCGCCTGTCAATGGGCGCGAGCCCTCGGGGTGCGGCTGATCGGCACGGTTGGTTCGCCGGAGAAGGGGCGGATCGCACGCGCCCATGGCGCCTGGGAGGTCATCGATTACCGGGCCGAAGATTTTGTCGCGCGCGTGCGGGAACTCACGGGCGGCTCGAAGGTGCCGGTGGTCTACGACGGCGTCGGCAAGGACACCTGGGAAGGGTCCCTGGACTGCCTGCAGCCGCGCGGGCTGATGGTGAGCTTTGGCAACGCCTCGGGTCCGGTCACGGGGGTAAACCTATCGATCCTGGCGCAAAAGGGCTCCTTGTTCGTCACCCGGCCGACCTTGGCAACGCATATCGTGCCGCGCAGCCGGCTGGAAGAGTCCGCGCAGGAACTCTTCGAGCTTATCGATCGCGGCGCGATTCGCGTCGACGTGGAGCAAAGCTACCGGCTGGAGCAGGTCGCCCAGGCACACGCGGACCTCGCTGCGCGGCGCACAGCGGGCTCGTGCGTCCTGATCCCTTGAAAAGCGGCCCCGGCGCCGCGGCGGCCGCGCCGGGGCACGAGCACGAGGGTGTGCGGCCGGGGCATCGGTTGCTGCGCGTACCGGGAGTCACGGCGCTCCTGGCTCTGATCGCTTCGATGCTCGTCATCCGTCTGGCGACCCTGGGCAGCTACCCGCTGATGGATACGAGCGAGGCACGCTATGGCGAGATCGCCCGGGTGATGCTGACAACCGGCAACTTGGTCACCCCGCAGGAAATTCCGGGTACGCCGTTTTGGGCCAAGCCACCGCTGTATGCCTGGCTCAGCGTCGCCTCGATGCGCCTGTTGGGCACCAACGAGTTTGCCCTGCGTTTGCCATCGTTTTTGTGCGCGCTGGGCGTTCTGGCGCTGTGTGCTAGCTGGTCGTACTCGCTGGGTTCGCGGCGTACCTGGTCGGAGCGCACCGGCGCCGTGCTTCTAGCCATGGCAATGCTGTCGACCTCGGTGCTGTTCTTTGTCAGCGCCGGCGCCGTGATGACCGATCCGAGTCTGGCCCTGTGCACCACCTGGATGCTCGCGGCGTTTCACCATGCCGCGATCCGCGGGTCGCGGGCGCCGATTTGGCGCTTTGGTTTTTTCGTCGCGGCCGGCCTGGGCATGCTGGCGAAAGGACCGGTGATACTGCTGTACGTCGGTGCCCCGGTCGCGATCTGGACCTTGTGGCAGCGGCGGCTCGGTTGGGTCTGGAGCGCGCTGCCGTGGCTCACCGGGACCTTGCTTGCCGGCCTGATCTGCGTGCCGTGGTACGTGCTTGCGGAGGCGCGGACGCCTGGCTTTTTGCAGTATTTCCTGTTGGGCGAACATGTCATGCGCTTTCTCAAGCCCGGCTGGGGTGGGGACCTGTACGGCACGGCGCACGCCGAGCCGCTGGGAACGATCTGGCTCTACCTGGCGGGGGCCTTGGGGACGAGCACCTTGCTGGCGGCGGCGGCCGCGTTGGGTTCGGCGCGCGGCTGGATGCGCGCCGGGCCGCGCCGCTTTGCCATCGAGCCCGAACACGCGCTGCTGCTCCTTGCCTCGCTGGTGCCGGTCGTCTTCTTCAGTTTCGCCGGCAACATCATCTGGACCTACGTCCTGCCGGTCCTTGCGCCGCTGGCGGTCCTGGTTGCCGATTTTCTTGTCCCGCGCATCGAACACGTGGCGCGCCGGCGCTTTGCGGTGTTGGGAACCTTGGTCGCGGCGGCGATGCTGCTGGGCATCGCCGTCTTCACCTGGGTCCCGCGCCACGTCGCGGTCCATTCGAGTGCCGGACTCGTTGCGCAGTGGCGCGAGAGCACCCGCTCGGCGCCGGGCGTGCTCGTGTACCTGGGTCGCAAGGCGCCGGCGTCCCTGCGTTTTTATTCCGATGGAGCGGTGCAAGCCATTCCCGACCTGGCCCGGGCGATGCAAGGATCCGACCGCGCGTCCGACGGGTACCTTGCGCTAGCGCCGGATCGAATCGACGAGATACGGCGCTACGCCGCCGCGCAGCTGCCCGCTTTGGCCGTTAGCGCGATTGGCGCCAATTCGGACCTTGCCTTGCTCCGGATCCATCGCGTCGGCCCCGCTGGGCCGCCCTAAGCGGGTTGCCGTCGAACGCAGTGCGCGCTCAGGACGAGTGCCGCTTGCGTATGTACTCGACTTCTTCCTTGCCGCCGAGCAACACCGCGACCGGCTGATGCAGCGAGCTTGGCGCGAAACCCACAGGATCCGTTGCCGCCCGTCTGTTGCCGGGTCGCCGGCCTGCTCGAGCCGGAAGGCCATCGGATGGGCCTCGTACAGGAGGCGCAGATGGGCAGCCATGCCGCGGGATCGCTCGCAGCGGATCGGCAAGCGGGTCTGGCAAAAACGCGCCACGTGGGCTCCTGCGGGCGTCAGTTTGCCAGGGCGCGATCGACGATTTCGCGTACGTCGCGGGAAATGTCGTTATTGCGTGCCACTTCTTCGAGCGCCCGACGCATCTGCGCACTGCGATCGGGCGTATAGCGGCGCCAGCGTTCGAGCGTGCGCGCGACGCGTGCCGCCACGATGGGATTGATGCGATCGAGTCGCAGCACCTGATCGACCCAGAAGGCATATCCCGAGCCGTCCGGTCGATGGAATTCGGCCGGGTTGCCGCTGCAAAAACCCAGCACCAGGGCATTGACGTTGTTGGGGTTCTTCTCCGAGTAGGCGCTGTGCCGCAACAGCACCTTGACGCGCTCCAGCACGGGCGGTTCGCCCTCGTGCGCCGGCGCCGTGGCCTGCAGCGAGAACCACTTGTTCATCAGCAGCGGCTCGCCTTGCCACTCGCGCGCAACCTGCAACAGGACCTCCGCCTTGGTCCGCGCCGGGCTGTGAACGATTGCCGCCAGCGCGGCGTACCGGTCCGTCAAGTTGTCGGCCTCGGCGAGTTGGCGGCGCGCGAGCTCCAGCGCGCTGCTGTCGCCACCGGGCACCAGGTGGGAGAGAGCAAGATTCTTCAGGGCGCGCCGGCCGGCGCACATGGAATCGGGCGAGTATTTTTCCGGGCCGCTCATCTTGCGATAGGTCTGCAGCCACTGGTCCGACAGCTCTTTGCCCAGCCAGCGGCGCAGCCCGAGCCGGGCATCGCGGATGGCCTGCGGTTCGACGACCGCGCGCTGCTCGGCGATCACGACTTCGCTGGGAAGCTGCAAGCTGCGCTCGCGAAACGCCGGCGAAGCCCCTTCGTCCAGCAGCGTCCTCTCCATCAGCCGGAGCAGCGTTTCGCTGAACTGCAGCGCCTCCTTGGCCTCGACGCTGTCGGTCGCCCGCAGCAGCGCGGCGAGCGCAATTTTTTGCCCGGACTCCCAGCGGTTGAAGCCGTCGCTATCGTGCGCGGCCAGCAGCGCCAGTTCGTGGTCTTCGTAATGGTGTTCGACGATCACCGGTGCGGAGAAATCGCGAAATAGTGAGGGCACCGATCCAGGCGCTACCTGGAGCAGGCGAAAGATGTGCACCCCCTGCGTAAGCTCGAGGACCCTGGTCGTTGCGGCCGCGGGAGCTTGCCCTTCGATATGCAAGGGCTGATCCTTGCCGTCGGGGCCGACCAGCCCGAGCGCCAGCGGGATGAGCAAAGGCTCCTTGTTCTGCTGTCCGGGTGTCGGCGGGCAACTTTGGGCAATGCGCAATTCGAGCGTGCCGGCGTCGGCGTCGTACACGCGGTTGACCGCGATCCGCGGGGTTCCGGCCTGGGAGTACCAGCGCAGGAACTGACCCAGATCGCGGCCGCTGGCGTCGGCCGTCGCGGCAATGAATTCGTCGCAGGTCGCTGCCTGGCCGTCATGGCGCTCAAAATATAGGTCCAGGCCGCGTCGAAACGATTCGACCCCGAGCATGGTCTGCAACATGCGCACGACCTCGGCGCCCTTTTCGTACACCGTTGCGGTGTAGAAGTTGCTGATCTCGAGGTAGGCATCGGGACGGATCGGGTGCGCCATCGGGCCCGCATCCTCGGGAAACTGTACCGCCCGCAAGGCCCGAACATCGTCGATGCGCGCGATCGCCCGCGCCGACGCGGGGTCGGCGCCCATCGCCAGGGCCTCGGCCTCGAGCAGGTCGCGCGTGAACTCCTGGTCGCGAAAGACGGTCAGCCCTTCCTTGAGGCTCAACTGGAACCAATCGCGGCAGGTGACGCGATTGCCGGACCAGTTGTGGAAATACTCGTGCCCGATGATGGATTCGATGGTCGCAAAGTCGGCATCGGTGGCGACGGACGGATCCGCCAGCACGTACTTCGCGTTGAAGATGTTCAGTCCTTTGTTCTCCATCGCCCCCATGTTGAAGTCGGCCGTGGCGACGATCATGTAGCGGTCGAGATCGAGCTCGCGTCCGAAGCGCGTTTCGTCCCACGAGATGGCGCGGCGCAGGCTTGCCGCAGCATGCTCCAGCCGCGGCAGGTCCGAGGCCTCTGCCCAGATCTGCAGCAGAACCTCGCGCCCGCTGCGGGTGCGGACCTTTTCGTCGCGGCTTGTGAGCCTCGCGGCCACGACGGCGAACAGGTAACTGGGCTTGGGGTGGGGGTCTTGCCAGACTACGACATGACGTCCGTTGGCAAGATCGCCATGACTAACCAGGTTGCCGTTGGACAGCAGCACCGGAAACTGGTCCCGCTTGGCACGCAGCGTCACCGTGTAGCGCGCCAGCACGTCGGGGCGATCCGGAATCCAGGTGATGCGGCGCATACCCTCGGCCTCGCACTGGGTAAAGAGCGAGCCGTTGGACACGTACATGCCCATCAGGGAGGAGTTGGAGCGCGGTCGAATGCGATTGCGGATCCGCAGCGTGAAGGCATCGGCAACCGGGGACTTGATTCGCAGCAGCTCGGGCTCGAGCTGATAACTTGCCGGTGCTAGGGCGTGCCCATCGAGCTCGATCGACAGGAGCTCGAGCTGCTCGCCGTTGAGTTCCAGCGCGCCGGCGGGCACCGCGGGATTGCGCCGCAAGTGAAGCGTGGCGTCGACCTCGGTTGCATCAAGGTCGAGGTCGAACTCCAGAGCGATGCGATCGAGCAGGTACGGCGGGGCCCGGTAGTTGGCGCGCTGCACGCGTGCGGATGCGGTTTTTTGCATGGTGGCGATCGGGTATTGCGAGTAATGGACTGGAAACCATCGGCGTCCGGACTCGGCTACCACGCCAGGCGCTTGGGACCGATTCTAGCGCCCTCCCCGTGCCCTCCGCCGGAGCCGGCAAATGGCTACGATCCAGGCGTTTTTGGCGTTCTCTGCCGTTTTGCGCAATTTGCGTTGGCAGGTACATTGGCCCCTGGTGCAATCATCGAAGGGCAACGTGGCCTTCTCTTCTTTCACGGTCGTCGTAACGAGCGCCAGCGACTCGGGCGTTTTGTTGCCCGTGGCCCTGGTCAGCGCAGGGATGCTTTGGCTCTTCCAGTCGCGCCGCGCCGCATGGTTGCTGCTGCGGTCGGTGTTCCTAGCCGTTGTCCTGATCGCTGCCCTGAAGGTGTTCTTCCTCTCTTGCGGGGCCCACTGGCAGGCCAGTTTGATCAGTCCAAGCGGGCACGCCTGCCTGAGCGCGGCGGTCTTCGGGATCCTGGGGACCGTTGCGGCGGCGGGACGTCCGGCGCCGGCGCGGATCGCAATCGCGGCACTCGTGGCGCTGTTGGTCGGCATCATCGCCATTTCGCGGGTCGTGGTCGGGGTGCATACCTGGACCGAAGTCATCGTTGGCTTGGCGGTCGGTGTGTCGGCGCAACTCTGGTTCGCCTGGTCCTACGCGCGGACGCAGCCGCCTCCCGTCGACCTGAAGACTTTTGGCTTGGTCCTGAGCGCGACGCTGCTGCTTGCCTTCGGGATTCGCCTCCCGGCCGAGTCGTTCATCCGCCACATGACCAAGCGCGTGGGTTGGAGTTGCGAGCTTGCGGCCAGCGATCGGGACTTGCGCGTCGGCGTGATTCTTTCCCCTGGCCGCCGGTAGCCGTCGACCGCCGTGCCCATGGCTGGCGGCTCAGGGGCTGCGCAGCAGGGTGAGAACGTCGTCGGCCAGTTCACGCGCCGGTTGATCGTAGGGTGTGAGGATTCGGGTCTTGCCGCGGGTGTCGATCACGTATGTCGAGGCCGTGTGATCGACCACGATATCGCCTTGGTGGTCGACGATCTCGTAGCGGGCGTGAAAGGATTTGGTGACGGCGTCGATCTGGGCTTTCGTGCCGCGCAAACCGATGAAGTCCGGATCGAAGGACGGAACATAGTTGCGCAGCAACTCGGCGCTGTCGCGCTGCGGGTCAACCGTCACGAAGAGCACCTGCACTCGCGGGCCATCTGCCCCCAGCAGGCGGCGGACTTGGGCAAATTTGGCCAGCGTCGTCGGGCAGACATCCGGGCAGTGGGTATAGCCGAAAGCGAGCAGCACGACCTTGCCGCGAAAATCGCTCAGCGAGCGCGGCTGATTCGACATGTCCGACAAGGTGAACGGTCCCCCTAGGTCTTCGAGCGCGACGTCCCGGCCGTGAAACCGAACTCCGGAGGAAGGGCCGAACCAGCCTTGCGACCCACTGGACAAGAACAGGAGCGTCGCCAGCGCCAGCGCAGCGACGGCAAGTACCGCGATCGTGCGGCGCGCGCCCGACGGATCAGTCATGTTTTGGCGAGGACCGACCCGGCGCGGCATTGAGGGCGCGTACCGGCGCGACGACGTCGACCGCGTGGCGCATCCCCCGCGCGTCGAGGACCTGCAGCGTAAGGGTCACGATCTGGCCGGGCTGCAGCTGCTTGCTGAGCCCGATCAGCATGATGTGGTAATCGTGGTCCAGCGCCACGGTTGTTCCCGCGGGCAACGGCAGACTCTCGATGCGCCGCATGGTCATCATATCGTTGACCATGCGCATCTCGTGAATCTCGACACGCTGTGCCGCACGAGAGGACGCGCCGATCAGGCGCGCATCTTCCCGGCTCGTTAGCTGCATGAACGCGCCCGAGCCGGTTTGCCCTTCGACCGTCGCGCGGACCCAGGCATCGCGCACGGTAAGCAGTCCGGCAGCTTCCCCTGCTGTGGCGCCGGCGGTGGCGCCGGTCGACAGGAAAAACGTGACGAGGAGAGCCAGCACTGGCACGCCGGGCACCGCCACTAGCGATCACGCCCTAATTGCCAGAGCACGAAAGTGTATTCGCGCGCCGTTTCCCGGTAGCGCTGGAAGCGGCCGCTCTTGCCGCCGTGGCCCGCACTCATGTCGACGCTGAACAACAGCGGGTGGCGGCCGGTCTTCACGGCGCGCAGCTTGGCAACCCACTTGGCAGGCTCGTAATACTGGACCTGCGAATCCCACAACCCCGTGAACACCAGCATCGCCGGATAGTTCTGGGCGCGCACGTTGTCGTAGGGCGAATACGACAGCATGTACTCGTAGTACGCCTTCTGGCGTGGGTCGCCCCACTGGTCGAACTCGTTGGTCGTGAGCGGAATGCTCTCGTCGAGCATCGTCGTCACGACATCGACGAAGGGCACATGCGCGACGATGACGCGGTAGCGATCCGGCGCCATGTTGGCCACGGCGCCCATCAGCAGACCTCCGGCGCTGCCACCTTGCGCGCACACCTTGTCGCGCGCCGCGTACCCCTCGCGCACGAGCTGATCGGTGACATCGATGAAGTCGGTAAAAGAATTGCGCTTGTGCAGCAGGCGACCGTCTTCGAACCACTTGCGCCCCATTTCCTGGCCGCCGCGCACGTGCGCGATCGCCACGACGAAGCCGCGGTCCATGAGGCTCACCCAGCTCGAATGAAACGACGGATCCAGGGAATACCCGTACGAACCATAGCCATACTGGTACACGGGTGCCGTTCCGTCGAGCTTGGTGCCCTTGCGGTAGGCGAGCGAGACCGGGACCAGGGTGCCGTCGCGCGCGGTGGCGAAGAGATACCGGGTCACGTAGTTCGTCGATTCGAAGCCACCCAGAACGACCTCGGTCTTCCTCCACTGGCGCACGTGCGTTTGCATGTCATAGTCGTACGTGGTGCGCGGAGTCGTCAGCGAGGTGTATTCGTAGCGCAGGGTGCGGCTGTCGATATCCGGGATATGCACCAGCGTCATGGCATAGGCCGGCTCGGACGAATCGATCAAGGTGTCCTTGCCCGGATCGGCGCCGTCCCGCCAGTCGCGAACGCGGATCTTGCGCAGGCCACCCGAGCGTTCGTTGATTTGCAGATACCGGGTCGATACCTCGAAGGTCTCGATAAATACGTCTTCGCGGTGCGGGACCAGATCCTTCCACGTGCGCTTGTCGGCGCTCGAGGCGATCGGGGCGCTCACGATGCGGAAATTGGGCGCTTGCCAGTTCGTGCGAATGACGAGGTTGTCGCCCAGGTGCTCGACCTGGTACTCGTGGTCCGCCTCGCGCGGCAGGACGATCCGCAAGCGCAGCTGCGGATCGCTGGCATCGGCAAAGCGCCACTCGCTTTGCTGCGTACTGGAGCTGGAGATGAACAGGTATTTCTCCGAGCGGCTCTTGCCCACGCTCAGGTAGTAACTGTGATCCTCTTCCTCGTATATCAGCCGATCGCCGGCCGGATCCCCGCCCAGCGCGTGGGCGCGCACACGCACCGATAGCAGCGTGACCGGATCCTTCTCGATATACAGGACGGTCTTGTTGTCCCCCGCCCAAACGACTTCGGCCTCGACGTTCGGCACACGATCCGGAAGGATCCGGCCGCTTCGCAGATCCTTTATGCGCAGCACGTACTGGCGCCGACCGACGTCGTCTTCGGTAAACGCGAGCATATTGCCGTCAGGGCTGACTGCCTGATCGCCGATCTGGAAGTACTCATGCCCCTTTGCAAGTTCATTGCCGTCGAGCAGGATCTGTTCGGCGGCGCTCATCGATTCCTTGCGGCGGGCATATATGGGGTATTCGTGGCCAGCCTCGAACCGGGTGTAGT
>OKRD01000004.1 GCA_900290335.1 Burkholderiales bacterium | reverse complement strand
ATGAAGCCAATCCGATGTCCTTCATCGTCGAACAGGCGGGCGGCTTGTCTTCCAGCGGATACGAACGCATCATGGACATCAAGCCCTCGGACCTGCATCAGCGCGTGCCGGTCATCCTGGGCTCGAAGAACGAAGTCGCTCGCATCGTCCGCTATCACAAAGAGGCCTGAATCCCCCGCGGTTGAGAATTCCGATCGACTGCGGGCCAGTTTGCATTCAGAGCCGCGATAGCCGAACGAGCTTCGGGAGTCGGCGCCGTCCGCGGCGCGGGAGTCTCCGACAGGCGGGAGGCCCCGCGCGAATCTTCGAAACCCGACCGCCCGCCTGCGGCCAACGCCGGGGGTAGGCTCTGTCTGCGCCCGTCGGGTGGGATGCGCCACGTTCCGCCAAACCTTGGACGCCGTTGCGGACCCGCAAGCAACGCCGACTCGATGCGGCAGGCCGGGGCCTCACGTGCGGCTTCTTCCCGGGACCGTTATCCGCGGTGCCGTGCCAGAACGCGTGCGCTGCCGAACAGCAACAGCCCTAGGCCCGCCGAAGTCAGCGCCATCGGATACAGCGTGCCGTCATAGCTCACGCCGATCCAGGTGCCAACGAGCATCGCTGCGAACATCGTGAAGAAGCCCAGTAACCCGGCCGCGGCCCCTGCCCGCTGGGCGAAGGGGGCAACCGCGCCAACCTGGGCACAGGGCCAATTGATGCCATGGGCGAACATGACAAGAAACTGGCTTAGAACAACCGTCGCCCAGTGACGCAGACCGAGCGCGACCGCCGCCGCAAACAAGATCCCGGCGACGGCGCTCAGCACTGCGCCGAGGGACGCGGCGCGTGCAACGCCGATCCGGACAAACAACCTTCGACAAACGACCGTGCCGGAGAGAAAACCGCTCACGCCGAATGCCCAGGCATAGCCGAACCAGACAGTCGACACCCGGAGAATGTCGGTGAGCGCAAACGATGCGCCCGAGATGAAGACGAAAATGGAAGCATAGGAAAGAGCGCCGGGCAGCGTGTAGGCCCAGAAGGCCGGAACTAACAGAATCTGGCGGTAGCCGTGCGCGAGCCCGGAGAGCCGCAGCGCGGCGGGATTCCTGTGCTCGTTGGTCTCCTGAAACCGGGACCAGGTCAGCACCAACAGCGCCACGCCGAAAGCGGCGACGAGGATGAACGCGGCGCGCCATCCGAAGGCCACCTGCAGGTAGGAACCGGCAATCGGACCCAGCAGCGGCGCCAGCGCCATGATGCTGGTGGCACGCGCGACAACGCGCGCGCCTTCCAATGGTGAATGGACATCGCGCACGATCGCGCGGGCAATGACTACCGCCGTGCAGCACCCGACGGCCTGGCCCAGCCGCGCTGCCAGCAACAGGGCAATGGACTGCGCCGCTGCACACGCGACGCTCGCGACGACATACAGCGCCAGGCCCCCGAGCAGCACGGGCCGGCGCCCGTACCGGTCCGACATCGGGCCGGCCACCAACTGCGCCACGCCAAAGCCCAAGACGAACAGCGACAGCGTCTGCTGCACGGTAGCGGGCGGTGCCTGGAAGTAACGGGCGATGGGCGGCAACGACGCAAGGTACAGATCCGTCGACAGCGGCTGCAGCATGAGGCAGGCGGCGATCACGGCCAGCAGCACGGCCGCGGCATTGCGGTCCGGCGGCCGGCCGGCCGGCGCCAGAGGCGTAGCACACTCGTCCGGCGGCGCTATCCTGGATTCCCGAGGACCACTCAGCATTCTGGCTCCCGCGCTTGCCTGCCCTGGATCACGTCACGAGGAGGCCCGAAAAACAAGACGGGAACCATTGCCGGATCGCCCGGTGAACCGGATCCAGCCACGCTTCGTGTTCGAGACCGCCGGCGGACCGCAGCGCCGGTTCATCGGTCACCGGCGCGTGTCGGGTTACGTCGCCCGGCAGCGCGACGTGTCGTGGGCTGGCTGCCGGCTCGCGAGGCTCCAATCCACGAAGAGGCTCCGTCCGTCGTGCCGGCACGTCTTGGTTTCAAGAAAGCGCCACGCGGATGGTCCGCTGACGCAAGCCGAGTCGTTGCCGTTGCAGGACCAGTAGTGGCTCATCCTCGTGCCGATTGTAAGACACGGTGCGAAGCTCCCGCCACCGCGCGCGCCAGGAGGCGATCCCTCGCCCGGCCGCCGCGGGTCTGGTCGATGGGCTGCGCATCCGAATCCGCCATGCCGTCACGATTTGCGGAACTGCCCGAGATCGCGCGCCTGAAACATCGCACCCTCCCTCCGCACCGCGTCGGCGCCGAGATCGAGCTGGCGCCTGGCCGCGAACGAATTCGCGACCAGAGGACCAGCATTTGTTCTTGCCCTCTCGCTTTAATGCGGCAAGCGACCTTCCTCCCTGGCTTTTTCGGTTTCCCCCTGCGCGGCTTGCCGGTCGACAAGCTTGCAGACATAGTCACCGATGCGCCGCATGAGGTCACCAGCTCCCCCGCGCGTGCGGCAGCCGATAATGCTCCGCGCGATCGTCCACGCGAGCACGTCGACGAGTATTGCCGTCGAATCGCTCTCGCGGGACTCGTCAACCAGCGCATTGATCGTGCGCCGGTATCGCTTTTCGATGGCCTCTGGCGACGGACGCTCTTGGGGCTTGCTCTGGGCCCACCCGTGTTCGGGTCGCACTTGCGCGGCAATTTCATTCATGACTTCGTTCCTCGGTTTGACCCACCAGGTTGCGGTCGGGAGAACGCCCCGTTTAGCTTGCTTGTTTTACGTCGCCGCAAGTGGGGCTAAATCACGACGTACCACCACTACTTGGAGTCCAAACAACCAATGCTCTGGAGCTTTAGGTTGCCTTCAGACCCCTCTTAGCCTGGGCACTGCACTCCGCGAAAGCCTTTCTCGACGCCGACCCCGAACATTTCACAGCCTTTATGCGCCGAGATTTCCTCGATGGCATGCAGCAACGCCCCGGCGAGGGGCATGGCCTCCTCCCCCGCGAGTCGCTTATGCAGCATTCGAGCCAGGCTGCCGAAGTACCAGCCCTGCTTTTCCTGGTCGGCACTGAAGCGGTCAAAGACCGCAACACCATTTCGCAGGTCCTGCAGGATCGAACGCGCATTGTGCAGTTTGTCAGCCACCGCTACGGTGCATGTCGCAATGTCTACGCCGCCGTACTCATCGGCAAGGCGCGCAAGGTAATCTGTCTTGCGCTTCACCCACTCCGGTTTCGGAGATTCAAAGGTGTCCGTGCAACCCTCGACAATCTTCTCGACGCGATCACCAAAACGCGCTTTGATCTGCGCGAGCATTGCGTAGCCGCCCTGATCCTCAGGCGCATCGTGAAGCAGCGCGGCAATTGCCGTGTCCTCGTCGGCACCGTGTTCGAGTACGAGCGACGCGACGCCGATCACGTGGGATACGTACGGGATCGCTGTTCCTTTGCGCGTCTGACTCGCGTGGACAATGCTGGCAAACGCGAAAGCCTGCGCAAAGCGGTCTGTCAACACGGGATTCGGGACGACGTTTGCCATCGCAGCGCACCTTTCGTGGGACATCGCCAAACGCTTCGCGCCGCAGTCGTGGCCCCATGCATGGCGGGAGCGCGTCAAACGTCCATCTCGTCAGAATTGCCAGTTCCGATATGGAACCCCGATGCCCGGCCCGGCAACTACTCGCTTCTGACGCTTTAGCTGCATTTTTTCCGTCGCCCGCAAGTGGTCGGTAAATCGGCGACACCGGCAAAACAAAAGACCCGCCGGCCATAGCCAAAGCGGGTCTCATACTGCCATCCGCTTTAGCTGCATTTCTATCGCGCCCGCAAGCTGTCTATCTCAAATCGGCGCACGCGAATTTTCTCGCGTCCGAAGAGGAAAGTCAAGAAATCGCCGCCGCCGCCGCAACGTATCTGCAATAGTCGCAGTCCGGCGCCGGCCTCGGCGGGGGTTGCAATTGGAGACACTGCACGACATCCGCTAGCGCGGGCCCGACCCAGGCATCGTTGCCGTCATAGGCAATCAGCTTGGTGCGAAAGCGCAAGACATCGTCAAAGGGGCCGGCACCGCGAATACCGTTGGCGTAGACAAACCAGGCCGTGTTCGAGATCTTCAAGCCACGCCGGCGCAGCAGCCACTGGGCTTGTAGCTGATCTGCCAGTCCGCATCCAGGGTGACCTCGTCGGTCTTAGACGTTGCCTTGTAGTCGACGACGTAGTGCACGCCCTGCGCATCAACCCAAAGGTCGTCAATTGCGCCAAAGACCGTGAGCCCGGTCGCCGCGTCTTCAACCCGCACGCCCTTGAAATTCTGGCGCCAAGCAGAGAGCTCCGGATGATACGCAGGTAGGTAGGTAAGCCCCTCCCGCGCCAAACGCGGCGGCACGGCGCTTCCACCCCGGAACTGGTCGAATTCGTTCTTGAGGAGTTGGTCGACTGCATTGTTGAGGTTGAACGGGAAGCCCGGCGGCCGGGGCACCTTCGCAACCTGATCGAGCCAGAAACATCGGGGACAGGTAAGAAAGAGTTCAACCTTTGATCGACTGAGAGACTTTGCCACGCAATCATCTCCTGCGCTACCGCGGCCACGATACGGACCCTGCAAGGGGCTCCATGCCCGTCCGGACTTCACAACCCCAAGTACTCCGCGACAGGCCACTCTGTCCGCGGCAATGCTGCTGCTTCCGTGTGAGCCGATGCAGCACCTTGCGTCTGCGTCGATCGGGATAAAGGCCCACTGCAAGCCCGACGTTGGCCAAGAGTATCGGATTCTATTTGCCTCGCGCGGATGTGGCCAGTAACGCAGCGCCGCGCGTCATAGCCATCGTGAACCTTGGGGATCCTCGGCGCACTACAGCTCGGAGCGGTCTGTGTGACCGGGCCGCTCTGCCACGACCGCGCGCCGGAGCTGGATCTCGCCCCACCGTATCGAATTCGACCCGAAATCGCATCACGCAATATCGCGCGCCCTGACAGGGTGAGAACGGACCTTGTTGGCGCAACCCGGCCGGCAATAGAAGCTCAGCGCGGTTGAGCGCTTGGCGGTATTGCCAGGTTCGGATAGGCGCTGGCGAAGCGCGCGAGCTCCTGCTCGGCTTCGGCATCGCGCCGCGCCGCGCGCAGCTCGGCGATGTGCTTGAGCCAGAGCTCCGGCGAACTCGTGTACGCCGCATGCGAGCTCGCCGTTGGCGCCTGCTTGAGCGCCGAAACGGGCAAAGGTTGCCGATCCGTCAACGCGTCGTGCTGCAGATTCGGGATCGTCTCCGGCGCGCGCCGCGCGCGCGCGCCAGGCTCCGCGCCGGCACCGCTCAACGCCGACCGGTCGGCCGGGGCGGCCGGCATGGATGGCGCCGGAGCAAGCTGCATTTCGCTTTGCACGGCCTCGCTTGCCCCTTCCGCCGCGGACCCGCCGGTCGCGGACGACGCGGCCGCCTTTGGTCTAGCAGCGCCAAGCGGGACAGGCACACTGCCAGGGACCGCGCCATCGCCCTCGGGCGCGCGCATGATGCGCCCTGTTTCGATCGTCGCGGGTGCCGGAGTTAAGGACGGGTTCTTGGCGCTCGGCGCAGAAGGAGCCGCCCCTCCCTCGCCCGGCGCGAAAGGAGCCGATGAGGGCGCCACGGCGCCTTGCTCGCGCTCGACGCGCAGACCGATGGTGATCGCCAGCACGCCGGCGAAGATCGCCGCCCCGGCCGCCAGGGGAGGTCGCCAGGCAAAGAACCGTAGCCAAGGCGGCCGGGCACCGGCGCGCTCCGTGCGGGCGCCGGGCGCCTCCTTGTTGCGCCGCGCCGCAGCCAGCAAGATTGCCGAGCGTACCGTGGCCGACGGCTGCTCGTCGAGCAAGGCGTGGGCCTCGCGCAGTCGCTGTGCAACGCGCTCGTCAGGTTCGAGAGGCTGGTTCATCGGTCGTTGCGCCATTCTTGCATCGCGCCTCGCAATTTGTCGCTGGCGTAGCGCAGGCGGCTCTTGATGGTCTCGACGCCCACCCCCGTTACCGCGCTGACCTGCGCAAGCGTTAGGTCCGCCTGCACATGCAGCAGGAATGCCTCGCGTTGCGCCGCCGGCAATGCTTCGACGGCGCAGGTAAAGGCGCGTGCCTGCGCCCTGTCCAGGGCTCTGACCTCGGGTTCGACGGAGCGGTCGGCGGCCAGCGCCCCGGCCCAGTGGCTGTCGCCGTCATCGCGCGCCGCCGCGTCGAGGCTCACGAGCACGGCCGGGTCGCGTGCGCGCCAGTGATCGATCAGGCGGGTTCGCGCAATCCGGTACAGCCACGTTGAAAACAGTGCCCGCGCCTCGTAGCCATCGGCCGAGCGAATAACGCTCATCCACACGTCCTGCAGCAATTCATCGGCGATCGCTGCGATGCCCACCGAGCGCAGCAAGAATCGGTATACCGCGCCTTCGTGCCTCGCATAAAGGCGCTCGAAGGCAGCCACATCGCCAGCAGCGTAGCGCTTCATAAGCGCCTCGTCGCCCTCCCCTGGCGTTGCATCCGGCCTGTCCAGCGGCGACAGGTCCGCGCTGCGGCCTGACGGGCGCAGCGCCCCAGCGTCGAACGTCTTCGCAGATTGGCGCATCCGGCCATTATGCGGACCCGGGCCAAAAAGCGGGAAACCGGATCCGCCGCCCCGCGTCTGCCTTGCGGAGGCCAAGAACTACCGGAGCCGGTCGGGCGGGTCGGGAACAAAGCCCGACTCGGCCGACCCCGGGAAGGGCCGCGGACCGCTCGGCGCGGGAATGACTCCCATAGCGACCAGGCGCTCCCGGCGCTCGTAGCGAATCTCGATCACCTGGTCGGGGTGCTCCTGCGCGCGATCGAAGCTCGTCGTGGAAACGACCGAGGTTTCCGCTGGCCCGTGTCCGGTACCCAGCCGCTGCTCCTGCAGGAGTGCCCCGGGCGCCGCCTTGGCCATTGCCCCGGCAGATGCAGGACCTTGCCCCCCCACCGCGCGGTCCGCGGCGCCCTCCTCCGAGCCTGGCTCACCGGACGGCCTTGCCCTGCTCACGCTTGTCGGCGGCGCAGGCGGCCGAACCGCTTCGCGAAACACCGCAACACCGATCACCCCGGCATTGTCCGGGCGCCCCGTCCGGGCCGCGTAAGAGTCGTCGAGCGCCGTGAAGACAAAGTCGGCCACCTGGCTCTGCGACTTGCGCCAACCCAGGACGTCGAATGCCTGCCAAGGCGCCAGGACATATCCGCGCTGGCTCCAGTCGGCGGTTTCCCCGCTGACCGCGTTGATGCCATCGACCGAGACGACTCCAAGAATGCGCCCGGGCGTGGTATTGCGCACCGAAACCTCATAGCGGTGGCCCGGTGTGCCAGCAATCCAGCGCTGCCCGTCGTGCCAGTAGATCGGCAATCGCTCCCCAGTATCGCGGTCGAGCAATTGGACATCGGCGAGATTGGCACCGTGCCAGGTGCCAGCGCGCTCGTATGCCATGGATTCTGTTGGCGGCGAACAGGCAGCCAGAACCGCGGCGGCGGCCGCGACAATACCTTGGCGCATGACTTTGCTCCGTTTGGTTGTGACAAGGTTATAAACGGAGCTTTGGTGCCGGCGGGGTTACGTGGGTGAAAAAAATCCGTCCAGCTCGGGCGCGAGGCATGCCGCACCGAGCCGGGCTTGTCCGGATCGATACGCTTGGCCGTGGATGCCGCCAGGGCCTCCCCCTGCGGCTTCCCCGATCGCGGAATCGCTACGTCTGAAGCAAGCGCCTGCGCCGACCGGCGGATCAACGCGGCACTATCGTATTGTCCGCAACCTCGACTCTCATGCCGATCGCCAGGATCGGCAGCGTGCTCTGCGAGACCGTGCGCGCGGAGCCATCGGCCCTGGGCACGTCAATCAGATGCAGCGTCATCGCCTTCGCCTGCTTTCCGACCTCGTTGCCTCCCAGGGCACCGCCGATCACACCCGGAGCCGCCAGGGCTTCCTTGCCGCGGCCGGCACCGATCTGGTGGCCGAGCACGCCCCCCAGCACGTCGCCGGTCACCGCACCGACGCCGCTGCCCTCGCTGTCCTCGCGGAGCGTACGAATGGCTACGATCTCGCCGCAAGCGACGCAGGGGGGAGCCGGCACGGGAGCCGACGAAGCCGTCCGTACAGCCGTGGGCGCAGCATCCACAAAGCCAACGTTGCCCGGTCGCTCGCAATGCGTCACGATAAGCGGAACGGCGGCGATCAGGCCGACCTCGGCGATCGCGATGGCCAGCGAATGGATCCGGCGCAAGCCATTCACAAGGAAACCGGCCGCGGCCGGCGCCGCCGGTAGGCCCTATGAATCGGGCGCTGCGTCCAGGTTCGTCACGCATGGGAGTTACCACGAATGGGCGAAAAACCCCTGTCGATATATTTTCGGGGTGGAGCCATTTGGGCGGAACCGATCCGATGAGCGAAAACGCAACGAAACAGATGCGGGAGATCGTCGAGGACGTCTACCGCTGCGAGTCGCGCCGCGTGTTCGCCACCTTGATCCGTCTGCTTGGCGACATCGATATCGCGGAGGAGGCGCTGCACGATGCCTTCCGAGCGGCGCTCGAGCAATGGCCCAAGGACGGCGTGCCCGCCAAGCGCCGGGCGTGGCTGGTGTCGGTCGGCCGCTTCAAGGCAATCGATGGCATCCGCCGCCGTGCTCGCTTTGACGCGCTCGATGACGTCGCCGAGCAAGTCGAGAATATTGCCGACGATGCGATCGCGCCCGAGAGCGAGCGGATCGAGGATGACCGCCTGCGATTGATCTTCACCTGTTGCCACCCCGCACTGACGCCCGACGCCCAGGTTGCCCTGACGCTGCGCGAGGTCTGCGGCCTAACGACCGAGGAGATCGCGGCAGCGTATCTGACAAGCGCCCCCACGCTCGCACAGCGCATCGTGCGCGCGAAGGCCAAGATCCGCGACGCCAAGATTCCCTACCTGGTACCAACGCCGGATGAACTGCCGGAACGGCTGGACGGTGTGCTGCGCACCATCTACCTTTTGTTTAACGAGGGCTATTCCGCGACCGGCGGAGGGTCCATAACGAGACACGATCTTTCGGCCGAGTCGATCCGCCTTGCGCGGCTCCTGGCGGAGCTGTTGCCGCAACCCGAAGCGCTGGGGGTCCTGGCCCTGCTACTTCTGCAGGAATCCCGGCGCGCGGCGCGCACGGCGCCCTCGGGCGATCTCATCTTGCTCGACGAACAGGACCGTTCCCGTTGGGACCGGGACTTGATCGGCGAGGGTATTGCGTTGGTCGAACGCGCCTTGCCCATGCCTGGGGCTGGCCCCTACTGCCTGCAGGCAGCAATTGCCGCGGTGCACGCGCAAGCAACCAGTGCGGCCGCGACCGACTGGGGCGAGATTGCAAGCCTGTATGACTTGCTTATGCGGGCGGATCCATCGCCCGTCGTCGAGTTAAACCGTGCCGTTGCCGTGGCTATGCGTGACGGAGCGCAAGCCGGACTGGCGCTCATCGACGCCCTGCTCGCGCGCGGCGACCTGTCGGATTACCGCCTCGCGCACGCCACGCGCGCCGACCTGTGCCGGCGCCTGGGCAAAGCCGCGCAGGCGCGGGCCTCCTACCATAGAGCGCTTGAGCTCACCCACACGCAGCCGGAGCGTCGCTTCATTGAGCGCCGGCTGGCCGAATTGAAGAATTAGTCGGGCCTTGTCGATTTCGGGATCGCCCGATCGACTATTGGTCAAGAGCGGCACCTTTGCGTGCCTTCGAGCGCCAATTCCAGTCCCCCGCCAGGCGGGGCAGTGCGGGTGACGTTTTCCCTAGACTAGACAAGGAGATAAGAACATGCGTTTCATGATGTTGATGATCCCCAAGGGGTACGAGAAAGCGGACCCTGGCACCATGCCCGACGCCAAGGCCGTTGCCGCGATGATGAAGTACAACGAGGAACTGCAAAAAGCCGGCGTGCTCCTCTCGCTCGACGGGCTGCAGCCGCTCTCGATGGGCGCGCGCGTCTCCTTCGCCAGCGGCAAACCCCAGGTGACTGACGGGCCCTTCATTGAAACCAAGGAAGCGCTCGGCGGCTACTGGATGATAAAGGTCGACTCCAAGCAAGAGGCCATCGAATGGGCGTTGCGGTGCCCCGCCTCGAGCAACGAGGTAATCGAGATTCGCCAGGTGCATGAGTTTTCCGACTTTCCGGCGGACGTACAACAAGCCGCAGCCAAGTTCCCCGAGCTCAAAGAGCTGCACCGCTCGTAAGACCGGGCGATTACGCAGAAGGAGACCCTGCCATGTCACGAGTAAAGCCTGTCCCGGACGGAATGCGCACGGTAACGCCGCACTTGACCTGTGCCGGTGCCGCTGACGCGATTGAGTTCTACAAGAAGGCGTTCAACGCGGTGGAAGCGTCCCGCTTGGCCGATCCCAAGGGCAAACTACTCCACGCCATGATCCGCATCGGCGATTCGGCCGTCATGCTGGTCGACGAATTTCCCGAATACGGCTCGCTCGGACCAAAAGCC
>OKRD01000054.1 GCA_900290335.1 Burkholderiales bacterium | reverse complement strand
CGGGCCTGCGGCGGCCGCCGAAGGGCAAGACGTTCACCACCTGCCAGCTCGTCACGCAGGCGCGCATGGCCGGCTTCACGCTGGGCATCACCACCGAAAACGTCGCGCCGTTCTCCAGTTGCAGCAGCGTGATCGGGCTGGACGCACCGGGGGAGGCCTTCATGTCGGGCCGCCGGATGGAGGGCGTGTGGTTCGAGAACCGCGAGGCCGCGGCGGCGCACCAGGCGCAGATGCCGCGCGTGCCGCCGGGGCGCTATCACGGGCTGGTGGCGGCGCCGCTGCGCACGGCGCGGCTGGATCCGCCGGACATCTGCCTGTTCTATGGCAACCCGGCGCAGATGATCCTGTTCATCAACGGACTGCAATGGCGGAACTACCGGCGCTACGACTTCTCCATCACCGGCGAGAGCGCGTGCGCCGACAGTTGGGGCCATGCGCTGAAGACGCGCGAGGTTTCCCTGTCGATCCCCTGTTATGCCGAGCGGCGCTACGGCGGGGTGTCGGATGACGAGATGCTGATGGCCTGCCCGCCCGAGGATCTGCAGCGCGCGGTGATCGGCTTGCAGGGTCTGGCGAAGGCGGGGCTGCGCTATCCGATCATGCCGTTCGGTCCGCAGGCGGAACCGGCGGAGGGGATGGCGAAGAGCTACGCCGGGAAGACCTGACGTATCCGTCAGGTCAGCCGACCACCCGCACCGTCGGCAGAATCTCCGGCACGATCAGCTTGCAGCCGACGCTGGCGTGCACCTCGTCCAGCGTGATGCCGGGCGCGATCTCGCGGATTCGAAAACCCTCGCCGATCGGCTCGACTAGTTGGTCGACACCAGCTTGACCACGCCGCGCGCCGTTACCGGCAGCGCGCACTGGTCCACCAGCCGCGGCGCCCCGCTGCGCGTGGTCTGCTCCAGGATGATGAACACGCGTTTGGCGCAGGCGGCGAGGTCCATCGCGCCGCCGATGCCGCCACCCTTCTGCCCGGTGATCTTCCAGTTGGCGAAGTCGCCGTTGCGCGCCACCTCGTAGGCGCCCATCACCGTCACGTCGATGCGCCCGCCGCGGATGATGCCGAACGAATCCGCATGATGCACAACGGCAGCGCCCGGTTTCAGCGTGACGTTCTGCCCGCCGGCATTCACCAGGTTCAGATCCTCCTCGCCCTCCGCCGCGATCGGGCCGTAGCCGATCACGCCATTCTCCGAATGATAGATGATGTCGCGATCGCCTATATCGGTGTTCGAGCACATCGTCGGGATGCCGACGCCAAGATTGACGATCCAGCCATCCTGGAACTCGAGCGCGATGCGATCCGCCATCTGCTGGCGGTTAAGGCCCTTGGTGGTTCCGCTCATCGACGGCGCTCCTGGCGGCGTGTTGGCCACAGTCCTTCGGGCGGCGGCGGCACCTTCACCAGCCGATGCACGAATATGCCCGGCGTGTGCACCATGTCGGGATCGATCGTGCCGGCCGGCATGATGTCCTCGTCCACCTCGGCGATGGTGATGCGCGCCGCGGTCGCCATCACCGGGCAGAAATTGCGCTGCGACCGATGGAACTGCAGGTTGCCGAACGTGTCGGCGCGCACGGCGCGGATGAACGCGTAGTCGAGCGGCAGCGCGTATTCCAGCAGGTATTCGCGGCCGTTGATCACCCGCGTCTCGCGCCCCGCGGCGAGTTCGGTGCCCACTGCGGTGGGCGTGTAGAACGCCGGGATGCCGGCGCCGGCGGCACGCATTCGCTCGGCGAGCGTGCCCTGCGGCACCAGTTCGGCATCGACCTCGCCGGATTCGTAGTATTTGGTGAACGGCAGCGTGTCGGTGGGGCGTGTGGGTGCGGTGAAGGCGCAGATCACCTTCTTGACCTGGCCGTTCTCCACCAGCATGCCGATGTCCGGCATGCGCGGCTGCTGCGCGCCGCCGGTGGTGTTGGCGACGAGGGTGAGCTGTTTCGCGCCGTGATCGAGGAGCGCCTTGATGAGGTTGAACGGCACGCCCGGCATGGCAAAGCCGCCGAACGCGATGGTGGCGCCGTCGGGAATGTCCTGCACCGCCTCGCGGAAGCTGCCGACCTGCTTGGATTTCTGCGTCATGTCCCGCCGCCTGTCGTCTTCGTGCAGGCGATGAACGGACATGGCGGGAGGAGAGTCAAGGTGGCACGATCGGCGGTGACAGGTGTCGTGGTCGAAATCATGTCGGGAGCGTTCGA
>OKRD01000074.1 GCA_900290335.1 Burkholderiales bacterium | reverse complement strand
TAGGCTGGCGGCGACATGGCGCCTCCTCCGCTTCCCCCGGACGCGCCCATCCGCGTGGTGGGCGACGTGCACGGCGACGCCGCCGCGTTCGCCTATGCCGCCGCGACGGACCGTTTCGTGATCCAGCTCGGCGACCTCACCGACTATGGGCCGGACAGCGCCGAGGCACTGCGCATCATGTTCCGGCTGATCGACGCGGGACGCGGCCTGTTCCTGCTCGGCAATCACGACTTCAAGCTGGCGCGCTGCGTCGCCGGCCTGCCCGTCCGTAGCGAGGCGGTACTGGAGGCAACCGTGGCGCAGCTGGACGACAGAATGCGCGAGCGCGTGGTGGCGGAGGTGGCGACCGCGCCCGCCTGGCTGCGCCGCGGCGATACGCTGTTCGTGCATGGCGGCTTCCACACCGTGATGCTCGAGACGCCGCCGCCCGACAACTGCCTGGAGCGGCCGCACGGGCCGCTGGCGCGCGCGCTGTACGGGGAACCCACCGGACGCACCCAGCCCGACGGCTTCCCCGAGCGAAGCATCCGCTGGGTGGACCGCATCCCGGCCAGGATCACGGTCTATTGCGGGCACGACCGCCGCAGCACCGACGGCCGCCCCTATATCCGCCGCGGCAGCGCCGGCGGCACCGCGGTCTTCCTCGACACCGGCGCGGGCAAGGGCGGCCATTTGTCCTGGATCGACCTTTGAGGGATGATACCGATGGATGACGCTGCGCGCACGGCTCTGGTCACCGGTGGCGCACGCGGGATCGGTGCCGCGATCGCCGCGCGGCTGGCACGCGACGGCTGGCGGGTGATAACCGCCGATCTCACCGCGGCAAACGGTCGGCATGTGATCTGCGACGTGTCGAACGAGACTTCGGTCGCCGCGCTGCTCGCCGGCGTGGCGGCACAGGAAGGCAGGCTGGATGCGCTGGTGTGCAATGCGGGGATCAATATCCGCAGGCCGATCGCGCAACTGACGCTGGCAGAATGGTCGCGAGTGATCGCCACCAACCTGACGAGCACATTTTTGCTGGTGCGCGCCGCCGAGGCGCTGCTGCGCGCGGCAAAGGGCAGCGTGGTGACGATAGCGTCGACACGCGCGCACATGTCCGAGCCGGGTACCGAGGCGTACAGCGCATCGAAGGGCGGGCTGGCGGCGCTGACACATGCTCTGGCGATCAGCCTGGCGCCGGATGTGCGGGTGAACTGCATCAGCCCCGGCTGGATCTTCACCAAGGGCGAAGCGCCCCGGCCCGAGGATCACGCGTTCCACCCGGCCGGCCGCGTCGGAACGGCGGAGGACATCGCGTCGCTTGCAGCCTGGCTGGTCGGCGCCGAAAGCGGTTTTGTTACCGGCAGCGAGTTCATCGTCGATGGCGGGGTGACGCGGAAGATGATCTATCCGGAATAAAGCAGGATTCATACCGCCGAGCGCAGGCCTTGCCTTTGTTCACCGTTTCCGCGGGTGTCATTGCGAGCGAAGCGAAGCAATCCAGTGGAGTATGCGTACAACGCGCTGGATTGCTTCGCTTCGCTCGCAATGACACTGGAGCAGGTGCCGCGGTGAATCCTTGCCTGCTACAGCGCGATGCCGGGGCCCGACATTTTCACCCCCCTTGCGAATCCCCCGCCTCCTGTGCATAGTCCCGCCCAGTCCGCAACAACATGAAAGGAGGTGATCCAGTGTCTCATTGTCTCAAAGTGGCGCCGTTTGCCGTGGCCTGGATCTCCGACGCTCGCGTCGCGCTCTAGGCCCCATCGGGGCAACGACGCCCTCAGACAATGCCGAAGGCTCCGGAAGGCGACTTCCGGAGCCTTCTCCATTTCTGGTCAGCTCCGATGGGTTTCGCTGACGCTCAACCCATCCTACGCATGGACCGAGGCGCGAACCCGTAGATGCTATGGGGCGGGCGGCGAGGAAATGGCACCATCGTCGCTGTATCC
>OKRD01000021.1 GCA_900290335.1 Burkholderiales bacterium | reverse complement strand
AACGCCGGCCCCGAGCGGCCGCCTCGGGGACGGCCCGAAAAAAGCGTCCCCTCCCGCATCCGACCCTCATCCCCGAACTCAGACGATGGCGGATGCGGCAAAAGCAGGCGGTCAAAACCGGAGCGCCACGCGGACCCTGCCCGGTGGCGCGGTATCCGCGCAACCGTCGGCGGGCAAGACCTCGGGGCCAGGAACCGATGGAACTATGGCTCGATAAGGCGGCCGCTCACCGCCTTGACTACCGCCTGCGTACGGGTTGCCACGCCGAGTTTGGCGCGGGCATTGTCCATGTGAAAGTCGACCGTGCGCTTACTCAGCCCAAGAATCGTCGCAATTTCGTCCGACGTCTTGCCCCGCGCCGACCAGGTCAGCACTTCAATCTCGCGCTCGCTCAACTCGATCGTTCGCGGCCATACTTCCATGCGGGCAACGCGGACCAAGCGAGCATTGATGATCGTGGCGAGGACGTCGAAATCGATCGGCTTGTGGACGTAGTCATCGGCCCCACGCGTGCGCCCCTTGAGCTCGTTGTCTCGATCCGTCAGCGCCGTGAGGAAAATAAACGGCATATCGCGAAAGCGCGGCGAAATTGCGGTCAGCTGGTCCAGTACTTCAAAACCGGACATGGTCGGCATGCTGATATCGCACAATACAAGATCGGGATGGCCGCTCAGAATCGCCGCAAACCCGGCGCTGCCGTCATGCGCGACCGCCACGTCGAAGCCGCGCTCAGTGAGATCCTCGACGAGCAGCTCTGCGGTCTGCCGGTCGTCCTCGATACAGAGAATTTTCTTCCGATCCTCGGCCATGGCGCAATTGTACGAGGAACGACCCGGGCGTACTGCGGGCCGGGCAGCGCCGAGGGCAAGGCGCCAACTCCCGTGCAGCATCAAGAATGCCGCGTCTGCTCCACATGAAGCGCCATTCCATCAGGCGGCGATTGTCCGCGATATTCACGGCCTTCGGGCTGCTCTTAGTGATTTTCGGGCTGTTCAGCATCTGGCGGCTGGCGGAGGTCTATGACGCGTCGGCGGAGATTCGCGACCGTTGGCTCATCAGCACACGTCTTCTTGGGGACCTCAACAATTCCACCTCGGATTTCCGCGCTGCGGAGGCAAGTCACCTGCTCGCACCGGACCGGGTAGAGATGGGGAAAACGGAAAAGGAGGTCGCCGAGCTAAGCGGCGCGATTGCCCAGGCCAGGACCAGCTACGAAAAGGTGCTCCACGATTCCACGGAAGACAAGCTCTGGCGCGAATTCACCGAAGACTGGGAGGCATATCGCAGGGTGGCCGACGAGGTAATCCGCCTGTCGTCAGAAGGGAAAAAGGCGGCTGGCAACCGCCTGTACCTCACGAGGTCACGAACCGCATACTCCGCGGCCAGCGATGCGCTGGGCGTTCTGACGGATCGCACTGTCGGCAGCGCCACGGAGGCAAGCAATCGCGCCCAGGCGATCTTCCAAAAAACGCGCTCGCTTATTGTTCTGGCGGTCGCATTTCTGGTATTCCTGAGCATCCTGGTGATGCGCCATATCAGTAGCAGCGTGCTGGGACCCATTCTGGATCTTGCGACGCGCATGCGCTCGCTTGCTACCAACCAGACCGACATCGAGACCCCAGGTACCGAACGGCAGGACGAAATCGGCGAGATGGCGCGCGCCATCGTCGTCTTCCGTGACAACGCCATCGAGCTGGCACACAGCAAACGCGGCCTCGAGCAGCAAGCGGCGATGTTCGCGGAGAAGCTCGAGCAGGAGCAGCGGCTTACGGACCTGCAGCGCAACTTCGTGTCGATGGCCTCGCATGAGTTCCGCACGCCGCTGACCGTAATCGATGGCCAGGCGCAGCGGCTGATCAGGATGCGGGACAACGGCATTACGGGCGCCGAGCTTGTCGAACGTGTCGAAAAGGTTCGCATGGCGGTGCGCCGGATGACGAACCTGATCGACCGGCTGCTCAACTCGTTACAGGTGTTCGAGGGGACTGCCGAGCTCTATTACCACCCGACCAAGTTTGATCTGGCCGAGCTTCTGCATGATTTGTGCCAGACCTACCGCGAGATCACGCCCGGCGCGCAGATCGTGGAGAACCTTCGCAACGCGCCGCGGACGGCAGTAGGTGACCCCAAACTGCTCTACCAGGCATTTAGCAACCTGCTCTCCAACGCGATCAAGTATTCGCCCAATGGCAGCTTGGTCGAGCTCAGTGCCTACGCCGAACCGGGCGGCCAGCTTATCGTCGTGGAAGATCACGGTATCGGCATACCGCCAGCCGATCGGGAACGGCTGTTCGAGCGCTACCACCGGGGCAGCAACGTCAAGGGTGTCGTCGGCACGGGCATCGGCTTGTATCTGGTCAAGATGGTTCTCGAAATGCACCACGGCAACATTGCCGTCGAGAGCGTGGAGGGGAAGGGCTCTCGGTTCATCGTACGTTTACCCATGGCCGGACAAAGCAATGCGTGAAAGCGTTGCCGTATGCGCGAACGATCACCAGGCGCCCGGAAGCAGACAAAGGGATGGTGGCGCCGGCCCACCTTTACCGTTCCGATGCGAGCTCCCATGACTCGCTCTGTGACAACGACGAACCCCGCGCAAAGCGCGGCCGCGACTGTGGATGCGAGCCGATCAGCCATCTCGATTCCCAAGTACTGCGACGCCTCGATCGCAAGCTACGAATACGGTGCGCGGCTGGACGAGGAATGCCTCGCGCTCGCTTGGGACCAAATCGCCAAGGCGCGCGAACTCTACAACAAGGTCGTCGAGCGCATTCGCGAGATCGTGGGGGAAATGCAGGCGTACGTGATCGCCCAAGGGGGACCGGCGGCGGCAGAGCTGCAATCACAAATCGACGCTTGCAACCGCCGATTTGGTATGGCCAAGACATGCAATGACGACCGCGCCCTGCGCGAAATTGCCCTCGAGCGGCGGGGCCGGTGGAAAGACTTCGCGCGCCTGCTTGCCTCGGTGCGCAAAGATCACATGGAGATACTGAAAAGCCGCTTCTACGCGCGCATCGGCAGGAACGCTGGAACGGACACCTACCGGCTGCGTGCCGAAGCGGTAGCACAGGGCCTCGGATGGGCCACAGCAAATGCCGTGCTGGACAATGCGCTGCGCGCGTACTCCGAGTCGATCGCGAAGGGGCGTCCTCCACGTTTTAGCATCGGCGCGGACAAGACCCACGATACCTTGACTTTGCAGTTCACGGCGGCTGGAGGCGTTAGTGCCGCGGACATCCTGAGCGGGCGCCACAGTGAAATAGCGTTGGTTCCGACCGACGGGGTCGGCCGCCGCAAGTACGGTCAATTGCGCTTTCGCCTCGGACCCGCCGTCGCGCGCACCGATGCGACCGGCACCTTCCAGTATCACCGGCCGCTGCCGGAAGCCGCACATGTCGCGCTGGCGCGGCTCGTGCGCCGGCGCATCGGGTTCGACGCTGGCTGGACGATTCAGCTCTTGGTCAAGCGGCCACCGGCCACGATGGTCGTTCCCGGCGCGCGCAAGCCGCTAGCGGCAGTGCACTTTGGCTGGGCGACCGATACCAGCGGCCGCAAGGTTGCCGGGCTCGCCACCGGTGCGGATCCGGGATGCGCGCGACTTGTCCAGTTGCCACCGAGCGTCGAAGAAGACCTGCAACGAGCAAGCGCGCTACAGGCCGCGCGCGACGCGGCACGGGACCAGCTCGTAGTCAGGCTCAAGGACCTTACTTGCGGCGCGGTGCCGGAGGTGGCTCAGGCGGAGTTCCTGGCACTGGTTGCGCTGCCAGCGCAGCAGGTCTCGCAGCGGCGACTCGCCGCCTTTTGTGCCAAATGGGAGAGTGCCCCGGCGGAATCGCCCGACTGGTTGCGCCAGTGGCGCCGCGAAGATCGCCTGCGCTGGCAAGCGAGCACGCATATCGCACGACGCGCGCGCATGCGCCGCCGAGACTTCTATCGCGTCTTGGCTGCGGAATTGGCCAACTCCTATGAGGTCGTCGCGATCGAGCCGCTGGACTTGGCGGCAACGGCGAAGAAGATCGATGAAAGCACGGGGGAACGCGGTGCTTTCGGCGCCAAAGCGCGAGCAGGTCAAAACGTGGCGGCGGTGAGTGAACTCGAATCCGCCGTTCGGTGGGCATGCGCGAAGGCCGGATCGGTCGTGCTCGACGTAATTGCACCGACGGCCAGCACATGCTCGATTTGCGGCGGCGCGCTGTCCGACGAGACCGATCGCCCCGATCAGAGCGCGGTTCAAACCATTGCCTGTCCGCACTGCGGGGCCAGGATCGACCGCAAGTGCAACGGGGCTGCCGTCGCGTGGCAAATCGTCTGGTCGGAGCGGGACGCATGGATCGAGCGGTATCACCTGGAGGCTGCGCAGGCCATGGCAAGCCGCGAGGTAAACGCTGTGGCGCGGAAAACCAAGATGGCGGCGGCCCGCAACGCAAAGCGGCAGGCCCTGCAGGAGGCAAGCATTGCCGCCAAGGAGACGCAAGCCGGCGAGAAAGCGCCTACATGCAGAACCGGTCGGTAGGAACCGGGGGACGCGGTGCGCCTGCCTTTGCGGAGCGTTCTATCGATTCGCGCACTCGCCAAGCGGTGGCGCGAGCGCCAAGGCTGGTGTTGCAGGCGTTCGACTTGCCATCGCAGGGGCATCGTACCTGCGACGTAGATGACGCCGCTTACCGGTGCTGCAGGCGAAGTTTCACTGGCCATTGCAGGGGCATCGTTCCTGCGACCATGCGCCCTCGAACATTGCGTAAGGTCGGCGCTTCCTCGGCGGACCCCGGGCCGCATCGGGCTGATGACCTCGCCAGGTCTACCCGGCCGTCAGACCCTGGCCACTTCCCAAGCCACTCGGGCGGGCCTGGTTCTTTTGCCGCTGGCGGCCACGTACTATGCCAACGAGCTTCGCTTCCTCGCTCCATTGATCCCATCGACATCATCGCTACCGATTGCTTTGGGCAGCGCACGCGCGGCGCGATTGTGGCGAATCCGCATCTTCCTGTGGCGGTGCGCGGTTCTGTCCCGCGGAGCGTTCTCGGTGGCAGGGCGCAGGACCATCGAAGTCCGCGGGTGAGATTGCGCCATGGTTGGTCGCCGCGGGCGTTGGTCGGCGCACGGGACAGGCATGCGATTGCGCAAGCGAAGAAAAGCTTCTGCACTAGCTAGCGCCGCCAACGCGATGCATCCGGATCTGTCCGTGACCGGCGCGAGTCGCAAGCTCGGCGCGCGTCTTCTTGCAGCCGCGCTGCTGCTGCCCCTGGTCGCCCTGGCCCAGACCGACGAGATCGAGGTCTACGACGCAGCCATCGTCGGCCCGGGCAAGGTCGAGCTGACGATCCACNNATGGTCGCCAGACGCCCGACTTTGCCGGCGGCGTGACGCCCAATCACTCGACCAACGGGGCCTTCGAGTTCGCCTACGGGGTCGCCGACTTCTGGGAAGTGGGGCTGTACCTGCCGGTGTACACGATCACCAACCACGGCGTCGTGCAATACGACGGCGCCAAGCTTCGCTCCCTGTGGGTCTCGCCGCACGCGCGCGAGCGCCAATTCTTCTATGGTGTCAACGTCGAGTTCAGCTACAACTCGCTCCACTGGGAGGACGCGCGCACCTCGCTCGAGATCCGCCCCATCCTCGGCTGGCACGAAGGTCGCTGGGACATGATCCTGAACCCCATCCTGGACTCGCAGTTCCATGGCCTGGGCGACACGCACTTCGCCCCCGCAGGACGCCTTGCCTACAACGCGACCGATCGCTGGGCGCTCGCCCTGGAATACTATGCCGAGCTGGGTCCCTTGCGCAATTTCGATCCCTGGTCAGAGCAGTCGCAGAGCCTGTTCGCGGTCGTCGACTACGCGGTGAGTGCTACCCAGTCGGTGGAGTTCGGCGTCGGGCACGGATTCACCGCCGAGTCGGATAACCTGGTGCTCAAGCTCATCTGGAATCAGGAGCTCTAGTAGTCGGCGCCTCGGTATCAGGGGCGCCCGTCATTCCGATCCGGCCGTCACGGCCTTCTTGCGCTTACGCGCGCCGAACAAGGGAGTCACCCGGCGACGCACTAGATCATGCTCGCTCATCCATCGCTGCCGGAAATATGGAGTTCGAGTTCGTCATTCACGCCCTTGACACCTTCGACCTTATGACTGATGCGTATCGCGTCTCGAAGATCCCAGAAATCCAGAACCATTCCTTCCAAGGTCACGACGCCATCGTGTACGGTGACCGTGACGTGGGCGTCAAAAAAATAGGGGTCGGAATGTAGTGCAGTCTGCACCTGTTGTCTCAGCTCCTCGTCGGCCACGGTTTCCGACGACTTCCTTGCCGTAACCGTGATCGGCTCAAGCGGGGCCACTGCCGGTGCGCCTTCCTCGTCCGCGCTTGCGGGGGTTGCCCAAGATGCCAACCCTGCGAACATCACCGCAAGGAATGCGCTAACGCACGCAGGGCGCTTGTTGGACACAAATACCATGGCAACTCCCGGGCCGCGCCTTGGTTTCCATTGCAAAGAGCAATGAACGCACAGGTATCCCGAGCAGGATACATACGGCGGCGAGCTACAAGCCCGCGGGTCGTTCGCTGACAAAATCGAGCAAGGAAATGCAGCGGGGAAATTGACCAGCCAGCAATCCGGTAGGAACGACGCGCAGACCGCCAACGCTTCCCCGAAGATAGTCTAGTGGGGGATCGCCACGCGAGACGACCTCGAGACCGAAGCGGCGCCAGAATGCGCGCCGGCCGGCCTCCAACCGCAGGCGTTCCTCCGTCGGGAGCTCCTCCTCAGCTGTGTTGGAGAGCACTCCGTGAACGAGGTGAGATGGTGGGAAACCCACCTTCAGCGCCTGTACGGCAATGTTCACCGCAAAGGTGCCGAAACCAAGACGATGAAATCCCGGCGCATCAAAGCCGTTTCCCGTGAGGCAACCGAGTTCCACCGAGTCGCCATAAAGACCGAAGACCAATTGCACGTCGGCATGGCGGCCAAGCCGATTCCACCAGATCCCGACCTCGATCTTGCTGTTCGGAACAAACAGCAAGCGGACCCAAATCCGGTCCTTGGACTGCGCCTGCCAGTACCGGGCGCCGGGCACAAGACCGGCCGACGGCGCGCTGCGTGCGCGCACCGCTGGGGCAACCGGAGCGAAAGCATCGGTAGACATACCGGCGAAATCCTAACGACTCCCGCAGGAAAACGTCGAATAAATCGGCAAGAATTCATCAATAAAATGTAAAAGCACCGACCCCCTCGGCTCCCGCCGGCAGCATCCGCCGCAGGTCGCTGGGGGCCATTTCCGTTCGTCGAATTTGTCATCGACCGCAACCAGCCGCCTGCCGCGATCCACTTGCGACTTGTGTCCGATGCGGCGACATCCCCGAAATCGACAATCCAAATGAATGGGCAAGCGCAGACCGCTGGTTCACAAGGAGGCGCCCCATCCGTGACAATGCTCCTTGCGAACCGGTGATTGCTACCACCAAGTCCAAGAAGCTGATGTCCTCGACGCGACATCATCTCGCACTACCGGTCCCACCCCTGACACTGCGCGTGACCTGACGCTCCGACGTCACATCGTCGCGTCTCGTCTTTTACTGCTGCCTCAGCGAGCGATCGCGCAAGCGCTGGCTGCCGTACACGGGCGGCGGCGGCGCCAACGTGCCATCGGCGAACTATCGACCTAGCTCGACTACCGAACCGTTCTTTGCATGCACCATGTAGGTGCCCTGCACCAACGATATGCATTCGAGTGGTGCAATTTTTTGTTCTGTTACCCGTATAAAAAAATAAGTCCTTATGAATCAAGCAAATGCGAATTGGCATGGCAATTGCTTGTAAAGAATCCGTCGGATTTCGTGTCAGTTCGGTAAAGGATGGGCTTGTTTTGCCGGATGTTGCCCGCGGTTTAGGCGGCCCGCCCTTCCCAAGACCGAGCACTTATCTAATTTCTGAGAGGGGAGTTAGGCAATGAGAACCGGAGAAATGGACGGTTTCGGCAGCGTTGCAGATTTGGGTTCCCGATGGAGGGCGGGATCAATGACGCAAGCCCGGATGTGGGCCCCTCCTTATGTCCGCCGCAAATCCGTCCACCTCTTGTCGGCGCTGTTGATCGGCCTGGGCGCCATCGCCTCCGGGCAGCGGGCAGGCGCGGCGGACGCGCCCGCGCCCGCGCCTGCAGCTGCCATGCCCCCTGCGGCCGCGCCTGCGGCGGCTGCACC
>OKRD01000015.1 GCA_900290335.1 Burkholderiales bacterium | reverse complement strand
AACCCGGCGCAACAGGTGGCGAGCCGCCATGTCAACTGGCTTCGCTCTCCGGACATGGAAGACGCGCTGGCGGCCGATGATTTTGCGCGCCTGAAGGACTGGCTACGGTCCATGCCGCGGGCGGGCCACGCTTGGCTCACGCCCGAGCGCCTGCAGCGCTACGTGCAGGTCTGGCGGCGCGGCCTGACCGGAGCGCTCAACTATTATCGGGCCTCGCCATTGCACCCGGCGGCCGAATCCAGCGAAGCGACGGCGGCCCTGCGCCTCAACGCCGAGCACTTCTTCGTCGGCGTGCCCACGCTGGTGCTCTGGGGGATGCGCGACGAATCGCTGGTCCCCGAGCTCCTCGATGGCCTGGAGCAGTGGGTTCCCGATGTCATGATCGAACGCTTCGCCGCCGCTACGCACTGGATCGTCCACGAAGAGCCGCGACGGGTTGCCGAGCGCGTCCTGGCGTTTCTGGCACCGCCGGGGCTTGCGGCGCGGCCGGCAAGCATCTCGTGACGGCGCCGAGCGCAAACCGTAAGGAGAGTACGCAGGTGAAGGCACTGATGCGCATGCCCATCCGCAAGACTTGGTCGCTCGCCGGCGTGGCGATGATCATGCTGCTGGTAATCGCTCCCGCCGGGGCCGCGCCCGAGGCCGCGCTGCCGGCGGGCGTGACCAAGGTGAGGTCGATCGAGGGCGTGGACGAGTACCGGCTCAGCAATGGCCTGCAGGTGCTGCTGTATCCGGACCGGACCAAGCCAACGGCCACGGTCAACGTGACCTACAAGGTCGGTTCGCGCATGGAGAATTACGGCGAGACCGGGATGGCGCACCTGCTCGAGCACCTCATGTTCAAGGGTTCGACCCACTTTCCGCATCCCGAGAAGGAATTCGCCGCCCGGGGATTTCGCAACAACGGCTCAACGTATTTTGATCGGACCAACTACTTCTCGACCTTCCAGGCCAGCGACGACAACTTGCGCTGGGCGTTGGCGCGCGAAGCCGACGCGATGACCCACTCGTTCATCGCGCGCAAGGACCTGGACTCCGAAATGACGGTTGTCCGCAACGAGTACGAGATGGGCGAAAACCGCCCGACGAGTGTGCTGCTCAAGCGCATGCTTGCAGCCATGTACGACTGGCACAACTACGGCAAGGAGTCGATCGGCAACCGCAGCGACATCGAGAACGTCGCCATCGACAATCTGCAGGCGTTCTATCACTTGTATTACCAGCCCGACAACGCCGTGTTGATCGTCGCCGGCAGTTTCGATGTTGCCCGTACCTTGCGCTGGATCGCGGCCGACTTTGGCGTGATCCCGCGGCCCCGGCGCCAGCTCCCGATGCTCTGGACCGTCGAACCGACGCAGGACGGAGAGCGCAGCGTCGTGGTTCGCCGCAAGGGCGACGCCCAGCTGGTTCTGGTCGGATACCACATATCGTCGGCGCGCAGCACCGACAGCGCTGCCCTCGGGATCGCCGGCGAGATCCTGGGCGATACCCCCAACGGCCGCCTGCACCATGAGCTGGTCGAAACCGGCATCGCGACCGAGGTATTCGCCGAGCAGATGGCGCTGTACGATCCGGGCGTCGTGATTTTCGGCGCGCGTGTCAAACCAGGCGATTCGCTCGAGCGCGCGCGCGACCGGCTGATCGAGGTCGTCGAGTCCACCTTTGGCAAGAATCCGCCCACGGCCGAGGAGATGGACCGGGTGCGCCGGGACGAGGAGACCGCCGCGGAGCGTTCCCTGGCCGATCCGCAGGAATTCGGGATCGCCCTGTCGGAGTCGATCGCCCAGGGTGATTGGCGCCTGTTTTTTGTCGACCGCGATGCCACCGCCAAGGCCAGCGCCGAACAGGTCGCCGCGGCGGCCGAGCGCTTCTTTCGCCGCGACAATCGAACGGTCGGACTATTCATCCCCGAGGATCATCCGCAGCGTGCAGAGATTCCGGCGCCGCTGAGCACCGACGAGATGCTCAAGGGCTTCGTGCCCGGCACGGCCGTTGCGGCCGGCGAGGCGTTTGAACCCAGCCAGGAGAACATCGACGCGCGCACGCAGCTCGTGCATCTGGGCGATCTGAAGCTGGCCCTGTTGCCCAAGAAGACCAAGGGCGGGACGGTCAACGTCGCCATGGCCTTTCGCTTCGGCGACGTGCAGAGCCTGCAGGGCAAGGCCGTGCTGCGGGAACTGACCACGGCGATGATCGGGCGCGGCACGGCGAAGTTGACGCGCCAGCAGATCGCCGACGAAATGACGCGGCTCAAGATGACCGGCGACCTGTTCGATTTCCAGGCCAGCCGCGCCACGCTGCTCGATGCCATGCGACTGTCGGCCACCGCCGTGCGCGAGGCGAGTTTTCCGGCGAGCGAATTCGACCAGCTCAAGCGCGAATTGCTGACCAGCCTGCAGGCCAGGCTCAGCGACCCCGGGGAGATCTCGCGCGATGCCCTGCAAAAGCACTTTGACACCTACCCGCCTGGCGATCCGCGGCATTACCTGTCGCTGCAGGAGCGCATCGCCGCGGTCAGCGCCGTCACGCTCGACGACGTGAAGGCCTTCTTTTCCCAGTTCTGGGGAACCGCGCGCGGCGAGATCGCGCTGGTCGGTGATTTCGACGAGGCCGCGGCGCAGCAGGAGATCGCAACGTCCTTCGCGACTTGGCGCTCGCAGGCGCCGTACGCGGAGATCTTGCGCGAGCCGCGGCCGGTTGCCCCGACGCGTATCTTCCTCGATACGCCGGACAAGGAGAACGCCGTCTACCATTCCCGCATGGTCCTGGACCTGCGCGATGACGACCCGGACGCGCCCGCGCTGATGCTCGCCAACGAAATCCTCGGCGGAGGTTCGGGCTTGCACAACCGCCTGGTCGACCGGGTGCGGCAAAAGGATGGGCTCTCCTACGGCATCGGCTCGAACCTGCTGGTCGGCGGCCGTGATCGCGCGGCGGCCTGGGCGATCGGCGCGATCAGCGCCCCGCAGAATGTAGATCGGGTCGAGACCGACGTGCGCGAGGAGCTCGATCGGTTGCTGCGCGATGGGTTCGACAAGACGGAGGTGGAGAATGCGCGCCGCGGCTTTTTGCAGGAGCGCATGCTCGCCCGTTCCGAGGACGCAGCTGTGGCGGCGGCCTGGGTCTCGAACCTCTATCTAGGGCGCACCTTCGCCTTCAGTCGTCGGCTCGAAGACAAGGTGCGCTCCCTGACCGCAGCGCAGATGACCGAGACCGTGCGCCGCTACCTGGATCCGGCGAAAATCTCGGTGGTGATTGCCGGCGATGCGAGGAAGGGCGCAAAGTAGGCGTGGTGTCCGGCAGCGGCGGAAAAGATCGGCGCGGCAGGGCGGCGGCACGCCAGCACGGTCAGGCCCCGGTGCGCATCCGGGTCGGTGACTGGGAGCAAATGCGCGCTGCGGCCACGGCCGTGCGCTTTGCCGTGTTCGTGCGCGAGCAGGGAATCCCGGCCGAATTGGAGCTCGACGAGCGTGATGCCGGCGCGGTGCACGCCGTGGCCTTTGCGCCGAGCGGCGCGCCGGTCGGCACGGGCCGCTTGCTGCCGGACGCGCACATCGGCCGCATGGCCGTGCTGCCTGCGGCCCGCGGGCAGGGCGTCGGTGCGGCCATACTGCGGTCGCTGGTTGCCGTGGCCCAGGTCAAGGGCATGCAAGAGCTGCACCTGCACGCGCAATCGAGCGCCCTAGGCTTTTACGAGCGGCTGGGCTTTGTCGCCGTCGGTGACGAATACCAGGAGGCCGGCATCGCCCACCGGACGATGGCCCGTTCGCTGCCGCCACCAGGACAGAGGCCGACGCGCGGGTGATGGGCAGGCGGTGGCGGTCAGCACCGCCTAGGGGCCGCGGGCGGCAAGAACCGAGCCCACGCAGCTGCCAAAGCCGATGCGCGCCGCGCCCGGTCCTTCGCACCAGGCACCAAGGGTGACCTGGTCCCCGTCTTCCAAGAACCGCCGCTCCTCGCCGTTGGGCAGGACGATCGGATGCTTGCCGCCCTGGGTGAGTTCGAGCAGGCAGCCGCCTTCCTCGCGCGACGGACCCGACTGGGTTCCGGTCGCCAGCAGATCGCCCGGGCAAAGATTGCAGCCGCTCACGGTCTGGTGCGCGACCATCTGCGCCAGACACCAGTAGGCGTCCCGGTAGTTGGACTGCGACAGCAGGACCGCCGCTCGACCCTCCTCGCGCAAACGCCTGGTGTGCAACCAGACACCGAGGCGGATATCGATCGCGCCGCGCTCGGCGAGCGAGGGCTCATCGAGGTAGGGCAGGGGCCGCGGGTCGCCGGTGGGGCGCGACCACGGGCACCGATAGGGCTCGAGGGCCTCAAGGCTGACGATCCACGGCGAGACGCTGGTGGCAAAACTCTTGGCCAGAAACGGGCCCAGCGGCTGGTACTCCCACGCCTGTATGTCGCGCGCGGACCAATCGTTGAGCAGACACAGGCCAAAGACGTGCTGCTCGGCCTGGGCGATGGGGACCGCGCTGCCCAGCGCGTTGCCCGGTCCCACGTAGGCCGCTAGTTCGAGCTCGTAGTCCAGGCGCTGGCTGGGCCCGAAGCCGGGCTCGGTCGCCCCGCGGGAGGCGATCTGGCCGCAGGGCCGAGCGACCGGGGTACCGGAGACTACGACCGAGGAGGCGCGCCCGTGGTAGGCGATGGGCAGCCACTTGTAGTTGGGCAGCAAGGGACTCTCCGGACGCAGCAGCTGCCCGACGCGCGTGGCATGGTGGATCGACGTGAAGAAGTCGCTGTAGTCGCCGATGCGTGCCGGCAGGCGCAAGCGCACCGCCGCCTGTGCCATCAGGCACGGCTCCAGGTGACGCTGCCCGGCGCCGCCAGCACGCAAGCCCTGCGACAGCTCGGCGCGAACCTGCGACCATTGCGCCGGGCCGAGCGCCATGTAGGCATTGAGCGAGTCCTCGCAAAGCGCCTGCCAGGCAAGGCCGGAGAACACCCCGCGCCCGACTGCGGCACGCAAGTCCAGCACTGCCGAACCGATGGCGACCCCGATGCGCCAATCGGCGGCGGCCGGCGGGGAAAAGACGCCGAAGGGAAGGTTCTGGATGGGGAAATCGCAGCCGGCGGCATTGGCCGAGGACACCCAGCTCTGGAGCCCCGGGTCGTGGGTGTCGTTGCGCATTGCCCCGCCCTCAGTGGCCGGGCTGGGCCGGATCGAAGCGTCGTCCCAGGCCTTGCCAGCAGCGGGCATAGGCTCGCTGGCGCAGCGGGGTCTGCAGCGCGAACTGGGTCGGCTGGATTACGCAGCGCGTCTCGAACATGAAGGCCATCGTGTCGCGCAGCACCGTCGGCGCGGACAGGTCGGCGTTGGTGGCGCGCGCAAAGGTCTGGGCGTCAGGCCCGTGACCGATCATGCAATTGTGCAGGCTGGCGCCCCCAGGCAGGAAGCCTTCGGACTTGGCGTCGTAGCTGCCGTGGATCAAACCCATGAATTCGCTGGCCACGTTGCGGTGGAACCAGGGCGGGCGAAACGTGTTCTCCATCGCCAGGACGCGGGGAGGAAATACCACGAAGTCGATCGTGTCGACCCCGCGGGTATCGCTGATCGATTGCAGGACCAGGAAAATGGATGGGTCCGGATGGTCGTAGCTGATCGAGCCCATCGCGTTGAACCGGCGCAGGTCGTACTTGTACGGCACATGGTTGCCGTGCCAGGCAACGACGTCGAGCGGCGAATGATCGAGCGCGCAACTGAACAGATGGCCGAGGAACTTCGCCACCAGTTCGTGCGGGCCGGCGAGGTCCTCGTACCAGGCCACCGGCGCGAGGAAGTCGCGCGGATTGGCCAAGCCGTTGGAGCCGATCGGCCCCAGGTCCGGCAGGCGAAACGGCGTCCCGTAGTTTTCACACACGTAGCCGCGCGCGCTGCCGTCGGGAAGGCCGACGCGAAAGCGGATTCCACGGGGAACAACCGCGATCTCCTGCGGTTCGACCTCGATGCGGCCCAGCTCCGTCTCCAGCAGCAGGCGCCCCGACTGCGCGACGATCAGCAACTCGCCGTCGGCGTCGTAGAACACCCGCCGCTCCATCGACCGGTTGGCGGCGTACCAGTGAATCGCGCAGCCCGATTGCGACCGCGGGTCGCCGTTGCCGCCGATGGTAACGAGCCCTTGCACGAAGTCGGTCGGCGACTCGGGAATCGGCAAGGGGTCCCAGCGCATCGGTTCCGGCGGCGTCGGACCAGGATCGTGCCCGCCCTCCAGGCCGAACTCGTGCCGCAGCAGGGCGCGGTCGATCGGCACGAAGTCCGCCGCGCCCGCGCTCGGACGAATGCGGTAGAGCCAGGAGCGGCGGTTGTCCGCGCGTGGGGCCGTGAAGGCCGTGCCCGAGAGCTGTTCGGCGTACAGGCCGTAGGCACAGCGCTGCGGCGAGTTGCGCCCAACCGGCAAGGCGCCCGGCAGCACTTCGCTGGCAAGCGAGTTGCCAAAGCCGCTCAGGTAGGAAAGGGACTCGTCCATGGCGCTGGGTCGGGAGTGAACCTGCCGCGCTCAGGACTTTTGCGCCAGCACGCCGCGGCGCAGTTGATCGAGCTCGATGCTTTCGAACAGCGCCTGGAAATTGCCGTCGCCGAAGCCCTCGTTGCCTTTGCGCTGGATGAATTCGAAGAAGATCGGCCCGAGCTGGTTCTCGGTGAAGATCTGCAGCAGCAACTCCCCCTTCTTCCCGTCGAGGAGAATGCGGCGCGCTCGCAGCGCGGCGAGGTCCTCGCCGTGCCCCGGAATGCGCCGTTCCACGAGCTCGTAATAGGTATCCGGCGTATCGAGCAGGCGAATTCCCTGGCGCCGCATCGCGTCCACCGTCGAGGACAGGTCCGCCGACGCCAGAGCAACATGCTGTATGCCCTCGCCATGAAAGCGTTCCAGATATTCGGTGATCTGCCCGGCCTGCTCGTTTCCCTCCTCGTTGATCGGGATCCGGATCTTGCCGCAGGGGCTGGTCAGCGCCTTGCTCTTGACCCCGGTGATCCGGCCCTCGATGTCGAAGTAGCGAATCTCGCGAAACTGGAACAGGCGCTCGTAGAACTCGACCCACTCGCTCATGCGCCCCTTGTGCACGTTGTGGGTCAGATGATCGATGAGCACCAGACCGTTGCCCACGGGGTGCAGTTGCGCCCGGGGCAGGGGCTCGAAATCGACGTCGAAAAAGCCGATGTTGCCGATCTCGCCCTCGCGTGCGCCGTTCTTGCCGCGCCAGCGATCGACGAAGTAGATCAGGCTGTCACCGATCCCCTTGATCGCCGGGATATTGAGCTCGCCCGGCGCGGCGCGCTCGGCGTAGCCCCACGCGCCCAAGGCGATGGCGCGTTCGTAGGCCGTCTTGGCGTCCTGCACGCGAAAGGCGATCGCGCAGATGCTCGGCCCATGCATCCGGGCAAAGCGCTGGGCAAAGGAGTCGGGTTCCCCGTTGACGAGGAAGTTGATCTCGCCCTGGCGGTACAGCAGCACGTTCTTGTGGCGATGGCGCGCGATCGCCTGAAAGCCCATACGCTCGAACAGCCGGCCCAGCTCCGGCGGATCGGGCGCTGCATACTCGATGAACTCGAAGCCGTCGGTCCCCATGGGGTTGAGCGGATCGGCGGCGGGCAAGGAGTTCACGGTGCGCTTCGCTGGCGATGCCTGGTTAGTACCCCGCACCGGCCTTGGCGCTATTCGACAAAATCCGGCTGCTTCGACGGCGCGGTGTCGGCGAAGGCAGGCAGCTTGCTCAGGGCGGCATCGATCGCGACGATGCGCGGGTAGTCGGTCAGGTCGATCTTGAGCCGGCGCGCGTTGAAGACCTGTGGGACCAAAAAGACGTCGGCCATCGAGACCGCGCCGCCGACGCAATATTGCTGGCTGCCGGAGCGCGTGAACTCGGCCTCGAGGGACGCAAAACCGACGTGGATCCAGTGTCGATACCAGTCGTCGACTTCCTGCGGGCTGCGCCCCAGGGTCGCCTTGAGGTACTGCAGCACGCGCAGGTTGTTCAGGGGGTGGATGTCACAGGCGATGGCGTGCACCAGCGAGCGGACCTGGGCCCGTTCCAAATGCCCGCGGGGCAGCAGCGCCGGCTGCGGGTAGCGCTCTTCGAGGTACTCGCAGATCGCGACCGACTGCGCGATCGCGACCCCGTCGTCGAGCAGGCACGGCACCAGGCCTTGCGGATTAATCGCCCGGTAGGGCGGGGAATGCTGCTCGCCGCCGCCGTGCAGCAGATGCACGGGCACCGTATGCACCGCGACTGCCTTCCACGCCAGGGCGATTCGAACACGCCAGGCGGCGGACGAACGGGCGTACGAGTACAGGGTCGGCATCGTGGCGTGCGCCGCCTGCTAGCCGCGTTCTCCATGGGGCGGCGAATTGAGGATCGGCGTGCGGTATCCGGTCCCGTCGATCACGAATTCGAAGCGGCGGTCGACATACTGTTGGGGGTCGTCGGCGGCAAAGGCGCGTTCGAGGAAATTCACCGTGCCATCGCGGCGCACCGTAAGTATCGTCGTCGAACGCGTGCCGTAGCCCTTGGCGCGAATCTGGATCGCCGACAGCGCGCGCTCCCAGTCCAGGGGAACTCCGGTGCTCGGCAACTCGGCATCGCGCGCCAACTCGCGATCGGCCATAAGGCCCAGGAGGGCCTCGGTGTTTATTCTGTTGGCCACCTGGCAGGCAAAGGCCGCCACCGCCCGCGTCACCTTGGGCCAGGGCGTATCGAGCAAGGCGTTGGAAAGCCCGTAGATGCCGGGCGCTAGCGCACGCGCCTCTTCCGGAGCGCCCGGGCCCCGATTGCTCGTGCACAGCAGCTGCGCGTCGATCCCGCGCGCCGGCACCGGCAGCGGCTCGCCGATGAGCAGGTTAAAACCATTGAAGCTCTGCGCGGCCCGCGCGCCTTCCTTGACCCACTGACCGAGCGGACTGGCGGTCTGCAGCGCCGCGAGCACCAGCAAGCCGCGCGAGGGCGCGCGGGCGTTGCGCTCCTGCGGTGCCCGCACGTTCGTGAGCAAGGCAACGCGCCCGCGCCGATTGATTCCGAGCCACGTTCCGCCAGCCTCCTCGTCGCGGCCCGCGAGCAACGAGACCGACTGTCCCCACCATGCGGCCGGCCGCGTTCTGCGCGCGTAGAACTCGTCGCGGTTGGCGGCGATCACCAGGGGAAAGTCCGGGTGCGACTGCCAACCAATCAGAATTAGGCACATGAATGGGCGCGGGTGGAGGACGGCGACCAGCTAACGCTAACCCAATCCGCAAACAATGTCGAATCGCCGATTCCGGCGCCGGCTGTCACGGCGCGGCCGGCAGTGCCCGCGGGCGCGCACGACTAGCGGGTCGGATCGAAGATTCGATACGGGAGCGCCCGCAGCGTCAGCGCCGGTGCATCGCGGCCGCCGGCGTGCAAGCTGCCATACTCGGCGAGCTCGGTGGGACACTCGTAGAGCAGGTCCCAGCCGCCGTCGGCGCACTGGGCGGCCATCACGATGCGCCCGACCGGATCGCTCTCGCCGCTATGAAAGACATCGGCCGCCGGCCCAAGCTGCGCGGTGTGCGCTAAGCCCATGCGCCGGCGCAGCTTGCCCAGGTACTGGCTGCGCGCCACCACTTCCTGGCCCGGATAGCAACCCTTGCGAAAGCTCACCCCTCCGAGCACTTCCAAGTTCAGGCTCTGCGGAACGAACAGCTCGCGCGTCGCCGCGAACACCGCCGGAATCGCCGCGTCCACTTGCGACCACCACCAGACCCCCGGGTCGACCTGCGCAACCAGCGGCAGGCGCCGCAGCCAGGTATCGAGTCGAGCCGCAGGCACCAGCAGCAGCAGCCGCG
>OKRD01000022.1 GCA_900290335.1 Burkholderiales bacterium | reverse complement strand
GACCGGCGGGGAGCCGCTTTGGCGGCCCCTGACTCAGCGGCCCGGGCCCCGGCGCACCCGGGCCAGCAGGTCGGTGGTAGAGCGCTCGTGCTCGAAGGCGATGGCCACGGCCCGCGCACCCCAGGTTTGCGCCAGGCGCGCTTCCGGCGTCGCCGCGACGTCGTAGTCGCCGCCCTTGACGTAGATCTGCGGGCGGACGATCTCGAGCACCGGCAAGGGCACCGACTCCTCGAAGATCGTCACCAGGTCGACACATTCGAGCGCCGCCAGCAGGGCGGCGCGGTCGGCCTGGCTATTGACCGGGCGATCTTCGCCCTTGCCCAGCGAACGCACCGAGGCGTCGGAATTGACCGCCACCACGAGGCTCGCGCCCAGCGCACGCGCACGCGAGAGGTAGGTCACGTGCCCGCGGTGCAGGATGTCGAACACGCCGTTGGTGAGCACGATCGGGCGTGCCAGGGCGCCCACGCGCTGCCCGAGTTCTGCGCGTGCCACGATCTTGTGCTCAAAACAAAGGGCGGTGTACGGTGCGGGCATCGGCTGGACCGGTCTAGGGATTGCGGCCGTAGCTCGCGCCGGTGTAGGTGGCCCGGGCGCGGCCGGCCTCCACGCCCAGTGCCCGGCGCAGTTGCGGGTCGGCGACGGCCTGCGCGAGCGAGGCATAGCGCAGGCTCACCAGCGCATCGGTGCAGGGATCTGTCGGCGGTGCTAGGCCGTCCCTGCCCAGGAACACGCGCACGCCGACCCCCGCGGCGCGCCCGGCGCGCATGTCGTCGCACTTGTCGCCGAAGATGACAGAGTGCTGCAGGTCCAGGGCCAGGTCGCGGGCCGCCGCGAGCAGCATGCCCGGCGCCGGTTTGCGGCAGTCGCAGCTGATGCGCAAGGCACCCAGCCCCGCGGTGGGGTGATGCGGGCAGTGGTAGACCCCGGCGATGGACACGCCGGCGTCGGCAAAGCGCTCGCGCATCCATTTCGTCAAGCGCACGAAGTCCGCCTCGGTATACATCCCACGGGCAATCCCGGCCTGGTTGGTGATGACAACGACGGCAAAACCCAGTCGCGCAAGTTCGGCGGCGGCCTCGCGCACGCCCGGCACGAAGGCGAAGTCTTCGATTCGCCAGACGTAGCCGTGATCGATGTTGACCACGCCATCGCGGTCGACAAATGCGGCCGGCCTCTTTGTCTGGCGCGGCGGCTCGTCGCTTGCCAGGGAGCCGGCTAGGAGTTCTTCAGCAGCCATCGAACGTAGGCGGCCACACCCTGCTCGACGTTGAGCATCGAATCGTCGAATCCGGCCCCGCGCAGCTGGGACAGGTCGGCCTGGGTGAAGGCCTGGTACTTGCCGCGCAGCGCCGACGGAAAGGCAATGTATTCGATCAAGCCCTGTGTTACCGCCTGGCGCAAGGGCAGTGCTGGCTGGCCGTTTGCCTCGCGCAAGGCATTGACCACGGCCAGCGCGACATCGTTGAAGCTCTGCGCACGCCCCGTGCCGACGTTGTAGACGCCGCTGGTGGGCCGGCTCCAGAAGAAAATGTTGGCCTTTACCGCATCATCGACATGGATAAAGTCGCGACGCTGCTCGCCGTTCTCGAAGCCGTGGCTGCCCTCGAAGAGCTTGACCTTGGCCTCGCTGCGGAACTGGTGGAAATGGTGGAATGCCACGGAAGCCATGCGCGCCTTGTGTGTCTCGCGCGGGCCATAGACGTTGAAGTAGCGCAGTCCCACGACCGGAGTCTTGCTGGCCGCCAGGCGCCGGCGCACCACGTGGTCGAACAGCAGCTTGGAGTAGCCGTAGACGTTGAGCGGCCGCTCGGCGGTACGCACCTCGGAAAACACCGGGCCCAGCCCGTACACGGCCGCCGTGGAGGCATAGATCAGCACGATCCCGCTGTTCTGGCACCAGTCGAGCAGTTCCGAGGAGTAGCGGAAATTGTTCTCCATCATGTAGCGGCCGTCGCTTTCCATCGTGTCGGAGCACGCGCCCTGATGGAAGATCACGTCGGGGCGCGGCAGTTCGCGCCGGCGCACCCGGTCGAGGAACTCGCCCTTGTCCAGATAGTCGGCGATATCGAACTCGGCCAGGTTGCGGAACTTTTCCGAATGGGTGAGATTGTCGACCGCCAGGATGTCGGTCTCACCGCGCCCGTTGAGCGCGCGCACGAGGTTGGCGCCGATGAATCCGGCCGCCCCGGTGACGATGATCTTCATGAGTCTGCTACCTTGCCGAAAAGGGGCGCCTGCCATCCCCAACGCACACTCCGACATGTTGCCACAACACGGGCAGCGGGGCGCGGGGTGCGCGCCCGGTGGCCGGCGGTGCGCTCCGTCGGCCGGGTCAGCTCGCGACCACCGCCCCCGAACCGAACAGCTCGGCAAAGCTCACCGTCGCCGTGCCGAGCTTGCCCACCACAATTGCGCCGGCGCGGTTGGCCTGCGTCACGGCCTCGCGCAGCGGCAGGCCCATTGCCATCATGGTCCCCAGCACCGCGATCACCGTGTCGCCGGCGCCGCTCACGTCGAACACTTCGCGCGCGTGCGCCGCGACGCTCCAGGTATCGCCCTGCGTAAACAGGGTCATGCCCTCTTCGCTGCGCGTGAGCAGCAGCGCCTCGAGCCCCAGGCTGCGGCGCAGGTCCTGCGCGCGCCGGGTGAGATCCTCCTCGCTGCGCCAGCGGCCAACGACCTCGCGCAGCTCGGCCCGGTTGGGTGTGAGCACGCTGGCGCCAGCGTAGCGCGCGTAGTCGTCGCCCTTGGGATCGACCAGCACGGGCCGCCCCGCGGCGCGCGCCATGGCGATCATCTTGGCGATGTGGGTGAGCCCGCCCTTGCCATAGTCGGAAAGAATCACCAGGTCGTACTCCGGCAACAGGGCGGCGAATTGCCCCAGGTGCGCGTCGAGCACCTCGGCCTCCGGCGTACTCTCGAAATCTACGCGCGCCAGCTGCTGGCGCCGCGCGACGATGCGCAGCTTGACGGTCGTGGCCAGGGCCGGATCGATGTGCAGATGGTCGTCGATCTTGTCGTTGCGCACCAGCCGGGCGATCGTGCGGCCGGGTTCGTCGTCGCCCACCACGCTGAGCAGCCCCGCCTGCGCGCCCAGGGCCGTGATATTGCGCGCGACGTTGGCGGCCCCCCCCAGGCGCTCCTCGGCCTGGCCGATGCGCACCACGGGCACCGGCGCCTCCGGAGAAATGCGTTCCACATCGCCGAACCAGTAGCGATCGAGCATGACGTCGCCGACCACCAGGATGCGGGCGCGGCGGATTTCGTCCAGTTCCATGGCTTCGATCCTACCGCGGCAGCGCTGCTGGGAGTGGCGTCCGCAGTGCCGCCACTTGCGCATCGACCATCTCGGCCAGCATGGCGTCGAAGGAAATCGTCGGCGACCAGTCGAGCTCGCGCTGCGCCTTGGAGGCGTCGGCCACGGTCGGGCCCGTTTCGCTCGGGCGCAGAAAGCGCGGATCGCTGGTGACGAAGTCGCGCCAGTCCTTGTCGACGTAGCCGTACGCCGCCTGGCACAGGTCGCGCACCGTGCGCAGCTTGCCGGTGCCCACCACGAAGTCATCGGGCTGCCGGTGCTGCACCATGCGGCGCATCGCCTCGACGTAATCGCGCGCGTGGCCCCAGTCGCGCGCCGCATCGAGGTTGCCAAGCGCCAGTTTGCCGCCGCGCACCACGGGTTCGCCTTCCTCGTTGAGCAACGGGGAATCGCCGATCCCGAGCTTGGCGCAGGCCGCCCCGTGGGCGACCTTCTGGGTGAGGAAATTCATCCGGCGCAGCGGACTCTCGTGGTTGAACAAGATCCCGCAGGCGATGAACATGCCGTAGCTGCGGCGGTACACGTGGGCCATCTGGTGGGCGTAGACCTTGGCCGCCGCGTAGGGGTTGGCAGGGTTGAAGGGGGTGTTCTCGTTCTGCGGCGATTCGAGCACCGTGCCGAACATTTCCGAAGACGATGCATGGTAAAGACGGCACTTGGGCGCAAAGCGCCGCACGGCCTCGAACAGCCGGTGCGCGCCCATGGCGGTGATCTCGCCCGTATCCAGCGATTGCGCCCAGGAGGCGCCGGGCGCGGACTGCGCCGCCAGGTTGTAGAGCTCTTCGGGCTGGTGGTGCAGCAGCGCATCGGCCAGGTCGACCGAATTGGCGGCGTCGCCGTAGAACAGGGTCAGGCGCCGGAACAGGGGGTGCAAGTCGGCGCGCGCCAGCACGGAGGGCCTGCGTCCGAAGCCGATCACCTCGTAACCGCGATCGAGCAGGTTCTGGGCCAGCAGGACGCCGTCCTGGCCGGTGATGCCGGTGATGAGCGCGCGGGTCATGAATGTCGACCGTCCCAAGGCTGGCCAGGTTGCGAGTTTATCTGCCAAATTCGTCGACGAACCGGCGCGCGTGCACGCGCCAGTCCGGCAAATCGATCCCCAAGGCCTGCCGCAGCCGGCGGTTGTCCAGCCGCGAGTTCATCGGCCGGCGCGCCGGCGCGCGGAACGTGGCCGCGGGAACCGGCAGTATGTGCTCGGGCGCCACCCGGACCGGCACGCCGCGCGCGCGGGCTGCCTCGATCAAGTAGCAGGCGTATTCGTGCCAGCTTGCCACGCCCGAGGGCACCAAGTGGAAGGTGCCCAGAGCTTGGCCGCAGGCACCCGCCTGGGCGATGCGCGCCCGGTACAGGGCCAAGGCAGTTACGTCGGCGAGCAGCTCGGCACTGGTCGGCGCGCCGAAGGCGTCGGCCACGACCTGCAGCCGGTCCATCGTTTGCGCGCGCTCCAGGATCGTGCGCGCGAAATTCTTACCCCGCTTGGCGTAGACCCAGCTCGTGCGCAGGATCAGGTGCCGGCAGCCGGCAACCGCGCGGATCGCCTGCTCCCCGGCGAGTTTGCTGCGCCCGTACCAGTTGAGCGGACCGGTCGGGTCGTCCTCCTGGTAGGGCGTGGACTTTTCCCCATCGAAGACGTAGTCGGTGGAGTAGTGCACCAGCAGGGCATCCACGGACTTTGCCGCCCGCGCCATTTCCCCCACCGCTTCGGCGTTGATCCGCATGGCGCGCGCCGGTTCGGACTCGGCTTGATCGACGGCCGTGTACGCCGCCGCGTTGACGATGACGTCCGGGTGTGCCCGCTCGATGAGCCCCTGCAGCGGCTGCTCGAGGTCCGCGTCGGCGTGGCCGAGCGCCGTGAGCGTTCCCAGGACGCTCAGGGAGCGCTGCAGTTCCCAGCCGACCTGGCCATTGGCCCCGAAAAGCAGAATGTGCATGCCGCGACCGTCTTGTCATAATCTCCCCCCAGACTGTAGCAAGGACCTAGATGATCTTCGTAACCGGCGGGGCCGGATTCATTGGCGCCAACTTCGTCGTCGATTGGCTCACCCCGGGGCGAGCTGCGCTCGACGAGCCGGTGCTCGTAATCGACTCGCTCACCTACGCCGGGAACCTGGCGAACCTGGCCGCGGTGCGCGGGCACTGCGGCCTGCTCTTCGAGCGCCGCGATATCTGTGACGGCTCTGCCGTGCTGGCCCTGCTGCGGCGGCACCGGCCGCGCGCCGTCGTGCACTTCGCCGCCGAGAGTCACGTCGACCGTTCGATACTGGGGCCCGCCGAGTTCGTGCGCACGAACATCGAGGGCACATTCGCGTTGCTCGAGGCCGCGCGCGCCTTCGTCGCCGAGCTCTGCGGGGCCGAGCGCGACGCATTTCGCTTCCTGCACGTCTCGACCGACGAAGTCTACGGCTCGCTGAGCGCTGATGATCCGCCGTTTTCCGAGACTACGGCCTATGCCCCCAACAGCCCCTACGCCGCGTCCAAGGCCGCCTCCGACCACCTGGTGCGCGCCTATCACCACACCTATGCGCTGCCGACGCTGACAACGAACTGCAGCAACAACTATGGACCCTTCCAGTTCCCCGAGAAGCTCATCCCCCTGGTCGTGCTCCATGCGCTCGAGGGCAAGGCGCTGCCCGTCTATGGCGACGGCCAGAACGTACGCGACTGGCTATACGTGGGCGATCATTGCGCGGCGATCCGCACGGTGCTGGAGCGCGGCCGGCTGGGCCAGACCTACAACATTGGCGGGCGCCAGGAGCTGCCAAACATCGCTGTCGTGCGGGCGATCTGCGTGCTCTTGGACGAGCTGCGGCCGCGCCGCGGTGGCTCGTACGCGCAGCAGATCACCTTCGTCAAGGACCGGCCCGGACACGACCGGCGCTATGCCATCGACTGTGGCAAGATCGAGCGCGAACTGGGGTGGTTGCCCACCGAATCCTTCGACAGCGGCCTGCGCAAGACCATCGATTGGTACCTTGCATCGGCGGATTGGATCGCCCAGGTGCGCTCGGGCAAATACCGCGACTGGATCGAGCTGCAATACGGCGCGCACGTGGCGAGCACTGCCGAGGGCACCGCGCAAGTGCTCGCCCGGGGCGAGAAAGGGGGTTCGGAGCAATGAGCGCAGCTGCATCGATCCGACGCAAGGGCATCCTGCTGGCCGGCGGATCGGGCACTCGGCTATACCCGGTGACCCAGGTCATGTCCAAGCAGCTGCTGCCGATATACGACAAGCCGATGGTGTACTACCCCCTGACCACGCTGATGCTGGCGGGCATCCGCGACATCCTGGTCATTTCCACTCCCACCGATACGCGCCGCTTTGCCGATCTGCTCGGAGACGGCACGCAGTGGGGGCTCCATATCGCCTACCAGGTGCAGCCATCGCCCGACGGAATCGCGCAGGCATTCGTCCTGGGGCGAGATTTTGTTGGTGCCGATCCGACCGCATTGGTGCTTGGCGACAATATCTTTTATGGCCACAGTCTTCCCGTCCAGTTGCAGCGCGCCCAGGCGCGCGATAGCGGCGCAACGGTCTTTGCCTACCACGTGACCGACCCGCAGCGCTACGGCGTGGTCGAGTTCGATGCGCAGTTCCGGGCGCTGAGCATCGAAGAAAAGCCGGCGCGCCCGCGCTCGAGTTACGCGGTCACGGGCCTGTACTTCTACGACAACGACATCCTCGACATTGCGGCCGCGCTCCAGCCTTCCTCCCGGGGCGAGCTCGAAATTACCGACGTCAACCGCCACTATCTTGCCCATGGCGCGCTGCACGTCGAGATCTTGGGCCGCGGCATGGCCTGGCTCGACACGGGCACGCACGAATCGCTGCTCGATGCCGCACAATTCATCGAGACGATCGAAAGGCGCCAGGGGCTCAAGATCGCCTGTCCGGAGGAGATCGCCTTTCGCCAGGGTTGGATCGGCGTGCAGGAGCTCGAACGGCTAGCCGCGCCGCTGGCCAAGAGCGGATACGGCGGCTACCTGCTGCGCCTGCTGCAGGAGCACCGGGGCGAAACAGGGCCGGTGCGCACGGCATGAAGGTAAGCGCCACGGCATTGCCCGAGGTCTTGGTGTTCGAGCCCAAAGTCTCTGGCGACGAACGCGGCTTCTTCTTGGAGAGCTGGAATGCCAGGACGTTCCGGGAAGCCACGGGCCTGGAACTTGTTTTCGTACAGGATAACCATTCGCATTCGACCCGCAATGTGCTGCGTGGCATCCACTATCAGCTGCAAAAACCGCAGGGTAAGCTGGTGCGGGTGGTACGGGGCGCCGTTTGGGACGTGGCCGTCGACCTGCGCCGCTCCTCGCCCCGCTTTGGCAAGTGGGTGGCAGTGGAATTGAGCGCCGACAACAAGAAACAAGTGTGGATCCCGCCGGGGTTCGGGCATGCGTTCCTGGTGCTGAGCGATGCGGCCGACTTCCTGTACAAGACCACCGAATACTGGATTGCCGAGTATGACCGAAGCATCCGGTGGGACGACCCGGCGATCGGCATTGCCTGGCCCAACGCGGGCCGGCCGACGCTCGCTGCCCGGGACGTCAACGCACCGCTGCTCGCGCAGGCGCAGGTATACGAGTGAGTCGCCGGCGCGGCAGCGGCCAAGGTCTGGGAGCCGTACCGCCCTTACGCCGAGCGCGGCATCTGCCGCGTCGCAGACATGCCCAGCAGGCGTGCGTATAGCCCCAGGGTCTGCTCCGCCACCATCTGGTCCGTGAACTGCTGCTCCACCGTGCGCCGGCCCGCGGCACCATAGTCGCGGCGCATCTGCGGATCGGCCAGCAGTGCCCGGATCGCGTCGGCCAGCGACTTGGCGTCGCCCACCGGCACCAGCAGGGCATTTTGACCGGAACGCGCGATCTCGCGGCAGCCGGGGATATCGGTTGCGACCAAGGGACGCGCGCAGGCGGCGGCCTCGAGCAGCACCTTGGGCAGGCCTTCATGGTAGGACGGCAGGCAAACAACGGTCGAGTGCGACAGCACCGCCGGCATGTCGAGTCGCAGGCCCCACCACTCGACCGCTCCTTCGCGCACCCAGGCTTCGATCTGGGAGCGCGTGACCGAATGCGGGTTCTGGCGGTCGGGCTGCCCGACCAACACGAAGCGAGCCTGCACCCCGGCGGCCCGCAGGATGCGCGCGGACTCGACGAATTCGCCCACACCCTTGTCCCACAGCATGCGCGCGGGCAAGACGACGATCGGCGGGCCGTCGGGCTCGGGCGTGACCACAAACTGCGCAAGGTCGACGCCCGAGCCGCGAATGATCTTGATCCGGTCCTCCGGGGCCAG
>OKRD01000014.1 GCA_900290335.1 Burkholderiales bacterium | reverse complement strand
TCCACGGCGCCCGCCGTAGTCCGGATTGATGATATTGTGGCTGCCGGCGTATGCGGTCTGTCCGTCGATGATCGCCAGCTTGCGGTGGTTGCGCAGATCCATTCGCGCCAGCCTGCGGCGGAGCGGCGCCACCGGCAATGCGGCCACCACCTCCACTCCGTCCGTGATCAGTTGTCTTGAGAGCCCCTTACGATGGAGGAATTTTCGTGATGCCAGCCCGTCGGCGATCAAGCGGCACTTCACCCCACGCCGGACAGCCTCCGCCAGAGCGTCGGCGACAGAGCGGGCGGTTTGGTCATTGGCGAAGATGTAATAAAGCAGATGCACGCTCTGGCGCGCGGCGGCGATGTCGGCGCAAAGCCGCCGGCGAAATTCCTCCGCATCGGGCAGAAAATCCAGACGATTACCCGTCAGGACCGGCAGGCCGCTGATCTTTTCCGCTTGAAGGATCATGGGCTGATACGGCGGCGCGGAGTCCGGGACGGTTTGATGGGGAATTCGGCCGGCATGGCGGTCGGGATCGCGGAAGCGCTCGACGATCTCCCGGTGCCTCTGGGCGCGCCGGGACCCCAGGCGGCTTTCCCCCAGCAGGAGATAGAGCACGAGTCCGATGTACGGATGCAGAAAAACGATGCCCAGCCACGCCACCGACGCCCCCGGCGCGAACTGCCGCCGCAGCACGACCGTCACCATGCCCGCGCGAATCCCCCATCCCACCACCGCATACACGAGGTAAAAGACGAACCAGGTCATTTCGCATCGGGCGTATTGCGGATGGCAAATCTCAGAAGTTCCGCGCTGCTCTTGATGTTCAGTTTCTCTTTGACGTGTTCGCGATGCGCCTCGACCGTCTTGATGCTCAGGAAGAGCTTGTTGGCGATCTCCTTCACGCTGTGGCCGGCACCGATCATGCGGAAAATCTCCAACTCCCGGTCCGTGAGCCGGTCCATCGGCAGGCCGCCCCCGCGCCTTTGGCCCCGAACCATGTGCTGCAACAGCGTCGCGCTCATTTTGCTGCTGACGTACACTTCGCCGGCCAGCACGGTGCGGATGGCGGCCAGCAAGGTTTCGGGCGATTCCTGCTTCATGACGTAGCCGCCCGCCCCGGCTCGCAAGGCCCGTTCCGCATACAACGATTCATCGTGCATGCTCACGACCAGCACCGGCAGGTCCGGCGACTGCGCCTTGAGTTCCTTCAGCAGCTCGATTCCATCGCTTTCCTTGAGCGAGACGTCCACCAGCACCAGGTCCGGTTGGGACTCGCGAATGGCTCGAAGCGACTGGTAGGCGTCTTCTCCCTGCCCGATGACCGTCAGATCGGCCTCGCTGTTGATCAACTGGGCCAATCCCTGGCGGACGATCGGGTGGTCGTCCACGAGAAAGACTTTCCGTTTGCTTGGCGCCGGATCGGGAGACTTGGCGGGGATCGCTTTGGCGGGACTGGTCTTGGCCGGACTAGTTTTGGCCGGGCTGCTTTTGGCGGGGCTGGTCTTGCTCATATTTGTCCCATCCTGCCTTTTGATTGGGAAACCGGCAAGTCCTCCGACCGGAAATA
>OKRD01000018.1 GCA_900290335.1 Burkholderiales bacterium | reverse complement strand
AGCGCGACTGCGTTTGCGGGGAACCTGCTGCCGGACGTGACGGATCCCACCATCGTCAAATCGTTTGCCACCATGATGTTCGCACTCGTCGGGCTCGAACTTGCGCCACTGATGGGAAGCGAGATTCGCAATCCGCGACGGGTGATTCCCCGTGCAATTGTCGTTAGTGGCGCCTTGGTCATTGCATTTTATCTGCTCGGCACGTGGGCGCTGCTGGTCGCATTGCCGAAGGAGAAGATTGAAGCGATTACGGGGATTCCGGAAGGCATCGCGGTCATCGCCGATCGAATCGGCGTTCCCATTCTCGGCCCCTTAGCAGCACTTCTGATGACGATCGCCAGCGCCGGGGTTCTCACGGCGTGGGTGACGGGCAGCGCGCGTCTGCCCTACGTCGTGGGCATCGACCATCACTTGCCAAGGGCCCTCGGCCGCCTCCATCCACGCTGGCACTCCCCCTACGTGGCGCTAATCGTCAGCGGCGCGATCACCACGCTGTTGGTCCTTCTTGCACTGGCCGGCACGACGATCGGCAATGCCTACCAGATCCTGGTCGACATGGCAGTCCCGTTGGCATTCATTCCCAGCGCTTACCTATTCGTGGCGCTGCCGATACTTCGTGCGAAACGCGTCGGGGATCGCCCAGGACTGCTTTGCGTACCCGGCGGGCGCATCGGCGTCGTTCTGGTGTCTGCGCTCGGGCTTGCTTCAACGCTCGTTTCGATCGGCTTCGCGCTCGCTCCTCCNNAATGTTCTACTTGAAGGTGCTAGGCGGATGCGGATTGCTCCTCGGATTGGGGCTGGCGCTCTATTTCGCGCGGCAACGCTCCTCGCCCAACGTTCTAGCGCTGCGGCACAAGCACTTGGTGGACGACAACCAGACCAACCGCAACATACTTCAGCTACGGCCGCAGGATTGGCGTATGCGGGTGACTCGTGCGGAAGGCCCCGAGCGAGCCATGTTCGGCGACGTGCTGCTTGTCGAGGACAACGTGGTCAATCCGGGCGTAGCCAAGGCAACGCTGCGCAAGCTCGGCCTGTCGCCACGCGTGGCCAACAACGGAGCCCAGGCCGTCGATCTGGTGCGCCAACACGATTTCGACGTCGTGCTGGTGGACTGCCAGATGCCGGTGATGGATGGCTACGAAGCGACCGCGATCATTCGGCAGCTGCCGGACGGTCGCGGGGCGCGCCTGCCAATTGTCGCGCTAACTGCCAACGCCATGTCCGGCGACGAGCAAAAGTGCCTGGAGGTCGGCATGACTGCCTTCCTGGCCAAGCCCTACACGCTGGCCACCCTGCGGGCGATGCTGGCGCGTTGGCTCCCGGCGGGACCGGTATCGGCCGCAGGCGCGCGGCAGCCCGCCGACGCACACAAGCCGGGGGCTGCGGCCGGGCCTCCTGCCATCGATCTCAAAGTGATCGCAACCTTGTGCGAAATCGACGAGCCGGGCGGAATGGACATGGCCAGGGCGATCTTCGGATCTTTCCTGGAGACGGCCGACATGGACATCGCCAAGGTGGAGGCGGCGATCGCCGATGGCGATGGAAACGCACTCGGCCAGGCAGCCCGCGCGCTCAAATCGAGCACCGCCAATGTGGGTGCGCAGGTCCTTTCCGGCTGCTACCGTGAGCTCGAGACCTGCGGACGTGAAGGTCGCGTGGACAGGGCACGAGAACTGTTCGAGCTGACAAGGCGCGAGCATGAGCGGGCCATTTCGCAACTGCGCGAAATACTCTGGAATGTCGCATGATGGCCGCGGCGCTGAAAATCCTGGTTGTCGACGATGATGCCAGCGCGCGGCTGCTGATGCGGGCCGCATTGCACAAGGCCGGTTTCGAGGTGACGATGGCGGACGGCGGCGTGGAGGCATTGCGCCTTTTCCGGCGGGAGCGCTACGACATGGTCATGCTCGACGTGGACATGCCGGACCTGAACGGGTACGAAGTCTGCGAAACCTTGCGCGTCGAGGCCGGCGCGCTGCTGCCGATCGTCATGGTTACCGGCATGGATGACCTAGTGTCCGTCGAGACGGCCTACGACTCCGGTGCCACCGACTTCATCACCAAGCCAATCAATTGGGCGTTGNNCAGGCTTTGCTGGATCTTCGAACCGCCAATGCCCGCAATGCCGCGATCCTGAATGCGATTCCCGACTTGCTGTTCGAGCTCGACATGGATGGACGCTACATCGACTACCATTCATCGCGCGCGGAGCCGCTGGTCGACCCCGTGGAGAGTTGCATCGGCAAGACACTTGCCGATGTGCTGCCGCCGGAAGCGGCCGAGGTGTGCATGTCGGCCCTGCGTACGGCCTTGGAGCAGGGCACATCCACGGGCAAGCAGTTCGAACTGCGGCAACCGCGGGGCGTGAGCTGGTTCGAGCTTTCGGTTTCGCGCAAGGATACGAACGCCCAACAGAAACCACATTTCATTGTCCTCTCGCGCGATATTACCGAGCGCAAGGAGGCGGAGATCCGGACCGCGCGCCTTGCCTATTTCGACACCCTGACCGGGCTGCCGAACCGGCAGTCGTTTCTCGAGGGAATCGATCGGGAAATCCGACGCGCTTTGCTGGGCGAACGCAAGCTCGCCGTGCTGTTCATGGATCTGGACGGATTCAAGAACGTCAACGACACCATGGGACACGGCGCGGGCGACCTGGTGCTGCGATGGTCGGCAGAGCGGCTTGGGCAGGGACTGCGGCACTCTGACCTCGTGTCGCGCGCCGCTCCGACCGAATCCGACGTCAAACTTGCCCGCCTGGGCGGTGACGAGTTCGCCGCGCTGGTCCTAGACATCGCTCGTCCGGAAGAAGCCATCTTCGTTGCGCATCGCATCGGCCAGCTGATGCGCCGACCGTTCACGCTCAATGGTCGCGCAGTGACGCTGACGACCAGCATCGGGATAGCGCTTTACCCGGACCACGGCCAGGACGGTTCCACCCTGCTCAAGCACGCGGACACGGCGATGTACCACGCTAAGAAATCGGGCCGTGACAATGCCCAGCTCTACAGCGCGTCGTTGACCGAACAGGCCATGCAGCGCATGGAGCTCGATACCAGCCTGCGCGTGGCCCTGGATCGTGGAGAGTTCCACTTGTTGTATCAACCGCAGATCGAGGCTTCGACGGGTTGTGTCCACTCGGTGGAAGCGTTGATCCGCTGGAAGCATCCGGTCCGGGGCATGATTCAGCCGCTCGAATTCATTCCGCTTGCCGAGGAGAACGGCCTGATCGAACCTATTGGCCAGTGGGCCCTACACACCGCCTGCACCGACGCAGCGCAATGGAACCGCGCCGGGAACCGGGTGAGCGTCGCGGTCAACCTGTCGCCGGTGCAGTTCAGGAACCCGGGTCTGCTGCAGTCGGTTGCCGATGTCCTGGAGCAAACCGGACTAACGCCCGAGCTGCTGGAGCTGGAAATCACCGAAAGCTCACTGATGGAAAACTCCGCCGCAACGATCGCCACGCTCCACGCGCTGCGCGATCGGGGCGTGCGTAT
>OKRD01000032.1 GCA_900290335.1 Burkholderiales bacterium | reverse complement strand
CCCTTGTTGCGGTATAGGACGGGGCACCGGAGAATGGCAGATTGTTTGACGCAGTAAGACTAAGCTGCCCGCCGAAAGCTGAATATCGAGGATGACCATGGACTTCGACCTGTTCGTGATCGGCGGCGGCTCGGCGGGCGTGCGCTGTGCGCGCATCGCCGCGGGGCACGGCGCGCGCGTCGGCATCGCCGAGGAACGTTTTTGGGGCGGAACATGCGTCAATGTCGGCTGCGTACCGAAGAAGCTGCTGGTGCAGGCCGGCGAATACGGCGCCTGGGCGGACGATGCCGCCGGTTTCGGCTGGGAAATCAGGAAAGGGCCGCATGACTGGGCCAAGCTGATCGCCGCCAAGGACAGGGAGATCGCCCGCCTTAACGGCATCTACCGACGCCTGCTCGACAGCGCCGGCGCCAGTGTGTTCGAGGCGCGCGCCAGCTTCCTCGATGCGCACACGCTCGACGTCGGCGGCACGCGCGTCAGTGCCGAGCGTATCGTTATTGCCACCGGCGGCCATCCGGTGCGCCCGCCGATCCCTGGCGCCGAGCTCGGCATCATCTCGGACGATGCGTTCTACCTGAAGCGCATGCCGAAGCGCCTGGCCATCGTCGGCTCCGGCTACATCGCGGTGGAGTTCGCCGGCATCTTCGCCGCGCTCGGCGCGCGGGTGGACCTGGTGTATCGCCAGCCGCTGCCGCTGCGCGGCTTCGATAGCGATCTGCGCGAGGCGCTGGCCGAAGCGCTGGGCGCGCAGGGCATCACGCTGCACCCAGGCTGCTCGCCGCAGAAACTCGAGGCGGGCGGCGATGGCCGCGTGCTGACGTTCGGCGAAGGGCATCGCGTGCAGGCGGACTTGGTGTTCTTCGCCACCGGGCGCGCGCCGGCGACCAAGGGACTCGGGCTGGAGAAGGCCGGCGTGGAGACCGACCATGCGGGCGCGGTGCAGGTCGATCAGCATCTGCGCACCAACCGGCACCACATCTACGCGATGGGCGACGTGACCGACCGGCTGAACCTGACGCCGGTGGCGACCGCCGAGGGCCACGCGCTCGCCGACTCGCTGTTCGGCGGGAACCCGCGCGCCGTTTCGCTGCAGAACGTGCCGACCGCGGTGTTCTCCACGCCGCCGATCGCCACGGTGGGGCTCACCGAGGAGCAGGCGGCGGAACTTGGGCCGGTCGATGTGTATGTCAGCCGGTTCACGCCGATGCGCCACACGCTGTCCGGGCGGGCGCGCAAGACGATGATGAAGCTGGTGGTGGAGCAGGCGAGCCAGCGCGTGGTGGGCGCGCATATGCTGGGCGAGGACGCGCCGGAGATCATGCAGGGGCTGGCGATCGCCATCGTGATGGGCGCGAGGAAGGCCGACTTCGATCGCACCATCGGCATCCATCCCACCGCGGCCGAGGAGTTCGTCACGCTGCGCGCCCGCACGCGCGTTGCGGGCGTGGCGAAGGCGGCGGAGTAGGTCCGTCGCTCAAGCTCGGCCATGACGGGTGGGTGTACGGGGTGGAGGTATGGGAGGAAACCAAATGAAAAGACGGGAGTTCAGCGCCGTTGCCAAGCGCGCCCGGAATACCTAATTAGGTACTCATCACCCGCGAGGCATCCTGGAATGGACATCACCAAGGACATCCAGCCCATGACGACATTCCGCAATCACTCCGCGGAGATCATGCGGCATCTGAAGCGAACCAGGCGTCCTGTCGTGCTGACTGTGAACGGCAAGGCGGCAGCCGTCGTGCAGGACGCCGAGGCGTATCAGCAGCTTCTCGACATCGCGGCAGGGGCCGATGCGGCCGAAGGGATCCGGCAAGGGCTGGACGACATCGCACAAGGCCGCACGCGCCCCGCCCGGGACGTGTTCGAGGCGATACGCGCCGACCATGACATACCGCGTTGAAATCTCTCGTCGAGCTGAACGCGATCTCCGACGGATCCATCGCTATATCAATGCAGAGCATTCTGGCGAAGCACGCACCTGATTCAACGAGCTGGAAGCGACCATCGCCAGCCTGGAGCAGTTTCCCGAACGCGGCGGTGTGACACAAGAGGATAGGCGTCTGCGGGAGTTACTTCATGGCCGAAGACCCCGTGCTTACCGGATCATCTACGCGATCGACCAGCGCCACCGCACCGTCCGAATCGTGCACATCCGCCACGGTGCGCGAGATCGGTTCACTCCGGAGATCGGCGGATAGCCTCGGCCCGCACCGCACCCATCCAGGCCCCGCCATCCTGCCCCCCCTTGTAGCCATCCCGCGCAAATCGCGACATAACGGCGCCCAAGGAGAACCGCGATGACCGCCACGACCACCCGCGCCTGGACCCCCGACTCCTGGCGCGCCTGCCCGATCCGCCAGGTCCCCAGCTACCCGGACCCGGCGAAACTCGCCGACATGGAGGCGCGGCTGGGCAAATACCCGCCGCTGGTGTTCGCCGGCGAGGCACGCCGGCTGAAAGCGCAGCTCGCGCTCGCCGCCGACGGCAAGGCCTTCGTCCTGCAGGGCGGCGACTGCGCGGAAAGCTTCACCGACTTCACCGCCAACATCATCCGCGACACCTTCCGCGTGCTGCTGCAGATGGCGGTGGTGCTGA
>OKRD01000013.1 GCA_900290335.1 Burkholderiales bacterium | reverse complement strand
CGGCGGGTCGGGGCGCTTGGGCGTGGTTCCACACCGCGATGGCGATCGCGGCGAGCGCGCCGATCACCGCCATGCCGACCGCCGCACTCGATACGCGGGCAGGACTTGCGCTACGCACGAAGGGCCGGCGGGGAATCGCTGCCGTCAGCCTCGGCGAGCAACTGGCGCGTCATTGCCAGGCTGGCGCGGCCGGAGCGCTCGATCGGATGCAGCAGCGGATCCGCGGGCCGGGCACTTGCGCCGGGGGCGATTCGCTGCGCGTGCGGGTCATATACGGTCAGCAGGATGGGGCTCGGCGAGCGGCCCGGTTCGCCCTTCGCGGGCTCGGCAAAAAAGCCGATGACTTCCTGGGCCCGCGCCGCGCCGCCGGGGGCCGGCGCCACGCGGAAATCGACCCCCCGTTCGAGCAGGGCGATTTCGACGTCCTTGGCGCTCTCGGTGTATAGATTCAATTCCAGCGGGGAGAACTTCGTTGCGCTGCCATTGAGAACGGCGCCGACGAGGTAGGGGTGGAAACGCTCGAGCGTCTTCATCCATTCGACTGCCAGGCTGCGCATCCGGTGCAGCAGTGCCCGGTGCGGCGCACCGACAACGGTGCGCAGGTATTGCCGCAGCGCGGTGTCTACCTGCCCGTTATCGGGCAGCATGCCCTGCAACCGCGCGCGATCGCCACCCAGTTCGGCGGCGGCCTTGCGTTTGGCCTGGCCATAATCGTGACCGTCCTCCACCATGAGCCGCGCCGCAATCGCCGCGATCTCGCGTTGCAGACTTTCCCGGTCCAGACTAGGCTTCACGGATCGATTCCAGCATGCACGTGCCGTGCCCGCCAGTCTACCGAGTCGCGGGCCGCTGTTGGAGCCGCAGTGCGGCACCGGGGCGGGAACGGCTCCGCAGCGCCCCGGGCCGCTTAGAATCCCCGCCTTTGGCATTCTCGCGGGAAACAACGTGCACTTGCACATCATGGGAATCTGCGGCACGTTCATGGGGGGCGTGGCGCAACTCGGTCTTGCGGCCGGTCACCGGGTCACCGGCTGCGATGCCGCGGTCTATCCGCCGATGAGCGATCAGTTGCGCGCGGCCGGCGTGGACGTGATCGAGGGATACGGTGCCGACCAGATCGATCTGCGTCCCGACCTGTTCCTCGTCGGCAATGTCGTCTCGCGCGGCAATCCGCTCTTCGAGGCAGTGCTCTCCTCGGGCGCCCGATTCACCTCCGGCCCGGCGTGGGTGGGCGAGCAGGTACTGCACGGTCGCCACGTCGTCGCCGTTGCCGGAACGCACGGCAAGACCACGACTGCGGCGATGGTGGCATGGATTCTCCAGTGCGCGGGGGTCGATCCGGGATTTCTCATCGGCGGAGTTCCGCTCGATCTTGGCAAGACCGCGCACCTGGGTACTGGCCGGGCGTTCGTGATCGAGGCCGACGAATACGATTCGGCCTTGTTCGACAAGCGCAGCAAGTTCGTGCACTACTTCCCATCGACGCTCCTTCTCAACAACCTCGAATTCGATCACGCCGACATCTTTCCCGACCTGGCGGCCATCGAGACGCAGTTTCATCACCTGCTGCGCTGTGTTCCGGGACGGGGGCGGGTGATCGTCAACGGCCGCGATGCGGCCCTGCGGCGTGTCTTGGAGCGCGGTGTCTGGAGCGAGGTGCAATGGTTTGATGCCGACGAGGACTGGCACTGGCGCGCATCGTCCGACGGGACCGACGCCTTTTCGATCTGGCGCGGCGCAAGACGACTTGGCGATCTGGTGCAAGCACCGGCGGGTGACCACAATCGCAGCAATGCGCTGGCGGCGATCGCCGCAGCCGCGCACGTTGGTGTCGAGGTGCCGCAGTCGCTCGAGGCCTTGCGCCGGTTCGCCGGCGTGCGTCGTCGGCTCGAGCTTCGAGGGACGGTGCAGGGAGTCAACCTGTACGACGATTTTGCCCACCACCCGACCGCCATTGCCGCCACGCTCGCCGGGCTGCGCCGCCGCGTTGGCGCGGCGCGGATCCTGGCATTGCTGGAGCCGCGCTCCAACACGATGCGCATGGGGGCCATGCAGGATCTGATCGCGGGCAGTCTGGGCGAGGCCGATCTAGTCTTTTGCTACGGCCCCCGCAGCGGTCCGCACACGCTCGGATGGGATCCGCGCGATGCGCTGCGAGCGCTGGGTGCCAAGGCGCGCGTCTTCGACCAGCTCGAAGACCTGGTGGCGGCCGTTGCCGCCAGCGCGCGCCGCGGTGACCAGGTGGTGACGATGAGCAACGGCAGCTTCGGCGGCGTGCACGACAAGATTCTGGCCGCGCTACGCGGGTCGGCATCGGACGTCGGGGTGCCCGTGTGATCTTGTACCTGCACGGTTTTCTCTCCTCGCCGGCATCGGGCAAGGCCAGGCAACTGCGCGCGGCGCTGGCGCAGGCCGGGCGCGAGGCCGATTTTCTGTGTCCACCGCTGCCGGTTTCGCCGCGGGCGGCAGCCGAGGTCGCCCTCGCGTCGGCGCAGCTCGAGGATCCGGGGCAGCTGTATCTGGTGGGCAGCTCGCTGGGCGGCTATTACGCAACGTGGATCGCCGAGCGCCTGGGCTGTCGCGCCGTGTTGTTGAACCCGGCGATCCGCCCCTACGAGCATCTGCGGGCGCAACTGGGCTGGCGCAGCGCCTACGGCAGTGGGCTGCCGGTGGAAGTGCGACCCGAATATCTGGACGAACTGCGCGCCCTGGAGACGCCCGGCCTGACCGATCCGGCTCGCTACCTACTGATAGCGGCCACCGGCGATGAGGTCATTGATTACCGGGAAATGGTGGAGAAGTACCTGGGTTGCCCCACGCATCTGATCGAAGGCTCCGATCATGCCCTGACGGACTTCGCCCGGTATTTGCCCGAAGTACTGGGCTTTTGCGGAGTTTCTCCGTCGACGCGCGGAGGCGAACGCGGGCCATCCTGACGCTGGCTGTGGCGCCGTCCCGGCGCGACGGTGCGGCCCCGCCCGGCGGGCGAGTTCGGGCGCTGGGGAAGACGGCACCTAGGGGGAAGCGAATGCGGTTGAAGACGAAGGTGGCGATCGTCACCGGAGGCGCCCAAGGCATCGGTCTGGCAACCGCGCGCAAGTTTCTCGCGGAGGGCGCCTGCGTGGCGCTCGCCGACCGGTCGGAGCAGGCCGTCGCGGGGGCGGTGGCGCAGCTCCATGGCGACGGGGCGTCGCTGCGGGGATTCGCGGTGGATGTGACCCGCCGCGGGCAGCTGGACCGGATGATCGGGGAACTGCTCGCCGAGTTCGGCCGGATCGACGTCTTGATCAACAATGCCGGCATCACCCAGGATGCACGGCTGCAGAACATGACGGACGAGCAGTTTGACCAGGTGATCGAGGTCAACCTCAAGGGGGTGTTCACCGCCAGCCAGGCGGTCGTCCCCGCCATGCTGGCACAAGGCTCCGGAGTGATATTGAACGCCTCCAGCGTCGTGGGTCTTTACGGCAACTTCGGCCAGACGAATTATGCGGCGAGCAAGTTTGGCGTGATCGGGTTCGTCAAGACCTGGGCGCGCGAGCTCGGCCCGAGGGGAATACGCTGCAACGCCGTCTGTCCGGGCTTCATCGCCACCGGGCTGTTGGGAACCATCCCGGACAAGGTGCTCGCGCAGCTGAAGGATCGCGTACCGCTGCGGCGCTTGGGCAAACCGGAGGAGGTTGCCAACGTCTATTCGTTCCTTGCCTCGGACGAGGCGAGCTACGTCAATGGTGCGGTGATCGAGGTCGGCGGCGGCTTGACCATCTGAGGCCTGGGCACCGGCAAGGTCTGGTCGGTGCGCTATTGTCTGGCCCATGCAAGTCTTGTTTGAGGACGATGGCGACCTTAAGGCGGGCACCGTCCGATCAGCGACGGAGGCGTCGTTTCAGGTCGATTCCACCAGCGGAAAGCGCGTCAAGGTCAAAGCGGCCGCGGTGCTGCTGCGATTCGAGCATCCGCGAGCCGACGAGCTGCTCGCCACCGCGCATGCCCAGGCCGCGGAAATAGAAACGGATTTTCTGTGGCAATGCGCGCCGCAGCAGGAATTCGGATTCGAGCAACTGGCAAGGGAGTACTGCGGTCGCGACCCGAGTCCCATCGAGGCAGCCGCGATCCTCATTGCCCTGCAGTCGGCGCCGGTCTACTTTCAGCGAAAGGGGCGGGGGCGATTCCGGCCGGCTGCGCCGGACGTGCTGCGAGCCGCCCTGGCGGCCGTGGAGCGGCGGCGCCTGCAGGAGGAACAGCGTGCCCTGATGGTGCGCGACCTGGTGCGGGGTGTTCTACCGCCGGCCATCGCGGCGATCGGTGAAAGCCTGCTGATCAAGCTCGATCGCAACGCTATCGAGTACAAGGCGGTGGAACAGGCTGCTCACGAATTGCAGACGACTCCCTTGCGCCTGCTGCTGGCCCGTGGCGCCATTGCGTCGCCCTATCAGTGGCACTTGGCGTCGTTCCTGGCGCGCGCATTTCCGCGCGGGGTCGACTTCCCGGCGGAACTGCCCCAGCCCGAGGAGCATTCCGGGAATTTGCCGTTGGCGGCCGCGCCGGTCTTCTCGATCGATGACAGCGCCACCACCGAAATCGACGACGCTTTTTCGGTGCGCCCGACGGGGGCGACCCTTACCGTCGGCATACATATCGCGGCGCCCGCGCTGGCAATCGTCCCGGGGCACCCGCTCGACAGTGTCGCCCGCGCTCGCATGTCGACGGTCTATGCCCCCGGCCTGAAGTACACGATGTTGCCGGCTCCGTGGATCGACGCCTTTTCTCTTGCCCAAGGCCGGACGGTGCCGGCGCTGTCCCTGTACCTTGAACTCGATGCCCGCTCCCTTGCGCTGCGCGGCGCGAGCAGTGCGATCGAAGCCGTTCGGGTAGCGGCCAATCTGCGGCACGATGAGCTGGAGACCGAGGTAACCGAGCAAGGGCTGGACAGCGGCGATCTGCAGATTCCCTTCGCCGCCGAGCTTGCCGTTTTATGGCGGTTCGCCAATTGCCTGCGATCGGAGCGGGAACAGGCGCGCGGCAAGCCTGAGCCCAAGGGACGCGAGGAGATTTCGGTGCTGCTCGAGGGCAGCGGCCCGGCTGCCCACGTGCGCATGCATGTCCGCCGCCGCGATGCTCCGCTCGATCTCATCGTGGCCGAACTCATGATCCGCGCCAACAGCCATTGGGGCGCCTGGCTCGACGAACTGGGCATGGCGGGCGTCTATCGCTCGCAGCTCCAGGGCCGGGTGCGCATGTCCACGACCCCGTCGCCGCACGAGGGCATCGGCGTCTCGCACTACGCGTGGTGCACCTCGCCGCTGCGGCGTTACGTCGATCTGCTCAATCAGCGTCAACTGATCGCTGCCGCGCGCGGCCAGGCCGCCCCGCACCGGCGCGGCGACGCGGATCTTTTTGCGGTGATCTCGGGTTTTGAGGCCGCGTATTCCGCGTACGCGGAGTTTCAGGAGCTGATGGAGCGCTACTGGAGTCTGCGCTGGATGGAGCAAGAGGGAATCCGGCACATCGAGGCGCGCGTCGCCAAGGGCGACATTGTTCGGCTGCAGGGGCTGCCGATGACGACGCGACTCGCCGCGGCCGCCTCCTATGTCCGCGGGCAAAGGCTCGAGCTCGAGATCACGCAGGTCGATTTGCTTGACCTGACGCCCAATGCAAGAATCGTGCGGACGCTGGCGCCCGACGGGGAATCGGCGCAAGAGGCCGCGGAACCCGTCGCCGGCGCCCCGGAGGCCATCGGCAATGGCGGACTCGATGAACTGCCCGCGTAGCGCTCGCGGCCGCGAGCGTGCGCGCGGCGCGCCGAGCGCAGATGAGCGGCGCGCGTGCATGGCTACAATCCGCAGCGGCCGGCGATTTTGCCCAAGCGACGACCGCTCCCAACCGGACGGCAATGCGAACCATCGTACGATCGACTGACGGTCTGCTCGGCAACCGTATCTTGCTTACCGCGCTGGCCGTGTCGATTGGCCTGCATCTTGCCGTGTTGACGATCCGGTTCGTCGACCCGGAATTCTTTCGCCAGGTCGCCTCGGCGCCTGCCTTGGAGGTAATCCTGGTCAACGCGCGCAGCGACAAGCGCCCGCCGGCGCCGCAAGCGCACGCCCAGGTCAACCTCGAAGGCGGCGGTGCCAATGAGCAGGGCCGGCGCAGTTCTCCGCTTCCGAACGCGGCGACCATGGCCGACGGCGAGGCGCTCGACACCGCCCGGCGGACCGTGGAGCAGCTCGAGCTCGAGCAGCGCGAACTGCTCGCGAGCTACCAGGCGAATATGTTACTGGCGACCGCCGAAATCCGCTCCGACCCCTCCGCGCGCACCCCGGAGGATGCGCGCCGCTCGCAGCAGCAGCTATCCCGCATGCAGGCCGAAATCGCCAAGGATATATCGGATTACCAGAAGCGTCCGCGGGTGCATCATTACATGCCCAGCGCCTCGGCCTATCGCTTTGCGCGCTATTTCGAGGACTGGCGCGCCCGCATCGAAAAGATCGGCAATGAACATTACCCCGATGCGGCACGCGGGAAAATTTACGGAACCCTGCGGATGACCGTCGTGATCGACCGCGATGGTTCCTTGCTCGCCTCGATTATTGAACAATCTTCCGGCTCGGCCGTGCTTGACAGCGCGGCCCAGCGTATTGTTAAGCTATCGGCTCCTTTCCCGCCCTTCCCACCCGACATGGCACGCGACACCGATCGACTCGAGATTACGCGCAGCTGGATCTTCACCAACGACCAGTTCGCCACGCGCGCCGAGGCCGTAGGGTCGTCCCGTTGAACAATGAAACCACCGGACCGCTACGCCGTTGTCGGCAATCCGATCTCCCATAGCAGATCGCCGGAGATCCACCGGCTGTTTGCGCGCACGACCGGGCAGGGCCTGAGTTACGAGAGGCTAGAGGCACCGCTGGATGGATTCGAGGATTTCGCTCTTGGTCTGCGCGACAACGGGTACCTCGGCTTGAACGTGACGATCCCGTTCAAGATCGATGCGGCGAAGCTCGCCGATGACCTGAGTCCGAGGGCGCGACTGGCCGGAGCGGTAAACACGCTCAAATTCGATGGCGACGACATCCTTGGGGACAACACCGACGGTGTCGGTTTTGTGCGGGATCTTCGGCATCGGCTCGACTTCCGCATCGCCGGTGCCGCGATTCTGATCCTGGGCGCCGGGGGCGGCGTTCGCGGCCTCGTGGCCTCGCTGCTCGAGGAGCGGCCCAAGTGGATTGCCGTGGCCAACCGGACCCATGGACGGGCCCAGGAGCTTGCCGATGAGTTCGGCGTCGAGGCAATTCGCTTCGACGAAGTGCCGGCCGAACATTTTGACCTCATCATCAACGGCACTTCGAGCAGTCTGAATCATGACGCGCCATCGATCGATCCGGAGACTTTCGACGATTGCCTGCTGGCCTACGATCTGGTGTATGCGCCCTCCGCCACGCCGTTCATGTGCCTAGCCAAGAGCGGCGGCGCGCGGCGCATCAGCGATGGCCTGGGAATGCTCATCGAACAGGCTGCCGAATCGTTTGCCCTTTGGCGTGGAGTCCAGCCGGAAACGGCAAGCGTGTACCGCGAAATGCGCCGCTTGCTCGACCTCGGGGCTGCTCCGGCTTGATGTCGGAGACGGTGCGGGCGCGGGTCTGGGTTCGACGCGCCGCGATTGCGCTGTTGGCGGCGGTCCTTGCCGTGCAGCTGTGGTTTTTCGGCTGGGTGCTGTTCTGGAAATGGCACAACCCGGTGCAAACCGCATTTATGCAGCACGAACTCGAGCGCGTCGAGAAGCAGGCCCCGGCGCCGCGGTCTGCGCGCCAGCTGCAGAAAACCTGGGTCGACTACGCGCACATCTCGGCAGCCCTCAAGCGCGCCGTAGTAACGTCGGAGGACGCCCGTTTCGTCCTCCACGAAGGGGTCGACTGGGAGGCGATGGAAAAGGCGTATACGGAAAATCTTCGTCGCGGACGCACCGTTCGCGGCGGATCGACGATTTCGCAGCAGTTGGCGAAGAACCTGTTTCTCTCGCAACGCCGCAGTTATCTGCGCAAAGTCCAGGAGCTGCTGATCGCGCTCATGATCGAAGCGGTTTGGGACAAGCGCCGGATTCTCGAGGTGTATCTGAATGTCGTGGAATGGGGCGACGGGGTGTTCGGCGCCGAGGCGGGCGCACGGCACTACTTCGGTGTGTCGGCGCTGTCGCTGGACCCGAACCAGGCGGCGCGCATGGCGGCGATGCTGCCGAGTCCCAAGTTCTTCGATCACCATCGCGGCGCCGCCTACCTGTCGCAACGGGCGGAAGCCATCGAGAAGACCTCGCCGTCTGCGCAGATTCCCTGAGGCGAGGCCGCGTCGGTGTGCCTCTTATACTGCGAACGCGGTCGGCAACCGGCAGCAAACCGGGGCGAGTGGGAACGAACACGCGGGAATGGACGCAACGGGGAGTGCTGGGCGATGAGGCCGCCAGAAGATTCGGACCGCTATACGGACGTTGCCATCGCGCTGCACTGGCTGCTCGCCCTGGCTTTGTTGGTGGTATTTTGCGTCGGCCTGTACATGGCCGACTTGCAGCTCTCGCCCACTCGCGTGCGGCTTTTCAACTGGCACAAGTGGGCCGGCATCTCCGTTCTCGTGCTTTCGGCGTTCCGGCTCGGCTGGCGATGGGGCCACCGTCCGCCCGCCCTACAGAAGCGCCTGGCCGATTGGATGCACCATCTCCTGTACCTAATGTTCTTCCTCGTGCCGATCGCCGGCTGGGCATACAGTTCGGCCGCGGGCTTTCCCGTCGTCTGGTTCGGGCTCATCCCGCTGCCGGATTTCGTGCCGGTCGACAAGCCCCTCGCCGGCTTTCTGCAAGGGCTGCATTCTTTTTTGTCCTATGCGCTGGCGGCACTCGTGGGTCTGCATGTGGCCGCCGCGCTGCAGCACCATATCGTGGAGCACGATTCCTTGCTGCTGCGGATGGTGCCGGCGCGTGACCGCGATCCGGCGGGGCAGACTCGCCGGTGATGCGTCTGGCGATCGGCCGCGCCAGCGCCGCTGTGCTTTTGGTGCTGGGGCTCGGCGATGCCGGTGGCGGAACCATTGCGCCGTCGGTTGTGGCCGCGCAAAGCGAAATCGGCTTCGTTTGCCACCAGATGGGGGCACCCATTGCTGGGAGCTTTCGCAGATTTGATGCCCAGGTGAGTTTTGATGCGGCCGAGCCGCAGAAGGGCCGCTTTGTCATCAGCGTCGATGTGAGCAGCGTCGAGTTGCCCACTGCCGACGCGACCCGCGAGGTCGTCCGCCCAGACTGGTTTGACGCGCTGCGCTTTCCCCGCGCGGTGTTTGAATCCACTGCCATCCGCGTCGGGCAGCGCGGGCGCTACGAAATCGCGGGGCGGCTCACGATCAAGGGCCATGTGCAGGACGTCGTCGTGCCGGTGGCGCTCGTGCAGGCCGGCGATCTGACCATCGCATCGGGCGAGCTGATCGTGCGTCGCTTGCAGTTTGCCATCGGCGAAGGCGAATGGAACGACCCGTCCCTGGTTGCCGATGATGTGCAGATCCGGTTCCGGCTGGCCTTGGCCGGCGTAGGTCCGATCTGAACCCGGGCGCGGCGAGCCGATGCCTTGCCCGCTAACGACTTCGACGGGCGGGAAACTCCTCCTCGATATTGTCCTTGTAGTAGCTCGCAGGCGCTGCGCTGTTCAGGAAGCGCCGGGCGATTTCCTCCCCGACCCCACTGTGACGGACGATCGCGCCGGAGTCGAGTTCGACTTCCAGCTCCCGGCTGTTGCGGTCATAGCCGGCAGATCGAATGCCTCCGCGGCCGATCTTCTTGCGTTCCATGGCGGTCGATGGGTGGGTCGGTTCAGGATTGTGGCGAAATTCCCAGCTGGTCCCAAATCGCATCAATCCGATCTACGACGGCATCGCTCATCCGGATCCTACGGCCCCAAGGGCGGGCGGTCTCCCCGGGTAGCTTATTGGTCGCGTCGATACCCATCTTGCTTCCGAGACCGGCCACGGGACTGGCAAAATCAAGGTAATCGATAGGCGTATTGTCGATCAAAACCGTGTCCCGCAAGGGATCGACGCGGGTGCTGATCGCCCACACCACGTCTGGCCAGCTGCGCACATCGATGTCATCGTCGACAATCACGACAAATTTCGTGTACATGAACTGGCGCAGAAAGCTCCAGATGCCGAACATGATGCGGCGGGCGTGGCCGGGGTATTGCTTGCGCAGCGAAATGATTGCCATGCGGTAACTGCATCCCTCGGGGGGCAGGTAGAAGTCGACAATTTCCGGGAAGGTGCGCTGCAGAATCGGCACAAAAACCTCGTTGAGCGCTGCCCCGAGCACGGCTGGCTCATCCGGGGGCCGTCCCGTGTGGGTCGATAGGTATAGCGGCGCGCGGCGCATCGTGATCCGCTCGACGGTAAAGACGGGAAAGCGCTCCGTCTCGTTGTAGTACCCGGTGTGGTCACCGAAGGGCCCCTCGACGGCGGTTTCGAACCCGCGGTTCTCCGCACTCACCTGCCCGTTGGCGTTGGCCGGGTCCGGCAGTATGTGGCCTTCGAGGACAATTTCCGCGGCGGCCGGCACGTCCAGGGAATTTCCCAGGCAGGTGGCGATCTCGGTGCGCGATCCGCGCAACAGCCCGGCGAACTGGTATTCGGATAGTTGGTCGGGAACCGGCGTAACCGCGCCCAGAAGGGTAGCGGGATCGGCCCCCAGGGCGACAGCGACCGGGAAGGGCTGTGCGCCATTTGCCAGGCGGTGGTCGCGAAAATCCAGCGCGCCGCCGCGGTGGGAGAGCCAGCGCATGACGAGCTTGTTGCGGCTGACCACCTGCTGGCGGTAGATCCCCAGGTTCTGGCGCCGCTTGTGGGGCCCTCGGGTGATGACCATTCCCCACGTAATCAGGGGCCCCGCGTCCTCCGGCCAGCATTCCTGGATCGGCAACTTGCCCAGATCCACTTCAGCAGCCTCCCAGACGACTTCCTGGCAGCTCGGGCCACGGACCCGGCGCGGCGCCATATCCCAAAGTGCCGACTTGAGCAGACTGACCTTGGACAGGGCGTCGCGCAAGCCCTCCGGGGCTTGGGGCTCCTTGAGGTCGGCGAGCAACTCGCCGACCTGGCGGAGCTCCGCCGTGGAAGCGACTCCCATGGCGAGGGCAACTCGCCGCTGCGTCCCAAAGACATTGGCGATGACCGGAATCGAGTGTCCCGAAGGTCGCTCGAAGACCACCGCCGGGCCTCCCTGGAGCAGCAGACGCTGACAGATCTCGGTGATTTCGAGCTTAGGAGATACTTCTCTCGATATTCTCTTAAGTTCTCCTAAAGATTCCAATTTCAGCGCAAAATCCCTTAAATCTGTATATTTCATATTAGCAATCCGTCGAATACAAGAAAATATTACGTGTTTGCAAGCACTCGCAAACATCTTTGTGAACATAACATAACTATTTGATAATTAACAGTTAATTACTGCGCGCTGGAATATTCCGTTTTTGTGGGGAACTTTTCCCGCCAACGTCGATTGGTTTTTGTGACGAATACCGGTTGACCTAAATAGGTTACAACGTACAATCGTCCCGGTGTTGGTTCTTCCTCGGCTCTGACCGCGCTAACGCGGTGATCAAAGAGACTCTGCCGCGTAATCGGAAGGACCAGACGCTCGGTGTTTACCGGTCCCGAGTATCACCTTTACCGCAATGAAGTCGGCGCTTGTGTTGCGCGGGACGCGAAGCGGATAGCCCAAGACGACGAACACGTCGCGCGGCAAAAATTTCTAGTATGTGACGACTCACTTTTATAAGAGTCGCTAAAGCGGATTGGAAGGGGTGGTCGGATGATTGAATCCAACGTTGTAAACGCATGCCCAGATTCGGTGGGCATGCGAAGACCCAGGGCTGGACGGCCGCGGGGCGATCTGGCGCATACCGTGGCCACTGCGGCACGGGCGGCGCTGGAGGCCATAGGCTTGGTCAGCGTGCTGGTTTTGATGTTCGTCGCGCTTGCCCCCGGCTTGCGCGCGCCCATGGCACAGCTTGGCTCCAGCATCGGGGAAGCCTTTGGCGATCGCGCCACCGAGGACGCCCTGCCCGATAACGCGGCGGAGGAAGATTCGGACGGGCTGCGGATCGGAGGGCAGGTGGTGCTCGAGCCGGCTGATGCCAAGGTCGCCTCGTACCTGGCCCGGCGCTACCACGTCGCAGACGAGGCGGTACGGGTCATGGTGGCAACGGCCCACGCTTCGGGCAAGGAGCAACAGATCGATCCGCTGCTGATCCTGGCGGTCGTTGCCGTCGAATCGAGCATGAATCCCTTCGCGCAGAGCCCGGTCGGCGCGACCGGTCTCATGCAGGTTATGCCCGGCGTGCATGGGGGCAAGTTCGTTGAACGCAAAGGCGCGATCGCCGCTCTCGATCCGGTCACCAATATCCAGGTCGGATCGCAGATTCTTAGCGACGTAATCCGGCGCGGCGGCTCCGTCGAGCGTGGCCTGCAGCTCTATGTTGGTGCCGGTAACCTCTCCGACGATGGGGGCTATGCCAGCCGGGTTCTGGGCGAGTTCGGGCGACTCAAGCTCGCCGCCGGCGGCGGTGTGGCCGCGGCGCTCGCCGCGGGCCTGCGATCGGATACCCGTCCGGCAGGCGACGGGATGGATGCTCCCATGACCAGCGCCGTGCCACCGGAGTTGCCGACCCAGCTCGCGCGCAAGCAAAATCCCGCCTGAGGCGAGGCGCACAGGCTCCGAAAGCTTCCCGCGCGGGTGGCGTTGCTACGCGCATCACCTTGCAAGGATTTGGTGCAGGCAAAAAAAAAGAGCCTGTCGGCCGAGCGCACCCAGAATCGGTTGAGGAGGGAGGGAGGAGAGGCACCGAGTAAAGGGTTTGCGCGCTCAGGCCTTGCGACAGGCTCTGGAGAACACAGCGCAAATATATCCTCCCGTGCGGGTCAAGGTCAACTTTTGTCCAGGGCAAAACAGGCATTTGGCTGAACAAAGCGGCGCGCGGGCAAAGCCGCCGAGCGGCGCAACGATCGGAGAACATGACCAAGTGCCACGGCGGGCGGCCATTTCGCCTGCCCCGCATTGCCGCGCCTTGCAGTGGCTGCGCGCGTGCTGGCCGCGCGCCGACAGCCGGAGCGTTCGATAATCCACTTTTATTATCTGCCGACCCGCCCCCATGCCTACCTCCCCCAATGCCGATCTCCGCAGTGCCGCGCTCGAGTACCACGAGTTTCCGCAGCCGGGGAAGATATCGATCACCCCCACCAAGCAGCTGATCAACCAGAGGGATCTGGCGCTTGCCTACTCTCCCGGCGTCGCCGCGGCTTGCGAGGCGATCGTCGCCGATCCGAGTGCCGCCGCGCGGCTCACGGCACGCGCAAACCTCGTGGGAGTGATCACCAACGGGACCGCGGTCCTGGGGCTAGGTGCCATCGGACCGCTCGCCGCCAAGCCCGTGATGGAAGGAAAGTCGGTGCTCTTCAAGAAGTTCGCCGGCATCGATGTGTTTGACATCGAGATCAGCGAGACGGATCCGGACCGCCTGGTAGAGATCATCGCGGCGCTGGAGCCGACCTTTGGCGCGATCAATCTCGAGGATATCAAGGCGCCCGAATGCTTCCGCGTCGAGCGGCGGCTGCGCGAGCGCATGAAGATCCCGGTATTCCACGACGATCAACACGGCACGGCGATCATTGTCGGCGCCGCGGTGCTCAACGGCATGCAACTCGTCGGCAAGTCGCTGGCGCAGATCAAGTTGGTGTGCAGCGGCGCCGGCGCTGCCGCGCTGGCATGCCTCGAGCTTCTGGTCGAACTCGGGTTGCCGCGGAAGAACATCTGGGTTGCGGATATCGAGGGCGTGGTATTCCAGGGGCGAACCAAGCTCATGGATGAAGACAAGGCGCGCTTCGCCCAGGCCACCCAGGCCCGCACCCTCGCCGATCTGATGCAGGGCGCCGACATCTTCCTGGGGCTATCGGCCGGCGGGGTATGTACCGGCGACATGGTGCGCGCCATGGCGCCCGCCCCCTTGATCCTGGCACTGGCCAATCCCACGCCGGAGATCCTGCCCGAGCAGGTCAAGGCCGTGCGCAGCGACGCGCTGATCGCCACCGGGCGCTCCGACTACCCGAACCAGGTCAACAACGTACTGTGTTTCCCCTTCATCTTTCGTGGCGCGCTCGACGTGGGGGCCACGACCATCACCCGAGAGATGGAAATTGCCGCGGTCCACGCCATAGCGCAGTTGGCGCAGGAGGAGACCAGCGACGAGGTTGCCACGGCGTACGGCGTGAGCAACCTGAGTTTCGGACCCGAGTGCATTATTCCCAAGCCCTTTGACCCTCGACTGATGCTGCGCATCGCGCCCGCGGTCGCGCAGGCGGCGATGCGCAGCGGGGTCGCAACCCGGCCATTGACCGATTACGACGCGTATCACGCGCAACTGCAGCAGTTCGTCTATCACTCCGGTACCTTCATGAAGCCCATCTTCACGATGGCCAAGAAGGCGCATGCGGGCGGCGGCGCGAGCCGGGTCGTGTTTGCCGAGGGCGAGGACGAGCGGGTACTGCGAGCCGTGCAGGTGGTGGTCGACGAGAGCGTCGCCCGGCCGATCTTGATCGGGCGGCCCGCCGTCATCGAACGGCGCCTGGAGCGCTTTGGGCTGCGTATGCGCCCGGGCGCCGACATGGAAATCGTCAACCCCGAGTCGGACCCGCGCTATCGGCAGTATTGTCGGGCCTACCACCTCATGACGGCCCGCCGCGGCGTCACCGAGCAGTATGCGCGCATCGAGATGCGCCGCCGGCACACGCTCATCGGCGCCATGCTGATCCATCAGGGCGACGCCGATGCAATGATCTGCGGCACCTTTGGGACCCACGGCATTCACCTGCGCTACCTGGACCAGGTGCTCGGGCGGCGCCCCGGGGCCAAGGTGTACGCGGCGATGAACATCTTGATGCTCCCCGGGCGTCAGATCGCGCTCGTCGACACCCATGTCAACGTCGATCCGAGCGCCGAGGAAGTCGCCGAAATCACGATCAACGCTGCCGAGGAACTGCGCCGCCTGGGCATATCGCCGCGCGCCGCCCTACTGTCCCACTCCAACTTCGGCACCAGCGACGCGGCTTCGGCGACCAAGATGCGGCGCGCGCTGGAACTGGTCCGCGCCCTTGCGCCCAACCTGGAAATCGATGGCGAAATGCATGCGGACTGCGCGGTCGATGCGGGGTTGCGCAAGTCGATCATGCCGTTCTCCACGCTGCGGGGCGACGCGAATCTGCTGGTGTGTCCGGGCATCGACGCCGCCAACATCAGTTACAACCTGTTAAAGACCATATCCGGCAACAACGTCGCCGTCGGCCCCATCCTGCTCGGCGCCGCCCGGCCGGTGCACATTCTGACGCCGTCGGCGACCGTGCGCCGCATCGTCAACATGGCAGCATTGGCGGTGGTCGACGCCAACTCGCAGCGTTAGGCGCATCGCCGGTCAACACGAGCCACTCGTCTTTCGATGAACGAGCGCAATCCCGATCGAGTCCGGCTGCGAACGACGCCGGCCGCGTTGATCCTGATGGGCGGCGGCGCGCGCGCGGCCTACCAAGTGGGTGTCCTTAAGGCCATGGCCGCGCTGTTGCGCGATGCGCGCCGGGGCATGGACCCGGGAATCGCCCAAGGGCACAATCCGTTTCCCATTCTCGTGGGTACCTCGGCCGGCGCCATCAACGCCGCCGCCCTGGCGAGCCGGTCGGACAATTTCCAAGTTGCCATTGCGCAGCTGGTGGCCGTCTGGGAGAACTTCCATGCCGACCAGGTCTACCGCTCGGACCTGTTCGGCGTCATGCGAACCGGCGCGCGCTGGCTGTCGCTGCTGTCGATCGGCTGGATCGTCCGGCGCTCGCTACGGGCGCGTCCCCGGTCCCTGCTCGACAACGAACCGCTGCGCGGCCTGCTGGGCCGCCTGATCGATTTTTCGCGCATCGATCTGGCCTTGGAGCGCGGCCACCTGCGGGCGCTGGCAGTGGGTGCCTCGAGTTACAGTTCCGGCAGACACGTCACCTTTTACCAGTCGCTGACCGAGCATTCCTTCCCCACCAAGCTGCAGCGCGTCTCGGTCCGCGCCAAGATCGATGTTTCGCACCTGCTCGCGTCGGCGGCCATACCGTTCGTATTTCCGGCCGTACCGCTCGACTTGTCCGAGTCCCTGAGCGGCGGGGTCGAGTATTTCGGCGACGGCTCGATGCGGCAGCTTTCGCCGACCAGCCCGGCAATTCACCTGGGCGCGGAACGCATCATGGTGATCGGTGTCGGGCAGCCGGGCAATCCCGGGCTGTTGCCCAATTTCGATGCCGCGGCATATCCGTCGCTGGCACAAGTGGCCGGCCACACGCTCTCGACGATCTTTCTCGATGCCTTGGCGACCGATGTGGAGCGCCTGGAGAAAATGAATCAGGTCGTCGACACCATGCTGCCGCACGCGCGGCGTGCCGCCGGGCTGCGGTCGATCGAGACGCTCACGATCTCCCCGAGCGAACGCCTCGATGGCATCGCGATGCAATATGTCGGGGCGCTGCCGGGCCCGATCCGCGCCATGCTCGAGGCGATAGGAACCTACCGTTCCAGCGGTGCCGGGCTGGCGAGCTACCTGCTCTTCGAGGCGCCATTTACGCGGGCGCTGATCGACCTGGGCTACCGCGACACGCTGGCGCGCCGCGATGCGGTGCTCGCCTTTCTCACCGAGCGCCACGAACCGCAGGGTGCTGCCGTCTCCCGCGTCGTCGTGGTCTGAGGCCACCAGCGGGGGCGCCGGCCATGACGTCGCGATCGCCTCAGGAGAATTCGCCGTGCAGCGCAAGCAGCGCGCAGATGGCCGCCAGTGCCGCCGTTTCCGTGCGCAGCGTGCGTCGACCGAGGTTTGCGCCCGCATAGCCCAGCGCATGGGCTAGCGCCAGTTCCTCGGCGGTAAAGCCGCCCTCCGGTCCGACGGCGCAGGTGATCGAATCGCCGCTGGCGCGCCCCAGGCCCGAGCGGGCGCTCGGATCGAGCACCCAGCGCGCACTCGAATCCTGGGCGGCGCGCAGCGCCGCGCCCAGGTCGTCGGCGATCTCGATGCGCGGCAGCTCGTTGCGTCCGCACTGGGAGCATGCCGCCGCAGCGATGTCCTGCCAGCGATCGGCGCGCCGCTCCCGGCGAGCTGCGCTCAGGCGCACTACGCTGCGCGCGGCCGCCGCCAGAATGATGCGACGGGCGCCGAGCTCCACGGCTTTTTCCACCAACCAGTCCATTTTCTCCTGCGCACTGAGCGCTTGCACGATCGTGATCCGTAGCCGTGCTTCCCGGTCCACCGCCGCGCCGCGCGTGATGGTGGCGAAGCAGCGCGCCCCCCCGAGGGGGTCGGGAACCAGAAATGCCTCGAACTCGTTGCCCCGGCCGTCGAAAAGAACCAGCCGATCCTGGGCGCGCAGGCGCAGCACGCGCCGCGCGTGGTGGCTGCAGGCGGGGGGCAGCGGGATCGTTTGCCCGACCGCCAGGACCTCCGGGACGAGAAAGCGGGGCGCCGTCATCGCCTGCAGCGTACTGGAATCGAGCGCTGGCCTGCCGCCGCGTTGCGGTGGTCCCAAAACCCGGCAATTTCTCGCCGGTAATGCGCGGCTGCATGACGAAGATCAGCTTCCCAAATGATAAAATCACTACCCTTGGCCGCAGGCCGCGCATCGGCTATGGCGCGAGGGGAGGCGAGGGGGTTGGTGCCCTTCGGTGACGCCAGGGGCGCGCCGGCCTAGGGATTTAGCCGCATCAGTGCATAGTCGGGCACGGCGCGCAGACGCAGCCCGGTGGGTCGGTGCGCAAACACGTCAATCAACGGGGGAGACCCAGAACATGAGCATCAAAGTTGCAATCAATGGCTACGGACGCATCGGCCGCAACGTCTTGCGGGCCCACTACGAGGGCGGCAAGAAGCACGACGTCCAGATCGTCGCCATCAACGATCTGGGCGATGCCAAGATCAATGCCCACTTGACCAAATATGACACGGTGCACGGGACATTCCCGGGGACGGTCGCCGTGGACGGCGACTCCCTGGTTGTCAACGGCGACCGAATCAAGGTTTTGTCGATGCGAGATCCTGGGCAACTTCCCTGGGCGTCGATGCAAGTCGACGTCGTCATGGAGTGCACGGGCCTGTTCACGACCAAGGAAAAGGCCGGCGCCCACCTCAAAGGGGGTGCGAAGAAGGTCATCATTTCCGCTCCCGGCGGCAAGGACGTCGATGCGACCATCGTCTATGGCGTCAACCACAATGTTCTGGCGCGGAGCCACACGGTCATCTCGAACGCATCATGCACCACGAACTGCCTGGCGCCGCTGGTAAAGCCGCTGCACGACCGCATCGGCCTGGTCAATGGACTCATGACCACAATACACTCGTACACGAATGATCAGGTGCTAACGGACGTCTATCACGAGGATCTGCGCCGTGCGCGGTCGGCTACCCATTCGATGATCCCCACCAAGACGGGCGCCGCTGCCGCGATCGGCTTGATCATGCCCGAGCTCAACGGGCGCCTGGACGGCTTCGCCATCCGCGTGCCGACGATCAATGTTTCGGTGGTAGATCTTACTTTTATTGCCGCGCGGGAAACCAACGTCGAGGAAGTCAACCGGATCCTGCGCGAGGCGGCCGACGGCGCGATGCGTGGCATTCTTGCCTATAACGATGCGCCGCTGGTTTCGGTCGATTTCAACCACAATGCGCATTCCTCGATATTTGATGCGACCCTTACCAAGGTTTCCGGACGCCTGGTAAAGGTGAGCAGCTGGTATGACAACGAGTGGGGCTTCAGCAATCGCATGCTGGACACCACGGTGGCATTGATGAAGGCCTGAGGAGGGGAGTCGGGTCCGGGCCTGGCTGCGGACCGGTGGGGTTCGGGCCCGACGCGGGCGCAAGAGGGCGCAGCGCTGGTTCCCGACGATCGTCGGCAAATGGTGGGAACGTGGTCGCTGTTGCCGCGAGCGCAAGGCTGGCTTGTTGCACCGATCCGTCGTAGCGTGTTACCAGTAAATCCTATAATCCCTGGAGGTCGAGTGCGCACGCAAACGGTGCCGGTTTGACTCGCACTGCAGCAGCAGCAGAGGACTTCCCACACAAGGAAAGCACTGTCATGAAAGTTCTCACACTCGATGCTCTTTGCAAGCAAGACAAGCTGCGCGGCAAGCGTGTGTTTATCCGCTCCGACCTCAATGTCCCGCAGGACGAACACGGCAACATCACCGAGGACACCCGCATCCGCGCATCGGTGCCGGCGATCCGGGCCGCCCTTGCCGCGGGCGCGGCGGTGATGGTCACTTCGCACCTGGGGCGCCCGACCGAAGGGACCCTGACGGCGGCCGATTCGCTGGCGCCGATCGCCGCCCGTCTGTCCGAACTGCTCGGCCGGCCGGTGCCGCTCGTGGCCAACTGGGTCGACGGTGTTTCCGTGGCCCCGGGCCAGGTCGTGCTGCTGGAGAATTGCCGCGTCAACAAGGGCGAGAAGAAAGACAGCGAAGAGTTGGCGCGCAAGATCGCCGCGCTGTGTGACGTCTATGTGAACGATGCCTTCGGCACGTCCCATCGCGCCGAGGCGACGACCCATGGGGTGGCCCGCTTTGCCCCGGTGGCTTGCGCCGGGCCGCTGCTGGCGGCCGAGATCGACGCGCTGGGCCGGGCGCTGGGCGAACCCAAGCGACCGCTGGTTGCCATCGTCGCCGGCTCGAAGGTTTCCACCAAGCTGTCGATACTCAACAATCTGGCGAAGAAGGTCGATCGGCTGATCGTCGGGGGAGGCATCGCCAATACGTTCCTGCTGGCGGCGGGCTTGCCGATCGGCAAGTCGTTGGCGGAGGCGGACCTGGTGCCCGAGTGCAAGAAGGTCATCGAGACCCTGCAGAAGAAGGGTGCGACGCTGCCCCTGCCCATGGACGTGGTGGTTGCCAAGCGTTTTGCCGCCGACGCCCCGGCGCAGTTGCGGCGCGCCGACGACGTGCAGAGCGACGAGATGATCCTGGACGTCGGACCGCAGACCTCCGCGCACCTGGCACGCATCGTCGAGGAAGCCGGGACGATCATTTGGAACGGCCCGCTGGGGGTGTTCGAGTTCGACGCCTTTGCGCAGGGTACGCACGACCTGGCACTGGCAATTGCCAGCGCAACGGCACGGGGCGCCTTTTCGATCGCCGGTGGCGGAGACACGCTGGCCGCCATCGCCAAGTACGGGATCGCCGATCGTGTCAGTTACATCTCGACCGGGGGCGGGGCGTTTCTCGAGTTCCTGGAAGGCAAGCCCCTGCCGGCGGTGGCGGTCTTGGAGCAGCGCGCGGCGGCGGGCTGACTCGGCGACAGCATGGAAATGGACAAACGGCAGCGGTAACTCGCTGCGTTCGCGGAAGATACTCAAAGGAGAGACGGAAATGGCCCTGATTTCATTACGGCAAATGCTCGACCATGCTGCCGAACACACCTATGGTGTTCCGGCGTTCAACGTCAATAATCTTGAACAGGTGCAGGCGATCATGGAGGCCGCCTCGGAGGTGAATTCGCCGGTGATCATGCAGGCGTCGGCGGGTGCCCGCAAATACACCGGTGAGATTTTTCTGCGCCACCTGATCGAGGCCGCCATCGAGACGTATCCCAATATCCCGGTCGCGATGCATCAGGACCACGGGGCGTCGCCGGCCGTCTGCGATTCGGCGATGCGCCTGGGCTTTTCCTCGGTCATGATGGACGGGTCCTTGAAGGAGGACGGCAAGACGGTCGCCGATTACGATTACAACTGCCAGGTGACCAAGAAGGTGGTCGATACGGCGCACGCGCTCGGCGTCAGCGTCGAAGGTGAGCTTGGCTGTCTGGGTTCGCTGGAGACGATGGAGGGCGACAAGGAAGACGGCCACGGCGCCGAGGGAAAGATGACGCGCGATATGCTGCTAACGGACCCGGACCAGGCCGCCGATTTCGTCAAGCGTACGCAGCTCGATGCGCTGGCGATCGCCATCGGCACCTCGCATGGCGCCTACAAGTTCTCGCGCAAGCCGACCGGGGATATCCTGGCCATCGATCGCATCAAGCAGATTCACGCCAGGATTCCTACCACTCACCTGGTCATGCACGGCTCTTCCAGCGTTCCCCAGGATCTGCTCGAAGAGATTCGCAAGTACGGTGGCGAAATCAAGGAAACGTACGGAGTGCCGGTCGAGGAGATCCAGGAAGCCATCAAGCACGGTGTGCGCAAGATCAACATCGACACCGATATTCGCCTGGCGATGACCGCGGCGGTGCGCAAGTTCCTGGCGCAGAATCCGTCCAAGTTTGATCCGCGCGATTTTCTCAAACCCGCACGCGAGGCGACCAAGAAGATCTGCAAGCAGCGCTACGTGGAGTTTGGTTGCGAGGGCATGGCGGCGAAGCTGGTCGCCCAGCCTTTGCCTAAGATGGCGCTGCGCTACCGCGCCGGCGAGCTGGCGCAGCACATCCGCTGACGGTCGAGATGAATCCGGACTCCCCGCTGCAAAGCCCTTCGGCGCCGCGCGATAGCCGGGCACTGAAGGGCAAGCGCGGGCTGCAGCGGGTCTGGAACGCGTTTCGCTATTCCATCGACGGATTCATAGCGGCCTGGTGCGAGGAGGATGCCTTTCGACAGGAGTTGCTCCTGGCGGCGGCCCTGATCCCGATCGCGGTGCTTTTGCCGATCGCCGTGATCGAGCGCTTGCTGATGGTCGGGTCGGTTGTCCTGGTTTTGATCGTCGAGCTCCTGAACACCGCGATCGAGGCGGCGATCGACCGCCACAGCTTCGAGATCAATCCCTTGGCCAAGCGAGCCAAGGATCTGGGCAGTGCCGCAGTCATGCTGGCGCTGCTGCTGGCCGGCGGCATTTGGGTGACCGTCCTGTGGTCACGCTTCGGGTGAGTGCGGGCACGGCAGCGGTCGAGCCGCCGGACGCCTCTGCCCCGATATTCGAGTCCCGCCTCAAATCGCTGCCGCTGGTGTACCGCGGCAAGGTGCGCGATACCTACGCCGTCGGCGAGGACCGCCTTCTCATCATCACCACCGACCGGATCTCGGCGTTCGACGTGATCATGCGCGAACCGATTCCCGGCAAGGGACGGGTGCTCAACGCCATGTCCAACTTCTGGTTCGCCCGGCTCGCTGCACTCGGGCCCAACCACCTGACGGGCATCGATCCGGCGAGCGTGGTGCAGGCCGACGAGCGCGGACAGGTAGAGGGGCGGGCGGTGGTCGCCCAGCGGCTGGTGCCGCTGCCGGTCGAGGCGGTGGTGCGCGGTTATCTGATCGGCTCCGGATGGAGCGATTACTGTCGCGAGGGACGGGTCTGCGGAATCGCTCTGCCTGGCGGCCTGCAGCTGGCGCAGCAACTGCCCGGGCCGCTGTTTACGCCTGCGCACAAGGCCGAGCTTGGGATGCACGACGAGAACATCAGTTTTGACCAGGTCTGCGAACGAATCGGTGGCGCGCTGGCCGAACGCGTCCGCGACTTTGCGCTGCGCCTGTACCGGAGCGCGGCCGAGATTGCTCGCGGGCGGGGGATCATCATCGCCGACACGAAGTTCGAGTTCGGCCTGGACCGCCGCGGGGAATTGCGCTTGATGGACGAGGTGCTCACGCCGGATTCCTCGCGCTTTTGGCCGGTGGATCAGTATCGTGTAGGGGTGTCTCCCCCGAGCTTCGATAAGCAGTTCCTGCGCGACTGGCTGCAGCAGCAGCCGTGGGACAAGACCCCGCCGCCGCCGGCGCTGCCGCAGGACATCATCGGCAAGACCGCCGCGCGATACCGCGAGGCGCTGGATCGACTCGTCGCGGGGTGATGACATGGATTCTGGTCGGGTGCGGATGCTGCGGGAGCTGGCCTCGTGAGCCGTAACCATGCCCTGGTCGGTGTGGTGATGGGTTCCGAATCCGACTGGGACACCATGAAGCACGCCTGCGAGATCCTGCAGGACTTTGGCGTTGCCTTCGAGGCCCGCGTCATTTCGGCCCATCGGATGCCCGACGACATGTTCGCCTATGCCGAGGGTGCCCGCGAACGCGGCCTGCGCATCATCGTTGCCGGCGCCGGCGGGGCGGCGCACCTTCCCGGAATGCTGGCATCCAAGACGCTCATCCCGGTGCTGGGCGTGCCGGTGCCGTCGCGGTACCTGCGCGGGGAAGACAGCCTCCTGTCGATCGTCCAGATGCCCAAGGGAATACCCGTTGCCACGTTTGCGATCGGCGAGGCCGGCGCTGCCAATGCGGCCCTGTTCGCGGTCTCGACGCTGGCACTCGACGATCCGGTTCTCGCGATGAAGCTCGCCCAGTTCCGCGCAACCCAGGGCGAGAAGGCGCGCAATATGACGCTGCCGCTGTGACCGACCATGACGCCGAGGGGGCGATCGCGCCCGGCAGCTGGCTTGGCGTCCTCGGCGGCGGGCAGCTGGGACGCATGTTCTGCATGGCGGCCCAGTCGATGGGCTATCGCGTCTGTGTGCTCGATCCGGCGGCCGACGGGCCGGCGGGGGCGGTGGCCGAACGCCAGATCGTTGCCGCCTACGACGACTCCGCCGCGCTGGAGGAACTGGGCCGGTGCTGTGCGGCGGTAACGACCGAATTCGAGAACGTCCCCGCACGCAGCCTGGAACTGCTGGCCCGGTACTGCCCCGTCCGGCCGTCGGCGGCTGCGGTCACCGTCGCCCAGGACCGAATCGCGGAAAAGGGCTTCGTCCGCTCCTGCGGCGTCGAGGTCGTGCCGCACGCGGCCCTTACTGCCGCGACCGACCCGCAATCGCTCGATGCGGCGCTGTTTCCGGCCATCCTGAAGACGGCCCGGCTCGGTTACGACGGCAAGGGGCAGGTCGACGTGGACGAGCGCGCGGCCCTGGGCGCCGCCTGGGCGCAACTGCAATCAGTCGAGTGCGTGCTCGAGCGGCGACTGGCGCTGCGCCGTGAGCTGTCGGTCATTGTCGCCCGCGGCAGCGACGGTGCCAAGGCCTACTTCCCGGTGAGCGAGAATGAGCACCGCGACGGCATACTCGCGTGTTCGGTCGTGCCCGCGCGCATCGACACCGTCCAGACCGAGCGCGCCTGCGCGATCGCCGCGCGGATCGCCGATGGCTTGGCGTACGTCGGGGTGCTGTGCGTGGAACTGTTCGAGCTGGCCGACGGGCAGTTGCTGGTCAATGAAATCGCGCCGCGGCCGCACAACAGCGGACACGCGACCATCGAGGCGTGCGTGAGCAGCCAGTTCGAGCAGCAGGTCCGTGCCCTGGCGCGCATGCCCTTGGGAGATTCCCGGCTGCTGACTCCCGCCGTCATGCTCAATTTGCTCGGCGATCTGTGGGTCGGTCGCGACGGGCAGGTCTGCTCGCCAGCTTTTGACCGCGTCCTGGCGGTACCCGGGGCCTGCTTGCACCTGTATGGCAAGAGCGAGGCGCGGCGGGGCCGGAAGATGGGGCACGTTACCGTGGTAGGCGAGTCGATGGGCCTCGCCTGCCAGCGCGCGGCCTCGGTGGCGAACATCTTGCATCTGGAGCTGCCGCGCTCCGTGGCGCAAGCCGCGATGCAATGAGAAGTCGCGCGGGCGGCACCGAAGGGGGCGTCGACGCGGCGGCGGTACGTCATGGGGTCGAGGTCTTGCTCCGCGGCGGCCTGGTTGCCTTCCCGACGGAAACGGTCTACGGCTTGGGTGCCGACGCCGACCAGCCCGATGCGATTGCCGCGATATTCCGTGCCAAGGGGCGGCCGCGCGCGCACCCGCTGATCGTCCACGTTGCCGATGCCGCCGCGGTGGCGGGCTGGGCGCGGGAGATCCCAGCGGCCGCGCGGGCACTGATGAAGCAGTTTTGGCCGGGGCCGCTAACGCTGATCTTGCCGCGCACCGCGCGCGCCTGCGACGCCCTGACCGGTGGCCAGGATACCGTCGGTTTGCGCTGCCCGGTCAATCCCTGGGCGCAATCGCTGCTGCGCGGCCTGTGCGCGGCACGCCACGATGACACGTCCGCGATCGCGGCGCCGAGCGCGAACCGCTACGGCCGCATCAGCCCGACTCGGGCCGCCCACGTGCGTGCGGACCTGGGCGAAAAGCCCGGCGGTTTGGTCGATTTCATATTGGACGGCGGTGCCAGTGCACTGGGCATCGAATCGACCATCGTCGACTTTGCCGCCGGGGGGGTGCGCATCCTGAGGCCGGGTTCGATCGGCCGCGCCCAGATCGGCGCGGCGCTCGGCGCGGCGGTAGCGATCGCCGCCGATGCCGAGCCCGCGCCGCGCGCCTCCGGCCGGGTTGCCGGGCACTATGCGCCGCGCAAACTGCTCGAGCTGGTGGGACCGGCGGACCTGGCGGCGCGGGTGTCGCAACTGCGGCCCTTGCCGCTGGCGGTGCTGGCACCGCCGGAGCAGCTCCGGCGCCTCCCCGCGGGCGACCTGGCAATGCACATTGCGGCCGCCGCCGCTCCGGCCGAATACGCCCATGCGCTGTACGACGCTCTGCGCCAGCTCGATGCGAGTGCGGCCGAGCGTTTGCTGGTCGCGATTCCGCCGAGCGGCGAGCCCTGGGAAGCCGTCCACGATCGGCTGCGCCGCGCGGCTGCCGGCAGCCAGAGCAGGATCATCGACGCCGATTGAGGAACCGCCCGCCGGATTTACCGACCGAAGCGCAGCTTCATCGCCAGCAGGAACAGCGCCAGTGCAAGCGTGATCGCGTTGGCGGCGATCACCGGCCATGCGCCGAGGAGCAGACCGTAGCAAAGCCATAGCGCGACGCCCAGCGTGAACAGGCAAAGCATGCCCAGCGAGATGCCGCCCGCGTGACGCGTCTTCCAGGTGTGCAGGACCTGCGGGACGAAGGCGACGGTTGTCAGGACGGCAGCGGCAAATCCGAACAGATCGGGCAATCGCATCGAACGGGGGGCAGCGGTGGAAAAGTAACCGATTAAAGCATGTGCCGGTCCACGAGCGGCTTGCGGGATCCTTGGCGGGGAGGACAATCGGCGTCGAGTGATTGACGCGGCTTGGAAGGAGAGAACGTGTACCAGACGCTAAGCGTGGAACGCGGCGCAGCGACCGCCACTATCTGGATGAACCGTCCGCAAGTGCACAATGCCTTCAACGAGGTCTTGATCGAGGAGCTCGACGCGGCCAGCCGTGCCCTCGAGGTCGATCCCGCTGTTCGGGTCGTCATCGTCGCGGGGAAGGGACGCAACTTCTGCGCCGGTGCCGATCTGCACTGGATGGGTCGGGCCGCGGCAGCGACGATGGAAGAGAATCTGCAGGACGCGCGCCGCTTTGCCCGGATGCTGTACGGCCTTGCGCGCATGAGCAAGCCAACGCTGGCCCGTGTGCACGGTGCGGCGCTCGGCGGGGGGATGGGAATAGCCGCGGCCTGCGATATCTGCGTCGCCACGCACGATGCGAGCTTCGCGATGTCCGAAGCCCGACTGGGGCTGATTCCGGCCGTCATCAGCCCGTACGTAGTGCGTGCGATCGGTCCGCGCCAAGCGCTGCGATACGTGCAGAGCGCGGAGCGCATCTCGGCAGCGCGCGCCGCGCAAATGGGCCTGGCGCACGAAGTGGTCGCAGCCGACGAGCTCGATGGCTGCGTGCGCCAGATCTGCGAAGCGCTGTGCGCGGGCGGCCCGAGGTCGCAGGCCGCTGCCAAGGCGCTGGTCTTCGAGGTCGAGGGGCGCGAGATCGCCGACGAGGTCATCGAGCGCACCGCGCGCGCGATTGCGCAGCAGCGCACCACGGACGAGGCGGCAGAAGGCATGGCCGCGTTCTTCGCCAAACGTGCGCCGCACTGGGTGAGTGCGGCCGGCGGCCCAACGCCTTGAGTCCGGCCGCTACGGCGGCGCTGTGCTGCGCAACGGCTATTGGCGGTCGCGCGCCTCATTCGCGCATGAATTCGAGCATCTTCTCGCGCACGTCTTCGGGGATGACGGTGGCTTCGCGAGTCTCCTGCGAGGTGCAGACCGCGATGCGGTTCATCCGCACGCGCTGCTCTCCTTCCTTGTCGACGCCCATGGTGAAGCGCACCGAGGTGCGTCCGACGTGCGATAGGGTGAGCCAGAAGTCGACGGTCTCCCCCATCTTCGTCGGCTTGGAGAAGGTGGCCTCCATGCGCACCGTGGGCAGCGCCAGGCCGCGCGACATGAGAAATTCATCGAAGCGGATCTCGATGGCCTCGTAGAACCAATCCTCGACCAGCGCGTTGAAGATGTGAAAGTAATTGGGGTAAAACACGGTCCCGGTGGGGTCGCAGTGCGAGAGCCGAATCAGATACGGTTTGATGAAGGTCATCGAATTTCTCCACTCGCGCGCCCCGGCATCGGCAGTTACCCCTGCGCTTCTCGCTCCCCCGGCGCAGGGCCTGGCCCGGCGCCCCTGCCGCAGGGGATCCATCCCCCGGTGTCCGTATTTCGGCAATTCTGGAGGCGGCCTTGAGCGGGGGCAAGCCCCAAATTGCAGTGCAAAAACGCTGTCATGGTTCCGGGGGTAAGCTAGGTGCCAGGTTGCATCGAGCGGTGATCAAGGCAGCGGCGAGAGTGGCTCGCGCGCAGAGCGTTGCGCGGGCCGGCCGGACCAGTAGCGCAGCAGGCGGGGCAACCGGGCGTCGCCCCGATCCCAGGCAGGACCCGCAAGGAGTTCACCATGTCAATTGGCAATTCGCTTGGGCCCGCGCCGCGACCGGGCAATGAATTCGCGACATTAGGGGGAGGCTGCTTCTGGTGCTTGGAGGCGGTGTTCGAGGAACTCGACGGGGTGGTTGACGTCGAGTCCGGGTATTCCAACGGCCGCACAGAGAATCCGGACTATCGCCAGGTGTGCGCTGGCGAGACCGGGTACGCGGAAGTGGTGCGTATCGAATTTGACCCGGCACGCCTCGCCTACCGGGATCTGCTCGAGGTGTTCTTCGCGGTCCACGATCCAACCACGCCCAACCGCCAGGGCAACGACATCGGCAGTCAGTACCGCTCGGCGATCCTGTATCACAGTGAGGAGCAAAAGGCGGTCGCGACGCAGTTCCTGCGAGAGGCGCAGCATTTGTTCGAAGACGACATCGTCACGCAGCTCGAACCGGTCGACCGCTATTACCGGGCCGAGACCTACCACCAGGAATACTTCCGCCACAACCCCACGCAGGGCTATTGCATGTTCGTGATCGGGCCCAAGGTGGAGAAGTTCCGGCGGACCTTCGCGCGCAAGCGTCGGGCCGACGTGAGCTAAGGCGCCAGGTCGGCGTCCGTCGCCAGCGCGGTCTTACTGCTGGCGTGCCCGCTCGATGATTGCTTGGGTGTTGAGCACCGTTTGCTGCGTCTTCGTGCTCGGGGTCGCCGCGCCGATGCGCGCGCGCAGGTGCACCGTGGTGCCCACGTTCGGCGCCGTTTCCAGTTTCAGCTGCGCACCGATCTTCTGTGCACGGTTGCGCATGTTCAGCAGGCCGCGGCCGCCGACCCGCTCCTCGGCTATGCCGCGGCCATTGTCGGCAATTCGGATATCGAGCCAGCGCGCGTCGCCGCTGCCCTCGACGGCAAGCGTCACGCGCACCGCGCGCGCGCGACTGTGCTTGAGCGCGTTGGTCAAGGCTTCCTGGACGATGCGCAGGATCGGCAGGACGACATCCGGGTGTAGGCCGACTTCCTCGGGCAGCCGGCGTGCGTCCCAGGTCAACTCCATCCCCGCGGCCCGCAGCCGCGGTTCCATGCGGAAGCGAAGATTGCCGAGCGCGGCCGCGAGGTCGGCATCCTCGGCCGCCAGGGCGTCAATGGCCAGGCGCATGTCGTCGATCGATTCGCGCAGGATCTGGGCAAACTGATCGTTGCTCACCGCGCCGCGCTCGACGAGCATCAGCGAGGACATGAGCTGCGAGCCCAGGCCATCGTGCATGTCCTGCATGATACGTTGCCGTTCCTGCGCCTCCACCTTGATCCGCTCGCTCTCGCGCAGCCGCTCGAAATTTCTCTTCAGCAGTTGCTCGCGCTCCCGCACGCGCGTCTCGAGTTCGGCGCGCGCCGTTTCGGCCTCGTGCATCATCTTGATGAAGCCATCGACCAGCGGCGTCGCCAGTGCCGCCAGCATCAGCGGGCCGGCAAAATTCATCGCCGGCGTGCCCTCGAGCGAGTTCAGGCCGACCACGCCGCCGAAGTCGAGCAGCGCCGCGAACAGCAGCGCGACGGCGGCGATCAGGACCAGCGGGTGCGGCGCGGCGAGCCCATGCGTGCGCCGATAAAGTCCGACACCGGTGGCAATTGCCACCACCAGAATCAGCCCCGGTTCCCACGACAGCTGCAGATAGGGATCGGCGCGCATCGAACTGGCCAGGGAGAGCGTGGGCCCGAGTGCCGCGTAGGCGCCGATCAGCCACTCCTCCCGACGCCGCGAAAGCGAAGAAAGGCGCAGCAGCGTGATGGCGAGCGTCGCGCCGAACGCCGCCTTCGCCGCCATGTCGGCCAGTCGTACCCAAGGGCGAAGCTCCATCGGCATGACTTCCACCAGCCAGGCGGCGCAGTACACGAGCCAGTACAGCGCCGCCAACGCGAGCAGCTTCGAGATTGCTTCGCGCCGCTGCAACCAGAGCGCGCCAAATACCAGAGCGGTCAGCAGCGCCATCGTGGCGCCGCTCCAGGTGGAAACGTAGTCCAGTATGAACTGCACCGCGTAGCGATGCCAAAGCTCGCTCAAGGGGCCAACTTCCACGCCGGCGAGGACGTGCGGCCCAGGCCCGTAGGAGGTCTCGAGCAGCAGCTCATTTTCGCCCACCACCAGCAGGGGGGCATCGATCGCCTGCAACTGCGGGCGCCGCCAGACGACGTGACGCTCTTCGCTTTCCGCGGCGATCGCGCCGATGAAATGTCCATTGACGCTCAGGCGTCCGCCCTCGCTGGCATGCGACAGCAGTACCGCCCAGGTCCGGTCGGGAACCGCCTCGAGGTGAAAGTGCATGCGCAGCGCAACCGTGTGCAGCGGCGAACCTTCGACCGTGGACCAGCGCAGCGGCAAATCAAAGGAGGAGAGCGAGGCCCCGCCGCTGGCATCGGTCGGGGCCAGCGGATCGGGCGCCGAGTAGGACCAGTCGAGCTTTCGTATCGGCACCGTGCTGGCGGCGGCCAGTCCGCTGCACAGCAGCGCCACCGCTACCGCCATTACCCGAGCGGTGTAGGGTCCAAATTTTCGTGGCCGGGGGGCGGCGCGATCGAGCAAACGCGGACTTTCCGAGACGAGGGTCGTCGACCTAGGACTTGAGCAGACCCATCTGGCTTGCTTCGTAGACGGCTTCGCCGCGCGAGTGCACCGCCAGCTTGCGGTAGATCTTCTTGATGTGCGCGGTTACCGTGTGGGGGGAAATGCCAAGGATCTCGCCGATCTCGTTGAAGCTCATGCCCTTGGCGAGCAGCTGCAAGATCTCGGTCTCTCGCGCCGATAGCGGATTGTTTTCGGTGTTCGGGGAACGCGCCGGTGCGCTAGTGCTGCCGACTGCGGCCCCGCCCATTCGGGAGCGGATGGCGCGCAGCACGCTGCGCGCCACGACCGGGCTCACCGGTGATCCGCCCGCGCGCAGCAGGCGGATGCAGGATATGACGTCGGCCGGCGTCGAGTCCTTCAGGATGTAGCCGGTTGCTCCGGCCTCGATCGACGAGACGACGTGCTGCTCATCGCCGAACACCGTCACCACCATGATATCGACGTCGGGCTTGCGCTGGCTGACGCTGCGTATGAGGTCGATGCCCGTACCATCGGGCAGCCCCAAGTCGATGAGCATGACATCGAAATCCTCGCGATCGATCAGCACCTGCGCTTCGCGCTTGTTCGCGGCCACGCCGGCGAGTCGCATCGTGGGTTCGCCATCGATGATCTGAGCAAATCGGCGACGAAACTCGGGTTCGTCTTCGACAATGATGATCGAAATCTGGTCAGCGCTCATGGTTTGTCGATTCCGGCATGCGAGAAGTACCTATCATAGCCCGTTGCTCCGCCGGCGACGAACCCCGCGATGGCGCGGCAAACCTTCGGATCAGCCTGCCGCCGCGGCCGTTTGCATCCGCGGCATTCGCCCGGGCCCGATCAGGGCGCAAGCCGAACTAGCTCCCATTCCACCCCGCGGCGCGAAAACAGCAGTCGATCGTGCAGTCGCGACGGCCGGCCCTGCCAGAATTCCAGGCTATCGGGCACCAGGCGATAGCCGCCCCAATGAGGCGGCCGGGGGGGCGTGGCTTGACCGGCGAAGCGCTGTTCCATTTCGCCATAGCGGCGCTCCAGGCTTTCCCGACCCGCTATCGGCTCGCTTTGCGGCGACGCCCAAGCGCCGATCCGGGCCGCCAGCGGCCGTTCCGCAAAATATGCGTCCGACTCGGCCGTGGAGATCGTCTGCACTGCCCCGCTGACGCGCACTTGCCGCTCGAGGTCCGGCCAGTAAAAGAGCAGGCAGCCGTTGGGATTGTGGGACAGGTCGCGCCCCTTGCGGCTCGAATAGTTGGTGAAAAAGACAAACCCAGCGTGGTCAAATTCCTTGCACAAGACGATACGCACGCTCGGATGGCCGCCCGCGTCGGTTGTTGCCAGCGACATCGCATTGGGGTCGCGCCCGCCAGCGTGGACCGCCTCCTCGTACCAGCGGCCAAACAGTGCGATCGGGTCGTCCCCGGCATCATCCTCGAGCAGCGCCGAACGTACATATTCAGTGCGAAGATTCGACTTGGGCATGATGTGTGGCAGCTCCGCGGACGGGTCCGGTAGGGGATCGACTTGGATTGCAAGGGAAAAAGTACCAGCCGTGGGACGATTGTACGGATTGCGCCGTGATCGGGAGCGCCGGCGGGCCGGAGCTTGACCGACGGTTCGGCGCCGTGGCGCGGCTCTATGGCCAGGCCACCCTGGAGCGCTTTGGCAGCGTGCGCATCGCGGTGGTCGGTCTCGGTGGCGTTGGTACGTGGACGGCCGAGGCCCTGGCGCGCTCCGGGGTCGGCAAGCTCACGCTGATCGACCTCGACCACATCGCCGAGAGCAACACCAACCGCCAGATCCACGCGCTGGAGGCGGACTTTGGCAAGGCCAAGGTCCAGGCAATGGCCGAGCGGATTCGGGCAATCCACCCCGGCGCGCAGGTCCGCGCGGTGGAGGAATTCGTCACGCCGGAAAACGTCGGGGATCTGCTGCGGGAAGTCGATCTGGTGGTTGACTGCATCGATCAGGTTCGCGCCAAGGCGGCACTCATATCGCACGCGCGCAGCAACGCGATCGCCGTGGTTACCTGTGGCGGCGCCGGCGGGCGCAAGGATCCTGCGCGCATCCGGCGCGACGACCTGGCGCGCGCCCAGGGCGATCGGCTGCTGGCCAAACTGCGGCACTGCCTGCGGCGAGACTACGGCTATGCCGCCGCGGCTGCCGGCGGGCGCCCGGCGCGCTTTGGTGTGGACGCCATCTTTTCCGACGAACCCTTGTGCCGACCGGCTCCGGGCTGTGAGCCCGAGGGGGGGCCGCCGGCCGGCAGTCCGCTGGCGTGCGGGGGCTACGGTTCTTGCGTTACCGTCACGGCAACGATGGGGTTTGCCGCCGCTGCTTGTGCGCTGGAGCAGTTTCAGGCCCCTTGACGGCAATCAAGCGTGCGGGCGGCGGAAGATCTAGCATAAGCGCGCAAGTGCCGCCAAAGGGTGCGTCGCCCGGTGTTGCGCCCCTGGCGCGGGCGCGTGGGAGCAGAAAAATGTTCAGCAAGATCCTCGTTCCGACCGATGGTTCGGAACTGTCTGCGCGCGCCATTCAAGGTGCGGTCGAACTGGCTAGCAAGCTGGGGGCGCGGATCCTGGGTTTGACGGTGGTGGAACCCTATGCCTACGCAAGCCTGTCTGAGTACCGTCCCGAAACCATAGCCGAGTACGAGCAACGGGCGGACGAGGTTGCGCGCGAGCGCCTGGCGATGCTCGAGAACATTGCCAATAAGAGCAACGTCGCGGTCGAGACGACCGTGGTGCGCTCATTCTCGCCCTTCGAGGCGATCATCGAAACGACCGAGCGGCTGGGGTGCGACGCGATCTTCATGGCCTCCCACGGGCGCCGCGGGCTCAGCGCCGTGCTGCTGGGAAGCGAAACGCAGAAGGTGCTTACGCATAGCAAGGTTCCGGTTATGGTCTACCGGTAGCGTGTCACCGCCGGCGCCGTGCTTGTGCGAAGCAAAAATATGCAATGGACCGGATCGTGGCGGCCATCCGAAACGTTGGCGGAGCGCGCCTGAATAGGTTATTGGCGTTGGCAGGCCCTGGGCGCACGCTGCTACGGTCGGCTTCGGTTATCTAATCGCAGAGTGAATTCCTCGTCGGAGGGTGGAACATGACAGTCAACGCGCAGACGGGTGCCGATTTCGGGTATTTCGAAGTTGGCTTTGAACCGATGGATGCCTTGCACCGCGAATTCCACGACTTGCTCGCTGCGATGCAGCAGCCGGGTGATGAAGGGGAGAAACTGCTGGCGCTGCATGAACACCTGCTGCGGCACTGCTCGCAGGAGGAGCGGTGGATGCGAGAGTCGAGCTTTCCGGCCCGTGATTGCCACGAGAGCGAGCACGAAATGCTGCTCGAAGTCGTAGCGGAGGTACGGCGCCGTTTCGATGCCGGCGACTCGGAAATCGTCATTCGCCTGGCGCAGGAGTTGCCGCACTGGTTCGAGGTCCATGCCAACACGATGGATGCGGCGTTGGCGGTCCATCTGCGCGGTCTGGAAGGCGCAGCCGCGCCCGCCGGTGCGATGCGCGCGGGCGCCGAGGAGGCAACCGCCTGACCGCCCTGCTGGCGACTCTTGCTGGGCCTGCCGGCCCCGGCGGGTTAGACCCGCTGCGGGCCAGGGCCCCGTAGGAAGGATGCCGCTCGAGCTCTTAGCGGGTCAATGCGCCCCTCGGGCCGGCCGGGAGCGCCCGGCCGCGTCGTCCGTCGGGGTGCTGTTGGGGCAGGCCTGATCGGAAAACGATACCCGGCCCTGCTCCTCGCAGCGAAAAACTCGACCCGGGTCCATGAGGACCTCGTCTCCGTGGGCCGGCCCGGCCACCGTCGTGGCCGGCGCGACCGGCGGGCGGCTAGTCGTGGTGGTGACCCGTTCGTTGTCGTTTTGCGAGAATCGGGGGGCGAGCAAGCGGTAGGCGAGAAAACTCACGCTGCCCGCCAGGGCGATCAGGACCAGCACGGTCAGCAAGCGCAGCGAAAGATCGAAACTGCGGTCACCGGCATTGGGGGTGGCGACTTCGGACATCTCTGGAGAGCGGGCCAGCGTTGGGGGGTCGGCGCAATTATGGCCCAGTTCGGCACTGCGCGGTTCCGGGCCGCCTGCGCGCGCAGGCCATAATCGTGCCCTCCAACCGCATGATGGGGGATAGCGCAAAGTTGATGACCATGGCCCTGAGCGCGCCGGGGCGCGGACCCGTGGCGGGGCGCTCTTACCTGCCAGGCGTTCTCTGGTTGCTGCTTGCGCTGCTTTGCGCGCCCGCGGCAGCCGGGCGCGAGCACGCGGAGCCACGCGGGGTGGCTCCGCGCGGGCCGCTGCTGGCGTCGGAGCAGGCAATGGTTGCGCTGTTCGAAGCTGCCGCCCCGTCGGTTGCCTACATCACGACGGAGGTGATACATAGCGCGGGCTTCTTCGGCGCCGAGGTGGCACGCGGCGCGGGTAGCGGATTCGTTTGGGACGGCGCCGGTCATATCGTGACCAACAACCACGTCGTCGAGGGTGCCTCGCATGTCTACGTCCAGCTCGATGCCGGCGATCCGATCGAGGCGCAGGTGATCGGGGCATCGCCGGAGTACGACCTTGCCGTGATCAAGCTGCTGCACACGCCGCGCAACTTGCGGCCGATCGGCCTGGGCACCTCCAGCGACCTGAAAATCGGTCAGTCGGTCTACGCGATCGGCAATCCTTTCGGCTTGCAGCGCACGCTCACACACGGAATCGTCAGTGCGCTCGATCGCGAGCTGCCGACCAGCTACGAGCGCGAGATCGCCGGCGTGATCCAGACCGACGCGGCGATCAACCCTGGCAATTCCGGCGGCCCCTTGCTCGACAGCGCCGGCCGCCTGGTGGGCGTCAACACCGCTATTCGCTCGGAGACCGGCAGCTCGGCCGGAATCGGCTTTGCCATTCCCGTCGATCTGGTCAATCGTGTGGTCCCGTCGCTAATCGCGCGCGGCAGGGCGCCGCTGCCAGGCATCGGCATTACCCCGGTGCGTCCCGATCTGGTCGAACAGGCCGGAATCGCGGGCGTCGTGATTGCTGAGGTACGGCGGGGGACACCGGCCGCGGAAGCGGGACTCAAGCCGGCGACGTGATTGTTGGCGTCAACGGCAAACGGGTCGAAGGGCTGTCGAACTTCGTTGCCGAGCTCGGGCGCATCGGTGTCGATGGCGTCGCCGAACTGACGGTGGTGCGCGACGAACGGGAGCGGCGGGTTCGCGTCAGGGTAATCGAGGTAGGGCGCTGATCACAGCGGTTCGGTGGAGCGCTGCAGCCAGGCGAGCGCGTCCCCTGCCACCAGGGGGGTCAGGCGCTCGCGCACCGTTCGATGGTAGCTATCGAGCCAGTCCGTTTCATCGGCCCGCAGCAGGGTCTTGTCGATACACCGGCGGTCGATCGGACACAGCGTGAGCGTCTCGAATTTCAGGAACTCGCCAAACTCGCCGCCGCCCGCGGGGACCGTCGCCAGCAGATTCTCGATGCGCACCCCCCAGCGACCGGGCCGATAGATGCCCGGTTCGTTGGACGTGATCATCCCCGGCTCCATCGCCGTCTGGGGCTCCGGTGGCAGGTGCGGGGATATCGCCTGGGGTCCTTCGTGCACATTGAGAAAATATCCCACGCCGTGCCCGGTTCCATGACCGTAATCGACCTCCTCGGCCCAGATGGGAGCGCGCGCCAGGCTGTCGAGCATCGGCGAACGGGTTCCGCGCGGGAACCGCGCCCTGGTGAGCTGGATCATCCCCTTGAGGACGAGGGTGAAGTCGCGCCGCTGGTCGGCCGACGTGGCGCCGATCGCGACAACGCGCGTGATGTCGGTGGTACCGGTCTCATACTGCCCTCCCGAATCGATAAGCAGCAGGCCGTTGCCGCACCCCGTCGCATCGCAGACGACGGCGTGCGACTCGAGGGTGGCGCTGTAGTGCGGCGAGGCGCCGTTGGCATTGAATCCGGCGATGGTGCCGAAGCTCGGACTGACGAATCCCTGGCGCCGGGCGCGCTCGGCCGTCACCCGCTCGTCGATCGTCAGCTCGGTTATCCGCTCGCGCCGATCTAGTGCCTGCTCGAGCCAGGAAAAGAAGTTGCATAACGCGGCGCCGTCTTGTTCCATGGCCAGGCGTACATTGGCGAGCTCGAGTTCGGACTTGCGCGATTTGAGCAGGGTTGTCGGATTGATCTGCTCGAGGATGCGCACCCCGGCGGGCACCGCGCGCACCATCGCGAGCGTCACCCGCCGCGGATCGACGAGCAGCGCCTCGCCGGCGGCCAGGGCGCTGAGGGCCGCAGCCGCTTGCCGATAATCGACGAGCGTTATGCCGTCGGCGCGCAAACGCTCGCCCAGCGGCGCCGGTATCTTTCCCGGCGCAATGAACAGACGCACGTCGCTCGGTCCCACCAGGACGTGCGCCAGGAACACCGGGTTGAACGGGACGTCGGATCCGCGCAGGTTCAGCAGCCAAGCGATGTCGTCGAGACTGGAGATCCAGTGCCACTGCGCTCCTAGCGCCGTCATCTGTTCGCGAACCTTGGCAAGCTTTTCGCGTCGCTGCAACGACTCGAACGCGCCGCTTCGCTCGCGCACGACGGCATCCGGGAGCGCCGGGCGCGTCGGCCAGATCTCGTTGAGCAGGTCCAAATCGGTGCGCAGGCGCGCCCCGCGTTTTTCGAGCGCCGCTTCGATCGAGCGGGCCAGCGACAGGCCCAGGCTTGCCCCGTCGACGCCCACCTCCGAGCCGCTGGCCACATGCTGCCCGAGCCAGTCGAAGAGGGCGCTACCCGCGGCGCTGCTGGCCTTGACGGCTTCAATCCCCGTGCCCGCAAGGCGCGCCTCCGCTTCCACCCAGTAGCGGCTGTCGACCCACAGTCCGGCGAAATCGGCGGTGAGCACCAAAGTCCCGGCGGACCCGGAAAACCCGGTCAACCACTGACGGGATTGCCACCGCTGGGGCAGGTATTCGGACAGGTGCGGATCCGAAGACAGCGTGATCCAGGTCGAGAGTCCGTGAACACCCATGCGCGCGCGCAGGGCCTCGATGCGGGCACGGATCTGGCCGACGGAATCAATTAGGGTATCCAATGTGGGCCACCTGTAACCGATGGGAATGGCAAAAGGATAGCGCCAATCCCCCTGCGTCCTCGCCAGCTAGCGTCCGCGGGAGTCCCTCAGGGTCGCGATCCGGTTGAACACGGGGCGGCCCGGCCGATGATCGATCAGATCGGCAACAAAATAACCATGTCGCTCGAACTGATAGCGGTCCTCGGCCTGCGCGGCGGCCAGCGAAGGTTCCGCATACGCCCGCAGCACGCTTCGACTCCCGGCATCGAGCAATGTCCGGTAGTCCGACGCGCTGGCGTCGGGATCGGCCTGGGCAAACAGCCGTTCAAAGAGCCGGACCTCGACTGGCGTCGAGTCGGCAATCGGCAGCCAGTGAATTGCCCCCTTGACCTTGACGCTGTTGGCGCCGGCCGTGCCGCTGCGCGTTTGCGGCAGCACCTCGGCGTAGACCACGAGCACATTGCCGGCGGCGTCCTTTTCGAACCCGGTACAGCGGATCACGTACGCATATCGCAGACGCACCATCGCACCCGGGGACAACCGGAAGAAGTCCGCGGGCGGATGCTCGAGAAAATCGTCCCGGTCGATCCAGAGCTCGCGACGCAAGCTAATCGTGCGCGAGCCGCGCTCGGGCAGGTGCGGGTGCACCGCAGCGACGCACTCTTCCTGCGCCTGGCTGTCAAGGTTGGTCAATACCAGGCGCAGCGGATCGAGGACCACCATGGCGCGGGGCGCGCGCGGGTCGAGGTCTTCGCGCACGGCCTGTTCCAGGACGCCGAAATCGATCCGCGAGTCGGCCTTGCTCACGCCGACGCGTTCGGCAAACAAGGCCAGGCTCTGCGGCGTATAGCCGCGCCGCCGCAGCCCGACCAGCGTCGGCATACGAGGATCGTCCCAACTGTCGACCAGGCGCTCCTCCACTAACTGGATGAGCTTGCGCTTGCTCAGCACCACGTAGTCCAGATTCAGCCGGGAGAATTCATACTGCCTCGGCAGATCGAAAGGATCTGCACGCCGCTCCTCCAGGGCGTGCGCAAGCAGCGGGGCAAATTGCTCTGCCTCGCGCAGCAGCAGGTCGAAGAACGCGTCGAGGTCGCGCAGCACCGCGCTGCGGTCGTGATTCCAGCGCGAGAAGACGGCCCGCATCTGGGCCTCGGCCTCGCTGGCGAACAACTTGTGCGCAAAGTTGTGGCAGTGCAGGGCGAATTCTCTGGCCGCCTCTACGCCCTGCGCGCGCACGGCGCGCACCAGATCGAGGGCCTCGCGCCATTGCGGCGCACGCAGCATTGGTACGCAGCGCTCCACGCACCAGTCGTACAAGGGCCGGTGATCCTCGAATTCGAGCGTGCAAATGCTGTGCGTGATGCACTCGAGCGCGTCGGAGAGCGCGTGGGTGAAGTCGTACATCGGGTAGATGCACCACTGGTCGCCGGTCCGGTGATGGTGTGCGAACCGGATGCGGTACAGCGCCGGATCGCGCAGATTGATATTGGGCGAGGTCATGTCGATCCGCGCCCGCAACACCATGCTGCCTTCCGGGTGCTGGCCGGCGCGCATCTGACGCAGCAGCTGCAGGCTCTGCGCTGGCGGGCGGTCGCGGTACGGGGAATCGCGTCCCGGTTCCGTCAGCGTTCCGCGGGCCAGACGCATCTCCTCGGCGCTTAACTGGTCGACGTAGGCGTGGCCACGCGCAATCAGGAATTCGGCGCATTCGTACAGGCCTTCGAAGTAGTCGGAGGCAAAGTACAGGTTGTCCTGCGTGGCGTCGGCCCAGTCAAAACCGAGCCAGCGCACGGCCTCGAGGATGGAATCGACGTACTCCTGCTCTTCGCGCGTCGGATTGGTGTCGTCAAAGCGCATGTGGCAGCGGCCGTGGAAGTCCCGCGCCAGGCCGAAATTCAGGAAGATCGACTTTGCATGTCCTAGGTGAAGATAGCCGTTGGGCTCGGGCGGGAACCGGGTGCGAATCCGTGCCGCGTCGATGGCGCCGCGGTGCTGGAAATCGCCGTCGCCGGGCCCACCGTTCCAGCGCCGCCTCGCAAAGCGGTCGGCCGCCAGATCATGGGCAATGATGTTGCGAAGGAAGTTGGTCGCAGCGGCGGCGTGCTCTTTTTGGGGTGCCTTTTTGTCCATGGTCGAGGCGCATTGTAGCGGCGCAGCCGTCGGCGACCGCGCGACCGACCGCGTCCGTGCGCCCGGCACGCGTCAGCGGCTTCCAGACTGTCGCCGGGAGAGCGGCCCGCGCGCCGTCCCATCGAAGCCGAGCGCGTAAAGGAGCCGCCGCCTCTCCCGGTGCAGGGCCGAGCGCACCACGGCCGGCAGGCCGGGGTCGGCGGCGCAAACCACGGCACGCTCGCGCACAACGATGGGCGCGCCGAGCTGGCGCGCCCGACGGGAAAATTCGATATCCGCGGATGCGTCCGGGCCCGAAAAGCCGTCCAGCGCAAGAAAGGCGGAACGGGCAACGAAGATCACCTGTTCCCAAGTACAGATGCCGGTGGCGCGCGAACACCAGTTGGCCAGAGCCGCCGCCAGCCGCAGCGGCGCGCGGGCGCCACCGTGCGGGTGGTCGAAGGACACGTCAAAGCGGCCCCAGGGGCTGGTCGAGTTGGAAAGGGCGCGCACGATCGCGCGGTCCGCCTGCGCCGGCAGGCGCACGGCCTCGGGCAGGAATACCAGTGCGTCGGCCTGCTCGGCTTCCGGCACCCGGCTGCCGGCGTTTAGTTGCAGGGACAAACCCCGCGGCGCGGCCAGAACCCTATCGGCCAAGGTGCTCGCGCGCACCGTGCTCTCGTCGCTGCTGCCGCCGTCTACGACGATGACACGGTGGCCACGCCGGCGCAGACCATCGAGCGCCCGCAGGCTCTGTTCTATCGTCGCCGCCCGATTGTGGATCGGGATGATCACCGCGAGGCGCAAGAGCGTGCCGCGCTACGTCAGCGGTCCAGATGCCGCGCTGCGCGCGACAGATAAGCGAAGTTGCGCGCCACGATGCTGCACCAGTCGCAAGCGCGAAGGTGGATGCGCAGGGCCAGGCGTTCGTACCAGCGCAGCCGCGTGTCGCACTGCTGCGACAGTAACCAGTGCGCCTGGCGGCAGTTGATGAACAATTTAGCCATGGTGAGGTGCGCCTTCCCCCGCGAACCAGTTCAAGTCCAGGCACTCACGCAGGCGCAGCCGCGCCCGGTACAGCATGACGAAACAGTTAGTCGACGTCACTTTCATTTCCTTACATATCTCCGAGGTATCAAACTCGAGCCACTCGCGCAGCAGGAAGATCCGGCCCAGCGGCGCCGGCAACTGATCGATACAGGCCTGCAGTACCGCGAAGAACTCGCCGCGCGACATATTGGCCTCCGGATCGCCCCATTCCAGGGGAGCCGCAACCCGATGCCCGCTGTGGTCGAACAGGTCCTCGAGCGCGTCCCCATCGGCCAGCTCCTGCTGTGATTCCATGGATACCTCGCGGCTGCGCCGGCGAAATTGATCGATGATCTTGTGCTTGAGTATCCCGATCACCCAGGTCCGGACCTGCGATCTGCCGTCGAACGCGGCCAGTCCTTCGATTGCCGCGACCATGGTCTCGGAGACGGCGTCCTCGGCCCAGGTATCGTTGCGCAGCTGCAGGCGCGCGACCCGCAACAGTGTCGTCCGCAACCCGGCAATTTCCTGGGCAGTGTTCTTTTGGTCCATGGTCACGAGATCACGCCGCTGTACGCCCTGGCCGAGCGGTCATCAGGATCTGGCGCTTGCGTGGCGCAGCCGCTGGATCAGCGAGGAGCTATCCCAGCGCGCGCCGCCCAGCGCCTCGATTTCGGCGTAGAACTGATCGATCAGCGCGGCCAGCGGCAGTGAGGCTCCGTTGCGTCGCGCCTCCTCCAGACAGAGGGCCAGGTCCTTGCGCATCCACTTGACGGAAAAGCCGAAGTCGAAATCTCCCGCAATCATGGTCGGCGCGCGATGTTCCATCTGCCAGCTTTGCGCCCGCTCTGGCGAGCGGTTATAGACCGTGACCGGATGTCCGGCGCGCGCCAGGTGCCCTGCCATCGGATAGCCCATTGCGCCCAGGCCGAGGAAGGCGATGGCCCGGGGAGCGGGTTGGCTGATGACGGCCGTCATGCCGGATCCAGGGGTGCGGTCGATGGCGCGCGAACCGGTAGGCCTGTTGCCACTCAAAAGCCGCAGGCTTGGCCATCGCGACGGCTGTCGCTCGCGGCGACGTACCCCTCGCGTGAGGGATCGCCCAGACGCCAGATGAACTGACCGGATCCGAAATCCATGTAGGAATCCTCGACCGTGACGATCCGGTGCCCCCGGCGGGCCAGTTCCGCGCACGCGATCGGATCCATCGATCCTTCCAATTCGACGTCCAGCCCTTGGTTCCATTTCCAACGCGGGGCATCGCAGGCGGCCTGCGGCTGCTGGCGCGCGAGCAGCATACGGCATAACGCCTGCACCTGACCTTGGGGCTGCATGTTTCCTCCCATGACACCGAAACTCATCGTCGGCTGTCCTGCGCAGGTCAGGAACCCGGGAATGATCGTGTGAAACGGCCGCTTGCCCGGCGCTACGCAATTGGGATGGGAGGGGTCGAGCGAAAACGCGTGCCCCCGGTTCTGCAGCGCGATGCCCCAGCCGGGGACGACGACTCCCGAGCCAAAGCCCATGTAGTTGGATTGGATCAGGCTCACCATCATGCCGGCCTCGTCGGCGGTGCTCAGGTAGATCGTGCCGCCGCGCGGTGCCATGCCGCTGGCGAACGCCTGTGCCTGCCGCATGTCGATGCGTGCGGCGCGGCTGCGCAGGTAGCCATCGTCGAGCAACTGCTCGCTGCTCACTTGCATGGCCGCCGGATCGGCGACGTGCGCGTAGACATCCGCGAAGGCGAGTTTCATCGCCTCGATGGCGACGTGATGCCAGTCCGCCGAGTCGACCGGATAGGCGGCCATGTCGGTATGGCGCAGGATTCCCAGGCACATCAGCGCCGCGATTCCCTGGCCATTGGGAGGAATCTGGTGCACCTCGCACCCATGGAACGGCGTTGCGATCGGCTCGACCCATTGGGGCACAAAGCTGGCCAGATCCGACTCGCGCAGCGCCCCGCCGCCGGCGCGGGCAAAGTTGGCAATCGAGGCCGCGATCTCGCCGCGATAGAAGGCGTCTCCGTTGGTGATCGCGATGCTTCGCAGGGTCCGAGCCGCGCCCGGTATCGTGACGTGCTCGCCGACGGCCGGAGCACGTCCGCGCGGCAAGAAGTGCTCGGCAAAGCCGGGCTGGTCGGCGAGCAGCGCCGCGCCACGGCGCCACTTCTCCTGGGTGATCGGACCAACGGCGAAGCCGCGCTCGGCGTATGCCATCGCGGGCGCTAGGACGGTGTCCAACGCCAGCCGGCCAAAGCGGTCATGCAGAGCACACCAGCCCGCTACCGCGCCAGGTACGGTTACGGTGTCCCAGCCACGGATCGGCCGATTGGCGGCGCAGTCGTCGCCGTAACGATTGGCAAAGTAGGACCGGGTCCAAGCTGCGGGCGCGGTGCCGCTCGCATTGAGTCCGTGCAACCGGCCCTTGTCCCAGACCAGCGCAAACAGGTCGGATCCGAGTCCGTTGGAGCAGGGTTCGGTCAGCGCGATGACTGCGGCGCTGGCCACGGCGGCATCGACGGCGTTGCCGCCGCGTGCCAGGACACGAAGCCCCGCGCTGGCGGCAAGTGGTTGCGAGCTTGCAACCAGGTTGCGCGCGAATACCGGCGTGCGCACGCTCGGGTACGGGTTTTGCCAGGAAAAAGCGCTGTCGCTCATCGTCGAGGGCGTTCGTCGGATTGCGGGCCTGATGCGGCCAAGCATTCTTTGGAGATCTTAATGGCGGGGAACTTTCCTGCCGCCGTTTTGTCTCCTTTGAGGGCGCGCATTCGGTGGGATATCGGCGCGCTCTGGCATTTTTACAGGGGAATGCGTCTTCTTGTCGATTGGGTCGTGTTCGCCGGGCCGAACCGCTGATCCGCTAATGCGTATGGAGAGCGGAACGGTCGTCGTATGGGGCGCTTCTCATAGCACAAGCATGTAAAATTGAGGTTGCTTGGATGCCTCGTCTGGCGTCTGCTTGTGTAAAAAGTTGAAAGATTCTCATGGTTGTCAAATTGGCTTCAAAACGCTCTCGCCAGGACGCGGTGCTTCTGCTGCATGGTCTTTCGGGCAGCCCCCTGGAAATGCAGTACTTGGAGCGACGCATGCGCGAAGCCGGATTCCTTGCCCACAACCCGAGCATCCCGGGGTGCGGGTTCGGCACGCGCGAGGACCGGTTTGACACCGGCACCTGGCGCCAGTGGGTGGCATTCGTTTCGGGGGAGCTCGATGCGCTGAGCCATGATCACGAGCGCGTGTACGTTGCCGGCCTGTGCATCGGCGCGGTCCTGGCGCTGCGCCTTGCCATCGAACGGCCCCAGCAAGTGGCAGGGCTGGCACTGGTGTCGACCACGCTTGCCTACGACGGATGGCAGATGCCCTGGTACCGGGTGCTGGCGCCGCTCGCGTATCACACCCCGCTGCGCCGCATGATTGCCTGGCCCGAACGCCCTCCCTATGGCTTGAAGAACGAGCGGCTGCGCGAGTGGGTCGTACTCGCACGGGGTTTCGGCGGTCGGATCCGCCTACCTGCCGCTCTCCGGCATCCACGAGGCGCACCAGTTGATCGGCGCCGTGCGCCGCGACATTTCCCGAGTGCGCGCGCCCGCCTTGATCATGCATGCAATCGAGGATGACGTCGCCAGTCCGCGCAGCGCCGAGTTCGTGGCACTGAACATTGGATCGAGCCAAGTGCGTACAATCCTGTACCACAATAGTTACCATATACTCACGATCGATAATGACAAGGAGTCCGTTGCCGATGAGACGATCGGGTTCTTCCGCGGCGCGGCGGGTGCGGGGTCGACGCGTTCCGGCGAATCTGGCGAGGGCATCAAGCCCAAGCTCCTCTCGGTAGCATAAATGTCGATGAACGCCGACCTGGCAGATAGAATCAAAGGGCTGATCGCCGAGCATTTCGGCATCGATCTGAGCAAGCTGACACCGGAGACCGAGATTGCCAGCTTCGGAATCGACTCGCTCGCGATGATCGAATTCATGTTCCAGATGGAAGAGAAGTTCAACGTCCGCATGGCCGATTCCCGAGCACCGTTGGTGACGGTCGCCGATGTCGTGGCGGAGATCGAGCGCGCGGTCCGCGAGCAGCAGCCCGCGCAGGCCTAATACGCACCCGCCCGGGTTCTTGCGTTACGCTGCACATCTTTACCACGGCGCCACCGCTCCAGCCGCCGCGGTGGCGCCACTCCGCGACACGGAACGACCCGCGCCATGACTGGATTCCGTACGGTTTGCGTGACCGGCCTCGGCGTTGTGAGCCCGATCGGCAATGGCACCCCCGCCTTCCTTGCGGGGCTGCAAAGCGGTCGATCGGGAATCCGTGCGTTGCACACCGCTTTTTCCGACCGGCTGGCGCACAATGCCTTTGGTGTCGTCGACCTGCCGGCCGAGACGTCCGTTCCCCGAAGCCGGCTTGCCGGAATTGACCGCTTCAGCGCTTTTGCTTTGATCGCGGCCCACGAGGCGGTCGCCGACGCGGGCCTCGCAGGGCATCCCTGCCTGGGCCGCGCGATCGTTTACGTCGGCACCGGTATGGGTGGTTCGGAGTCCGTGGAAAAGGGCTACGAGGAGCTGCTTCTGCGAGGCGGCGCGAGGATCAATCCGCTGATCGTGGTCAAGGGCATGAACAACGCGGCGGCCGCGCACATCGCGATCGATTTTGGCTGCCATGGACAAAGCCTCACGTATTCGACGGCGTGTTCCTCATCAGCGATCGCCATCGGGGAGGCACAACGGGCGATCGGCAGCGGTCGCGCCGACGTCGCCATCGCCGGCGGAACCGAGGCCCTGCTGACCTACGGCGCGATCGCCGCCTGGCAAGCCATGCGGACCTTGGCGATTCCGGACCCGGCCGATCCGTCGACGGCATGCCGGCCGTTTGCTGCCGATCGCACCGGCTTGGTACTCTCGGAGGGCGCCGGATTCGTCATTCTCGAAGAGGAGAACCATGCACGTGCCCGCGGGGCGACGATCCATGCGCGCCTGAGCGGCTATGGCACGAGTACCGATGCGAGCCACATGACCAAGCCCGATCCGACCGGGCAGGCCGCGGCAATACAGGCGGCCCTTGCGGATGCGGGGCTGCAGAGCTCGGACATCGATTACGTAAATGCGCACGGCACGGCGACACTTGCCGGCGACGTTGCTGAAACCGAGGCGATCAAGCGCGTATTCGGCGGCCACGCGAAGAGCCTGGCGGTGTCATCGACCAAATCGATGCACGGACACCTGATGGGAGCAACGGGTGCGGTCGAGTTCATCGCCAGCGTGCTCGCGATGCAGCACGGTTTCTTGCCGCCCACCATCAATTTGCACCAGCCAGACCCGGCCTGTGATCTGGATTACGTCCCCAATCGCGCGCGGCAGGGGGTGCGGCTCCGGCACGTCATGTCGAATTCCTTTGCCTTCGGCGGCAGCAACGCGGTGCTCATCGCCTCGCCAACCGCTACCTGAGCGCAAGCCATGGCGCACTGGCCGTACCCGCGCCTGGTGGCGCATCGCGGCGGTGGAAGACTGGCTCCGGAAAATACCCTTGCCGCATTCGAGGTCGGCTTGCGGCACGGCTACCGCGCGGCGGAGGTCGATGCCGTGCTGTGCGCCGATGAGGTGCCCGTGCTCTTGCACGACTCCAGCCTCGAGCGCACCACGGATGGCCGCGGGTCGGTAGCGGCCAAGACCGTTGCCGAGCTCGCGGCGCTCGATGCCGGCAGCTGGTTTCACCCCGATTTTGCCAATGTCCGCATTCCCACCCTTTTGCAGGCGCTGCGCCACTGCACCGAACGTGGAATCTGGCTCAACGTCGAGATCAAGCCGCTGGCGGGCCGGGAAGCGCGCACCGGGCAACTCGTTGCCGAAGCCGTCGCCCGCTTCTGGGCCGACGCCGGCCCGACGGACCTTGCCGCGCCGCTGCTCTCCTCGTTCTCGCGCTCGGCACTGGAGGCGGCGCGCCGGAGCGCACCGCAGCTTGCACGAGGCTTGCTGTTCTCGAGCATCGCACCGGATTGGCGCCAAGCGCTGCAAGCGCTCGCCTGCGTGTCTTTGCACTGCGACCACCGCAAGCTGACACGTGCGCTCGCGCACGAGATCACTTCTGGGGGCTACGGTCTGCTTTGCTACACCGTCAACGACCGGCGGCGGGCCAGGACCCTTTGGAGCTGGGGGGTGGACGCCATTTGCACGGATCGCATCGATCTGATCCGAGCGACCGACGACCCGGGTCCGACGGTCGCCGGCCAGCGCCGATTGGCCAAAGGAGGGTGGAGCGCGAAACGGTGATGGCCCGGTTGCCGGTCCTAGCGCTCGGGCTTGGGTGCGCTCGAGCCCAGCAGGGCGCGCAGGCGGTCGGCGTCGAGAATGCGCACATGCTTTTGATCGACCTCGATCAGGTGTTCCTGGGCGAAGTGCGACAGGGCGCGGCTCACGGTCTCGAGTTTCAAGCCCAGAAAGCTTCCTATTTCCGCGCGGGTCATGCGCAGCACGAACTCCGAGCGCGAGTAGCCGCGCGCCTCGAACCGCTGCGAGAGATTGAGCAAGAAGGCCGCCAACCGCTCCTCGGCCCGCATGCTGCCGAGCAGCAGCATGACGCCATGCTCGCGCACGATCTCCCGGCTCATGACCTTGCGCAGGTGGTTCTGCAACGCGGGCAGGGTCGCGGCGAACTCCTCGATGCGCTCGTAGGGGATGACGCACACCTCGGTGTCTTCCAAGGCGGTGACGTCGCAGGTGTGGGAATCGGAGGAAATGCCGTCCAGGCCCACCAATTCGCCCGCCATGTGGAATCCGGTCACTTGATCGTGCCCGTCGCTGGACATCAAGGTGCTCTTCAAGAATCCCAGGCGAACCGCGTACAGCGAGTCAAACCGGTCGCCGGCACGGAAAAGCGAATCGCCTCGGTGGATCCGGCGCCGTGTCGCGACGATCTGCTCGACGCGGCTGAATTCGTCCGACGACAGGCCAACGGGCAGACACAGCTCCCGCAAATTGCAATTGGAACAGGCGACACGAAGATTGGCCAGGTTCATAAGAGTCTCATGGTATTTCCGGCGGACAGGGTGAAGCCAATGCGAGCCACGGACGCGACCGGAGTTGACGCTCGTCAAGGTCCCAGTCGCGCAGAATGCGATATTACTCGCCATATATCCTCACGATCTTCCCGTCCTTGGATTCCGGGGCCTGCCCCGGCGATCCTATTGGCCAGCCGCGGCGTTCCCGGCAGTTCCCGGGCGATCTTGACCAGCGGTCCCCCGGGGAGGGTGGCCGGCCAGTCGAAAAGAGGCACCGCGCGGCGGGAAAAACCGAAAGCGAGCACCACTTGGAAGATATAGCAGTGAGCAAGCCAGCGAGCCTCGGCAAGGGACTGGTAGAACTACCGGACCGGGCAACGCTGCGCCGTTTCGACCAGCCGGGGCCGCGCTACACCTCCTATCCGACGGCCGACCGGTTCATTGAGGCCTTCGACGCCGAGGCCTACGGACGCTGGTTGGCCGAGCCGAGCACCGGGGGGGCAAGACCCCTGTCGCTGTATGTGCATATCCCTTTTTGCAATACGGTCTGCTACTACTGCGGCTGCAACAAGATCGTCACCAAGGACCACAGCAAGGCCGTCGAATACCTCGGCTTCCTGGAAAAGGAGATCGACCTAGTCGCCGCCAAGCTCAGCGGCGCACGCCGGGTAGAGCAGCTGCATCTGGGTGGCGGAACGCCGACGTACCTGTCCAGCGAGGAGCTGCAGCGGGTCATGGTGCTGCTGCGCGCGCGCTTTGCCTTTGCACCGCGCGGCGAATATAGCATCGAGATCGACCCGCGCACGGCTCCGGCCGAGAAAATCCACGCACTGGCGTCGCTGGGGTTTAACCGCCTCTCGATCGGCGTGCAGGACTTCGATGCCCAGGTGCAGCTCGCCGTCAACCGCGAACAGAGCCTGGAAGTCACGCGCGCCAGCATCGACGAGGCGCGTGCTGCCGGTTTTGAATCGATCAACCTGGACCTGATCTACGGTCTGCCCAAGCAGACGAGCGCCAGTTTCTCCGTGACCCTGGATCGCGTGCTCGAGCTCAGCCCGGACCGCATCGCGCTCTACCACTATGCGCACCTGCCGGAGCGATTCAAACCCCAGCGGCGCATCGATACCGAAGCCGTTCCCTCGCCGCAGGAGAAACTCACGATCATGATCGATGCGATCCGGCGCCTCTGCGCTGCCGGCTACGAATACATCGGCATGGACCATTTTGCCAAGGCCGACGACGACCTGGCGCGCGCCCAGCGCCAGGGACGGCTGCATCGCAACTTCCAGGGGTACAGCACGCGCCCCGACTACGATCTGATCGGCCTGGGCGTCTCGGCGATCAGCAAGATCGGGCCGACGTACGCGCAGAATGCCCGGGCGCTGGAGGAATACTACGAGAGCTTGCGCGGCGGGATCTTGCCGACGCAGCGAGGCATCCAGCTCAATGCCGACGATCTTGTCCGGCGCGCCGTGATCATGGCCTTGATGTGCCATTTCCAGGTTGCCAAGGAATCCATCGCGACCGGGCATCTGCTGGACTTCGACCAGTATTTTGCCAGCGAGCTGACCGAGCTCGAACCGTTTCAGGAAGCCGGATTGGTCGAGTGCAGCCAGGATTGGATCAGCGTGACACCCAAGGGCAAGCTGCTGGTGCGGGCCCTGGCCATGGTTTTTGACCGCCATCTGCGCAACGACCGGCGCAGCCGGCCGTACTCGAAGATCGTCTGAACCCGCATTTTGCGCTCGCGCGGCGTCCGCGCCGCAGGACCAGTATCATGTGCGGCCGATGTCCGAACCGCACGTGTCCCCTCCCGCCTGGTCGGGATCGAGCGCACCCATGAACAGTTCCGAAATTCGCGAGCGTTTCCTGCAGTACTTCGTCGCCAAGGGCCACACGCGGGTGCGCGCCGCCTCGCTGATCCCGGCCAACGACCCCACGCTGCTGTTCACGAATTCGGGCATGGTGCAGTTCAAGGACGTGTTCACCGGAAGGGAGTCTCGCCCGTATACGCGGGCAACGTCGGCGCAGAAGTCCCTGCGTGCCGGTGGCAAGCACAACGACCTGGAAAACGTCGGCTACACCGCTCGCCACCACACGTTCTTCGAGATGCTGGGAAACTTCAGCTTCGGGGACTATTTCAAGCGCGAGGCGATTGGCTACGCCTGGGAGTTGCTCACCGCCGTATATGGCCTGCCCGTCGATCGGCTTTGGATAACGGTGTACGTCGATGATGACGAGGCCTTTGACATCTGGACGCGCGAGATCGGCGTGGCCCCGCAACGTTGCCTGCGCATTGGCGACAAGCCGGGCGCGCCGCGCTCCACCTCCGACAATTTCTGGCAGATGGCCGACACCGGACCCTGCGGACCTTGCTCCGAGATCTTCTACGATCATGGTCCCGGCGTGCCGGGAGGGCCGCCCGGATCGGCCGATGCCGACGGCGATCGCTACATCGAGATCTGGAATCTGGTCTTCATGCAGTTCGATCGTGACGCCTTCGGCAAGCTCTCGCCGCTGCCCAGGCCCTGCGTCGACACCGGCATGGGTCTGGAGCGCCTGGCGGCCGTGCTGCAGCACGTGCATAGCAATTACGAGATCGACCTGTTCCAGAACCTCATCCGCGCCGCCGCCCGCGTCACCGGTGCGCCGGATCTGGGCGACAACTCTTTGAAGGTGATCGCGGACCATATCCGCGCCTGCGCCTTTCTGATTGCCGATGGCGTGATCCCGGGCAACGAAGGGCGTGGCTATGTGTTGCGGCGAATCGTCCGCCGCGCCCTGCGCCACGGATACCAGCTCGGCTGCCGCACGCCTTTTTTTCATCGGCTGGTCGTCGACTTGGAAAAGGAAATGGGCGCCGCGTACCCCGAACTCGGCGAACAGCGCTCCCGCATCGAGTCGGTCCTGCTGCTGGAGGAGGAACGCTTCGGCGAGACGCTGGAGCACGGCATGAAGATCCTCAACGAGGCGTTCGCCCGCCTCGCCGGTAGCAAGACGCCGCAGATCGACGGGGATACCGCCTTCGTGCTGTACGACACTTACGGCTTTCCGGTCGACCTGACGGCCGATATAGCGCGCGAGCGATCCATCGGCGTGGACCTGGCCGGTTTTGACGCTGCCATGGAGCGCCAGCGGGAACAGGCGCGCGCGGCCGGCAAATTCAAGACCGGCACCGGTGCGCACTTCGATGGTCCGGCCACGCATTTTGTGGGCTACGATGCCCTCGCCTGCGAGGCCAGCGTGCTGGCAATATTCCGGGGCGAGAGCGCAGCGGCCACGCTCGAAGCGGGCCAGCCGGCGATCGTGATCCTCGATACGTCGCCCTTTTACGCGGAATCCGGCGGACAGGCGGGAGACCACGGCACGCTGCAGGCAGCGGCTGCGCAATTCGAGGTGGAGGATACGCAGAAGTTACAGCCCGGGGTGATCGCGCACCATGGAAGCCTGCGGGAAGGAACGCTGCGAGTGGGGGATCGCGTCCGCGCGCAAGTCGACGCCGCCGCCCGCGGGCGCACCCGGCACAATCACTCGGCAACGCATTTGCTGCACGCTGCCTTGCGGGCGGTCCTCGGTGCGCACGTCCAGCAGAAGGGGTCCTCGGTCGACGCGGCGCGCACGCGCTTTGACTTTTCCCATGACAAGCCGCTGACGCCGCAGGAGATTCGTCGCGTCGAGGAGTTGGTAAACGACGCGATTCGTGCCAATGCCGCCGTCTCGGCACGGGAGATGCCGTACGAGGATGCCATTCGCGCCGGCGCGCTGGCATTTTTCGGCGACAAGTACGGCGACCAGGTGCGCGTGATTGCCATGGGCGACGGCGCCGTGAACTATTCGACCGAGCTTTGCGGCGGAACGCACGTCAGCCGCACGGGGGACGTCGGCTTCTTCAAGATCGTCTCGGAGGGCGGCGTGGCCGCGGGGGTGCGTCGGGTCGAGGCGGTAACCGGCGCCGGTGCGCTCGAGTACGTGCAGCAAATCGATGCGCGGCTGGGCGAGATCGCGGCGGCGGTTCGCGCCCCGGCGGCGGAGGCGCCCCATCGGATCGGGCAGATACTCGAGCAGGTCAAGGCGTATGAAAAGGAAATCCTGCGTTTGCAGCAAAAGCTCGCGGCCGGGCAGGGCGAGGAGCTGCTCGGGCGCGCGGTCGATATCGGCGGTGTCAAGGTGCTTGCCGCGGTGCTGGTGGGCGTCGATGCGCGGCAGCTGCGCGACACGGTCGATCAGTTGAAGAGCAAGCTCGACAGCGCCGCCGTGGTCCTGGGCGCAGTGGCCGACGGCAAGGTGCAGCTCGTTGCCGGCGTCACCGCCAACGCGACCGCGCGCATCAAGGCCGGCGAGCTGGTCAACTTCGTGGCGCAGCAGGTGGGCGGCAAGGGTGGCGGTCGTCCCGATCTGGCAATGGCCGGCGGGACCGACCCCAGCGCCCTGCCCAAGGCGCTGGCCGCGGTCGAAGCATGGGCGCGGCAACGGTTGTGACGGCGCACCGCCGTCGGTTGGCCGTGCCCGGGACTTTTGGGATCCGCTCGGGGCGCCGGCCTTGTGGCGCGCCGGCGGGTCCGGGATGCACGGGAGGACGAAGATGAATGCACCGGCAGCAACCGAAGACAACAAGTTTGACCGCGAAGTCGACGCGCGCGGCCTGAACTGTCCGCTGCCGATACTGCGCGCCAAAAAGGCGCTGGCAGACATGCCGAGCGGGCAGGTGCTGAAGATCACCTGCACGGACCCGGGTTCGATGCGCGACTTCCAGGCGTTCGCGCGCCAGACGGGCAACGCCTTGCTCGGGCAGCAGACCGTAGGCAAGGAGTTCCTGCACTACCTGCGGCGACGTTGAAGAGCGCGCCGATGAGGGTTTCGCTACTTGTGTCGAAGCGGTTGGCCCGGTGCCAAAGTTGACGATGTTGCGGCGATTGCTGTTATGGACGGTGCTCGGCGGCCTTGCCGTCCTGGCCCTGTATCTTGTGGTTGTTTTTCAGTGGTCGTATTCGAACGGCGAGCGCGCCGGCTGGATCCAGAAGTTCAGCCGCAAAGGCTGGATTTGCAAGACCTGGGAGGGGGAACTCGCCATGGTGTCACTGCCGGGCTCCGTGCCCGAGAAGTTTCTCTTCACCGTGCGCGACGAGGCGGTCGCGTCCCGCATCAGCAAGGCCGTGGGTCAGCGTGTGATGCTGCACTACGAGCAGCATCGCGGGCTGCCAGGGACGTGCTTCGGCGAGACCGAGTACTGGGTCGACTCCGTGACCGCGGTCGACGAGCCGCCGGCGACCCATTCTCCAGCCGCCTCACCGCAGTAGGCTTGGGCCGAGCTTGGCGCAGTCGCCGCCGGCGGCTGCGCGGGCTGTGCCTCGACGTCCCGGCTAGGCCGAGGGCAGGCGGGCGGCCTCTTCCTGCACCTTGGCCAGCGTGGCCGCAAACTGCGCCAGCCGCTCGCGCTCCTGGGCGACGATCGTTGCGGGTGCACGCGCCACGAAGCTCGGCATCGAAAGTCGCCCCTGGGCCTTGCCGATTTCCGCTTGCAGGCGGGCGACTTCCTTGGCCAGTCGCTCGCGCTCGGCCGCCACGTTCACCTGCACCAGCAACAAGAAGCGGTAGTCGTCGACCACCACGGCAGGCGCGCGCTCGGTCACGCCATCCGCGGCCAGGTCGTCGGTCGCCTGCACCGACTCGAGCCGGGCAAGCGCCATCAGGTAGGGAGCGAAGGCCGCGACCTGCGGACTCGACGGCGATATCACCATCGGGACCTTGACGGCAGGAGCAAGGTTCATCTCCCCGCGCAGGTTGCGTGCCGCGTCGATCAATTGCTTCAACGTGCGCACTTCCGCGTCCGCGGCCGGATCGACGGGCGCTTGGCCATGGCGCGGATACGGCTGGACCATGATGGACGTCGGCTCGCCAGGCGCTTGCTTGCCGGCCAGCAGCGACACCTTCTGCCACAGCTCCTCGGTGATGAAGGGGATGATCGGATGCGCCAATCGCAGCAGCGCCTCGAGCACGTTCACCAGGGTCTGCCGCGTGCCTCGCTGCTGCGCTTCGTTGCCGCGCGCCAGTTGCACCTTGGCCAGTTCCAGATACCAGTCGCAATACTCGTCCCAGGCGAAGCGGTAGATCGCCTGCGCCACGTTGTCGAGGCGATAGTCGGCGTAGCCCTTTTCCACCTCGGCCACGGTACGCTGCAACTCGCCTAGGATCCAGCGATCGACGAAAGACCACTCGCAGGCTTGGTCCGCGGCGCCGCTGCCGCAATCGCGCCCCTCCGTGTTCATCAGCACGAAGCGTGTGGCGTTCCACAACTTGTTGCAGAAGTTGCGGTAGCCCTCACAGCGCTTGAAGTCGAAGTTGACGTTGCGCCCGAGCGTCGCGTAGGCGGCCATGGTGAAGCGCAGCGCGTCGGCGCCGTAGGCGGGCATACCCGCCGGGAAATCGCGGCGCAGGCGCTGCTCGACCTTGGGCGCATCCTCGGGCCGGCGCAGGCCCGTGGTGTTCTTGCGCACGAGCGTCTCCAGGTCGATGCCGTCGAGCAGATCGACCGGGTCGATCGTGTTGCCCTCGGATTTGCTCATCTTCTTGCCCTCGGCGTCCCGCACGATGCCGTGGATATAGACGTCGCGAAACGGCACCCGGCCGGTGAAATGCGTCGTCATGACGACCATGCGTGCGACCCAGAAGAACAAGATCTCGTGCCCGGTCACCAGCACGGTGGAGGGCAGGTAGCGATCGTAGGCGGCGCGATCGAAGACGTCCGATTGCGGCGAACCGAAGGTGGAGAATGGGACCAACGCCGAGGAAAACCACGTGTCAAGGACGTCCGGGTCGCGCCGCAGGACGCTTGCGCCGCCCGCGTCCTGCGCCTTGCGCAGCGCCTCGTCCTGCGTGCGGGCGACGATGATCCGACCCTGCTCGTCGTGCCAGGCGGGGATCTGATGGCCCCACCAGAGCTGACGGGAAATGCACCAGTCCTGGATGTTCGTCAGCCACTGGCGGTACACCAGCCGCCATTGATCGGGAACGATGCGGATGGCGCCGCTATCGACGGCGGCCAGGGCCGCCTCCGCTAGGGTTTTCCCCGCGTTGGGAGTGCCCGGCGGGGTCGGCTTGCTCATGGCCACGTACCATTGGTCCGAGAGCATCGGTTCGACGACTTCGCCGGTGCGCTCGCAGCGGGGTACCGTCATGCGGTGCGGCTTTTCGGAGACCAACAATCCGGCCTCGCGCAGTTCGCCGAGCACCGCCTGGCGGGCAGCGTACCGGTCCAGGTCGCGGAAGCGAGCGGGCGCGTTCGCGTTGATAGTCGCGGTCGGCGTGAAAATGGAAACCGGCGCCAGCGCGTGCCGCTGGGCGACGGCGAAGTCGTTGAAGTCGTGCGCCGGGGTTATCTTGACGCAGCCGGTGCCGAACGCCGCGTCGACGAAGGCATCGCCGACGACGGGGATGGTCCGGTCGCAAAGCGGAAGCTGCAGTCGGCCGCCGATCGCCGACTGGTAACGCGGATCGCCGGGATGCACGGCCACGGCGACGTCGCCCAGCATGGTTTCGGGCCGCGTCGTGGCGACGACCAGGCCGGCACCGCCGTCGGCTGCCGGGTAGCGGATCTCCCAGATGCGGCCGTCCTCCTCCTGGGATTCGACTTCCAGGTCCGATACCGCGGTCTGCAATTTCGGGTCCCAGTTGACAAGGCGCTGGCCGCGATAGATCAGCCCCTGCTCGTAGAGCTGCACGAAGGTGTCGATCACGGCGCGCGAGCGCGCCTCGTCCATCGTGAAATAGGCGCGCTTCCAGTCGCAGGAGTCGCCCAGGCGCCGCATTTGCTGGAGAATCGTGTCGCCCGAGTATTGCTTCCATTCCCAGACCTTTTGGACGAAATCGGCGCGGTTCATTTCTCGCCGGCGGATGCCCTGTAGCTCCAGTTGCCGCTCGACCACGATCTGGGTCGCGATGCCGGCGTGGTCGATGCCGGGCAGCCACAAGGTGTTGTGTCCCAGCATGCGGTGGTAGCGCGTCAGCGCATCCATGATGGTCTGATTGAACGCGTGACCCATGTGCAGGATGCCGGTGACGTTCGGCGGTGGCAGCTGGATGCCAAAGGACGGCCGGCCCGGCCGTGCGCCGGCGTCGAAGTAGCCGCGCGCTTCCCAGATGGGATACCAGCGGCGCTCGATATCGCCGGGGTCGAAACTCTTGGGCAGCGCTGTTGCCAGCGTTGCTTCTGCGGATGCGGTCAAAACTATCCTCGGTTGGAATTGCGCAGGCGCTCTAACTCGGCGTGCACCGCATGTTCGACGATATCGCGCAGCGAGGCGGCGATGGCAAGCCGCGTCTCCGCCGCCAGGCTGCTCAGCACGCGGTCGATCGTGGCGTTCATGCGGGTGCGCACGATCGATTCGACTTCGCGCGGCAGCTGATCGGCGATCTCGCGCAGAATCGACGTTCGCAGTTCGATCTCGATCCGTGCCCAGTGGCGGCCGTCGGCCGCGGAGCGTCCCGCCGGGAGCGAACTGCCGCCGGTTGCGCCCAGCACGCTTACCGCCTCGCGCGGGACGACGGCCTCGCCCGAGGCCTCGGGCTCGCTCTGGGGCGCGCTCGCGCGCGCCCCCGTAGCCTCGCGCGGGAGCGCGGGTGCGGCCACCGGCGCCGCCGCCCGCGGCGGATGGGGCAAGGCGGTCAGGCCCTCAAAAGCGGGGTGCGGGTTCTGCCCAGTCGTCTCGATGAGCGGCAAGGTCGTGTCGAACTCGAGCGGCGGCAATCCCAGGCGCTCGGTGAGCACCGGTATCGACGCGTCGTCGGCGCCGGCCGCCGCGACCGGAGCTGCTGGTTTCTTCGGGGGCATGTTCATCGCGGTGGGCTCGTCGCGGCGTGCTAGGTCGCGCCGATGTCGTGTGCCACCGGCAGGAAGCCGGCGTCGCGGTAGGTCTTGAAGCGCGTCCGCGCGCGCGCGCGCTCGGCCGGTTCGAGGGAAACCACGTCGATCACCCGTTCAAATTGCGGGAACCAGGTGGCGAACTGGGGAGCCGGTTCATCGTCGAGCAGCAGCAACAGGTCGCGCGGCGCAACCGTTGGCGTTGCGCTGAGCCAGATCGGCGTGGCCGCGGCCAAGGGGGAGGGCAGATCCACGTGCGGCAGGAAGTCGAGCGCGGAAAATGTCCAGAGGGCCAGATCCAGGCGCGATCGGCGTTCGTCGTCGCGGCTGAAGATCAGCACCGTCTTGCCGGCGCTGCGCGCCTTGCGCACCACGCGGCATGCATAGGCGACGCAGTGATCGACATTGAAGTGGAAATCAATCGTCGGGGCCTCAGACATGACCTTGACTCCTGACAACACTGTGCACGCGCCAGTGCGAGTGCGATCAAACCGCCCGCGTCAGCACGAACTCGGTCAACAGCGGAACCGGCCGGCCCGTCGCACCCTTGGCCGTGCCGCCGCGATAGGCGGTCCCGGCGATATCGAGATGGGCCCAGCGCTGGCCCTTGACAAAGCGCGCGAGAAAGCACGCGGCGGTAACCGCCCCCGCGTTTCCCGGTACCCCGATATTGGCCATATCGGCAAAATTGGACTTCAGCTGCTCCTGGTAGTCATCGTCGACGGGCATGCGCCAGGCCGAGTCGCCGGCGCTCTTGGCGGCGGCGAGCAGCTCGGCGGCGAGCGCATCGTCCTGGGAGAACAGGCCGGAGTGGACGTTGCCCAGTGCGACCACGCAGGCGCCGGTCAGGGTCGCGATGTCGATGATCGCAGCCGGGCGGAATCGCTGCGCGTAGGTGAGCGCGTCACACAGAATCAAGCGTCCCTCCGCGTCGGTATTGAGGATCTCGATGGTCTGGCCGGACATCGAAGTGACGATATCACCAGGCTTGGTGGCGCGGCCGGAGGGCAGGTTCTCGCAGGACGGAACGACGCCGACCACGTTGATCTTGGGTTTGAGCTCGGCGATGGCCCGCATCGTACCGAACACCGCCGCCGCACCGCACATGTCGAACTTCATCTCGTCCATCTGCGCGCCGGGCTTGAGCGAAATTCCGCCCGAATCGAACGTGATCCCCTTGCCGACCAGGGCGATCGGATCGGCGAATCCCCGGCCACCCGCGCCCCGGTAGCGCAGGACGATAAAGCGCGGCGGCTGCTCCGAGCCGTTGGTCACGGACAGAAAGGACCCCATGTGCAGCGCAGCGATCTGGCGCCGGTCGAGGACCTGCACGCCCAGGCCCCAGTCGCGCGCCAGCTTGCGCGCCTGGCTCGCAAGATAGTCCGGCGTGCAGACATTGGCCGGCAGGTTCCCCAGGCGCTTGGCCAGTTCCATGCCGTTGGCGATGGCCTCGCCCTGCTGCAGCGCGTGGCTCAGGTCGCGATCGCGCCGCTCCGCGAGCCAGGTTATGCGCAGGGGCCGGCCACCGTTGCCGTTGTCGCCGGACCCGGCCGAGGCCTTGGTCTTGAGCTCGTCGCTGCGAAAGCGGGTGGCGCGTGCCGCCGTCACCATGGCGCGCGCCGCCCAGGCCGGGGACCTGCCGGTAACCTTCCAGTCGGCGGCCGCGAAGGCGAGCGTGGTGACACCGGCGCCGCAGCCGCGCACCGCCGCGCTCACCGCATCGGCGAATGCCTTGTCGCCAAAGTCAGCCGACTTGCCGAGTCCGACGAGCGCAACCCGGGCGCAGCCTACGCCGCGCAGGGACCGCAACACCACCAGCGATCCGCGCTTGCCCTTCATGTCGCCGCTGGCGACCGCCGCGCGTATCGCTCCGCCCGTGGCGCGATCGACGCGCCGCGCGCTGGCCGTTAGCCCCTGGTCCTCGAAGGACCCGATCACCAGGCAATCGACCTTGATCGACTCGGGCGCTGCGGTCTTCGTGTTAAATTCCATCGCAGTTGTCCTATCCCCCTTGTTGGCGGCGCATCGTGCAGCGACCGAAGTTTCCGAGCCGATCTTCGTCCGGCGGCCATCGCCACGCCGCACCCGCTAGCTGCCCGCCCGCCGCTGCGCTTGCCGCCAGCGGTCCCGCAGGCAGCGTGCTCGGCCGGCGCGCTGGCAGTGGAGCGCACGAGTATAGAGCCTGCAACGGGGGGTGGCGCGGGTGGCGATGATCTTTCGCCGAGCGATCGTCCAGGAGATCGCCAACAGCGCAGGTGCGGTTTTTTCGGTGCTCTTTTGCATCGTCTTCACCCAGGTCCTGGTCCGGCTGCTGGGCGATGCCGCCAGCGGGGACGTCGATACCAAGGCCCTGTTTTCGATTGTCGCCCTATCGACCCTCACCAATTTGCCGCTGGTGCTGACGCTGAGCGTCTTCATCGCCGTCTTGATCGCGCTGTCGCGCGCTTTTCGCGACTCGGAGATGGTCGTCTGGTTTGCCGCCGGCCAGAGCCTGGTGGCCTGGGTGCGGCCGGTGCTGCGGTTCACGCTGCCGATCGCTTGCGCGATCGCCACGCTGGCCCTGCTCGTCTCGCCCTGGGCCGAACGCATGATCGCAGAGGCGCGCGCGCGCTTTGAACACCGCGACGACGTCAGCAAGGTCACGCCGGGACGGTTCATCGAGTCGGCGGCATCCGACCGGGTCTTCTTCGTGGAGAACCTCGATGTGGCCGGGGCCCGGGTGCAGAGCGTGTTCGCGAGCCAGCGCACCGGGGATCGCGAGATCATCATCGTTGCGGCGCAGGGAGATGTGGAGACCCACGCCGACGGCGCGCGTTTCCTGATCCTGCGGCACGGGCGGCGCTATGAGGGCACGGCCGGCCTGGCGGCGCATCGGGTGCTGGAGTTTGAGCGCTACGCGGTCCGCCTCGATTCGCAGCCCGAAGCGCCGCTGACCAATTCCAACGCGCGAACGCTGCCCACGCTCCAGCTGCTCGCTGATCCGAGCCCGCGCAATCTGGGTGAGCTGCTCGGGCGCGTGGCCCTTCCCGTTGCCGCCATCGTCCTGGCCCTGCTGGCGGTGCCGCTGGCATACGTTAATCCGCGCGTGGGACGCTCTGCCAACCTGATCCTGGCCACCTTGTTGGCACTGATCTACCTCAATTCCATCCAGATCATGCAGGCCTCGGTGCAACACGGGCGAATGGGCTTTGCCACGGCAGTTTGGCTGGCCCATGCCGTTGCCATCGCGCTGCTCATCGTCTTGTTTGCGCGCCGCGTTTCCCTGCGCCGCTGGCTGCCGCGCTGGCCGCGCGTGGCAACGCGATCCGGGTCCTGAACCATGCGAACCCTGCGCCGCTACCTCTGGCGGGAAATCGCAAGCGCGACGCTGTTCGTACTGCTCTCGCTGGTCGGCATTTTTGCGCTGTTCGATCTCATCAACCAGCTTGGCGACCTTGGCCGTGCGAACTACCAGTTCGGTCACGCGCTGGCTTTCGTCGCGCTGCTCATCCCGGCGCATGCCTATGAGCTGATGCCGATCGCGGCGCTGATCGGCACCATCTACGCCCTGTCGAAACTTGCTGCCAACTCGGAATTCACGATCATGCGGGTTTCGGGCATGACCACCCGGCGGCTGGCCGACGCGGTCCTCTGGGTCGGTCTGGGCCTGGTTGCGCTCGCGTACCTGTTCGGCGAGGTCATTGCGCCGCCCGCGGAAGACCTGGCGCAGCGCTTCCGGTCGCGTGCCATCGGGGTGGCGATCGGGCAGGAATTTCGCTCCGGAGTCTGGGTACGGGACCTGGTACGCGGTCGCGACGGGCAGCCGGACCGCACGCGCTTCGTCAACGTCGCTGCGGTCAACCCGGACGGGACGGTCTACAACTGGCGCATCTTCGAGTTCGATCCCGAGCTGCGTCTGCGGTCCCTCAGCACTGCCGCGAGCGGGACCTACGAGAGCGGGCACGGCTGGCTGCTGGCCGATGTCGTCGATACGCAGCTGCCACCGGTCCAGGCGCAGGGGACTTCAGCGGCGAGTCTGCCGCCGGGCATCCAGGAGGGCACGCGTGTCGTCCGCGAGCCGCTGCGCCTGTGGCAATCGGACCTCACACCCGCCATCTTCGGCGTGCTGATGGTGCAACCCGAACGCCAAAGCGCCTACAGCCTGTACCACTACATCAACCACCTGTCCGAGAACCATCAGCGCACCGATCGATACGAGATCGCGCTCTGGAAGAAGCTGTTCTATCCGCTGGTGTGCCTGGTCATGATGGCGCTGGCGCTGCCGTTCGCGTACCTGCACGTGCGCGCCGGGACCGTCAGTCTGAAAATCTTTACCGGCATCATGATCGGCGTGCTGTTTTATGCGATGAACAAGCTGTTCTCGCACCTGGGCCTGATCAACACCTGGCCGCCCGTGGTCGTCGCCGGCCTGCCAGCGCTGGTGGTGCTGACGTTCGCGCTGGGCGCGCTGTACTGGGTCGAGCGGCGCTGAGCGCCCCGTCCCGGCCCGTCAATAGCTCAAGTCACCGTCGGTGATCGCTCCCTGGCTAGCGCTCGAGACGAGTTTGGCGAATTTTGCCAGCACGCCGCGCGTGTAGCGCGGCGCTGGCGCAGACCAAAGGGCGCGTCGCTGCGCGAGCTCCTGCTCGCTGACATGGAGCTGCAGCAGGCGCCGGTCGGCATCGATCGAGATGCTTTCGCCTTCCCGGATCAATGCGATCGCTCCCCCGACGTAGGCCTCCGGGCAGACGTGCCCGACGACCATGCCCCAAGTTCCACCGGAGAAACGTCCATCGGTGATCAGGCCCACGCTCTCCCCCAGTCCCTTGCCGACGATGGCGGAAGTCGGCGCCAGCATCTCGCGCATCCCCGGTCCTCCCTTGGGACCTTCGTAACGGATGACGACGATGTCGCCGGGGTGTATCCGGTCCCCCAGGATCGCCGCCATCGCCTCGTCTTCGGACTCGAATACCCGCGCCGGCCCCGTCATGGAGGCGTTCTTCAAACCGGTGATCTTGGCCACGCAGCCTTCGGGCGCGAGGTTGCCGCGCAAAATCGCCAGGTGCCCTTGAGGGTACAGCGGCTTGTCCCACGGGCGGATCACGTCCTGGCCCGCCCGGGGCTGCTCGGGCACCTGGGCGAGAAGCTCGGCCATCGTCTGGCCGGTGATGGTCATGCACTCCCCGTGCAGTTGCCCGTTGGCCAGCAGCATCTTGAGGACCTGCGGAATACCGCCGGCCCTGTGCAGATCGGTAGCCACGTAGCGGCCGGAAGGTTTGAGATCACACAGGACAGGAACGCGCGCCCGAATCCGTTCGAAGTCATCGATCGTCCAGGCTACTTGCGCGGCATGGGCAATGGCCAGATAGTGCAGCACCGCGTTGGTCGAGCCGCCAACGGCCATGATCAGACTCACCGCGTTCTCAAGGGAAGCGCGGGTGATGATGTCGCGCGGGCGCAACCCCCTCTCGACGGCCTGCACCAGGGTCCGCGCCGACAGCGCCGCGCTTTGGAGCTTGTCGGCGTCCGGGTTGGCCATCGTCGAGGAATACGGCAGGCTCATTCCGAGCGCCTCGAACGAGGAGCTCATCGTGTTGGCCGTGTACATGCCGCCGCAGGAACCCGAACCCGGGATGCAGCGACGCTCGATCTCCTTGAAGTCGACCTCGGCCAGGCGTCCAGCGCTGAACTCCCCCACCGCTTCGAACGCCGACACGATGGTCAAGTCCTTGTCCTTGTAGTGCCCGGGCTTGACCGTTCCTCCATAGACGAAGATCGCCGGCACGTTGCAGCGCGCGATGGCGATCATGGCGCCCGGCATGTTCTTGTCGCAGCCGCCGACCACCAGGGCTGCGTCCATCCACTGGCCATTGACGCAGGTCTCGATCGCATCGGCGATCACCTCGCGCGATACCAGCGAATACTTCATTCCCTCCGTACCCATGCCGATGCCGTCGGAAACCGTCGGAATACCAAAGACCTGCGAGTTGCATTCGCAGTTGGCGATTTCGGCAACGGCCGCATCGACGAGCCGTTGCAGGCCGGAATTGCACGGCGTAATGGTCGAATGCGAGTTCGCCACGCCGATCATCGGCTTGGTAAAGTCTTCGTCGCGATACCCCATCGCGTAATACATCGCGCGGTTGGGGGAGCGGGCGATGCCCTGTGTGACATTGCGGGAGCGATCGTTGTGGGCCATGTGGGTTTCCGGGGACAGCGTCTGCGGGATTGCGCGGACGGACACTACAATGCGCAATTCTAGGCCGCAATTGCGCCGACTCCGCCGCCCTCATGCTGATCCACCCGCAATTTGACCCGGTTGCATTCTGGATCGGGCCGCTGCCCGTGCGCTGGTACGGGCTCATGTACCTGCTGGGCTTCCTGCTCTTCCTGACACTGGGAAGACGGCGTGCCCGTGATGCATGGCGCGGGTTCAGCGCCCGCGATGTCGAGGATCTGCTGTTCTGGGGGGTCTTCGGCGTCATCCTCGGCGGCCGCCTCGGCTACGTCCTGTTCTACCGGCCGGGGTACTACCTGGAACATCCGCTGGAGATCCCGATGCTGTGGAAGGGTGGAATGGCATCGCACGGGGGAATCGTCGGCGTGGTGATCGTGCTGTGGCTGTTCGCTCGCGTGCGCCAGAAGAGCTTCCTGCAAGTGGCCGACTTCGCGGTGCCCTTGATCCCCCTCGGCCTGGCCGCGGGGCGGATGGGAAATTTCATCAATGGCGAGCTCTGGGGACGGCCGGCGGATCCGAACGTATGGCCATGGGCGATGGTTTTTCCGCAGGCGCATGACAGCATTCCGCGGCATCCCTCGCAGTTGTACCAATTCGCGCTCGAGGGCTTGCTGCTGTTCGCGATACTGTGGTGGTTTTCGCGCAAGCCGCGCGCGCCCGGCGTCGTCGGCTGCGCATTCCTTATCGGTTACGGTCTGCTGCGCATCGTCGCCGAGTTTGGGCGCGAGCCCGACGACTTTCTCGGTCTGCTGGCGATGCACCTTTCGATGGGACAGTGGCTGTCGCTGCCGATGGTGCTCGCTGGCGCGGCCCTGCTGCCGGTGCTGTTGCGGCGGGCGCGCGCTACCAGCGCGCCGGCGGCTGGCGCAGCATCCTGACGCGCTTGTCGCGGACGGCGACATAGCCGCCCGCCCTGAGGTCCTTGAAGATGCGGCTGATCATGTCCCGACAGGCACCGACGCGGCGGGCGATTTCCCGCTGCGTCAAGCGTTCGCGCGACCAGGGCAGGCCGTCGATCTCGACGTACTCCAACGACGACAGCAGCCGCGCGACCCGGGTATAGACATCGAGCAGGGCCAGGCTCTTGACGACGCCGGTGGCGATGCGCGATCGGTGGCTGACCGTGGCAAGCATGCGCACGGCAATGCGCGGGTCGGTGCGGATCGCCGAGAGCAACGCCCTTCGCGTCACGACCGAACACACCGTGGCCTCTAGCGCGCGCACCGACGCGCAGCGCGCATCGCCATCGAGCGCCATCTCGCCGATGTATTGGGGCGCGCCGTAGCGGCCGAGCACCATTTCCTGGCCCTTGGCACCGGAGACATAGACCTGGACCGCGCCGGCCAGGATGACGAACAGGGCGCCTCCGGGGTCGTGCTCGCGGATGATGAGGCTGTCCTTAGGAAAGCAGCGAACGCGGCCGCGCGCCGCCAGCTCCCGCGCCACCGGGTCCGCGATTTTCTGGATTGCCGGATCCCAGGTCTCCATGAGCCTCCCGCGCCCGTGCTGTGCGTGCTCGCTGGCCGCGCCGCCGTCGCGGCGCATCGGCCGCCGCGCATGCTTCTGCCCCGGCACTGGCCCGGGCACATTATCCGATTTGCCCCGGCACTGACAAGTGGCGCGGGCACCGTGCTGCCGCGGCCTGCGCCTGGCGCGGCTGCGATCGGCAGCGCCGCTGTGCGGCGCGGATGCGACAATGCCCCCGTCTTGCTTGGCGCGGGAATTCGCCATGTCAGTCCAGAGCCTTGCAACGCGGTCGGCCGGGCGGCGCCGCTGGCTGCTCCCACCCGGGGGCCCCAGGGGCGGGCGCACCCGGGGTCTTGCTGCGGCCCTGGTGGGCATCGCGCTCGCGGGCAGCGCGTCGCAGACAACCTTCCTCGAGCGGCTCGACGAGCTTAGCTTCGACGCCCAGGTCGGCATCGTGCGGGCCATGCGCGATCCGGCGGCCGGCGGGGCATCGGCGCAGGAGGTGGTCGTCGTGGGAGTCGACGAGGCGAGCTTGGCCGCCTTCGGTGTGCCGCTGGCGATGCTGCACGCACCCCTGGGCCAGGCCCTGGAGGCAATCGCCGCCGCGCGGCCGATGGCAATCGGCCTGGACATGGCATTGCCCGAGCAGTCCTTCGATCACCTGCGCCCGGGGCTGGAGCGCGACCTGATGGGGGGCCTGCTCGCGGCCCGCCACGCGGCCGACCTCGTCCTGGCGCTCGACGTCGATGCCGCCGGGCGCCTGCGGATCCCGTCGCCGGCGTTGCTGGCCGCGGCCGGGGGAACCCAGGCCTTTGGCCTGCCGCTGTTTCCCGTCGACTGCGACGGGGTTGTCCGTCGCTTCGATCCCGATCCAGTCGGCATGCCCGCCCGCGATCGCCGCAGCTGCGTGGCCGGCGAGGATCCGGACGCCGCGCCCTCGGCGCCGGCAACGGTGCGCGCGCGGCAACTCCCGCAGGGCTTGGCGGAGCATGCCCCCAGCGCCTTGCCGACCTTTGCCGCACGCCTTGCCCGTCGCTTCGGACGCGAACCCGAGCTGTCGCGGCCCGGTTGGATCGACTTCACGCGCGGGAGCGCGTTTTCCTACGTCCCGCTGCTCGACGTCGTCGGCTGGTATGAAGGCGGCGACAGCACCCGCTTGCGCGAGCACTTTGGCGGGCGAGTCGTTTTGCTCGGCTCGGTCCTGCCGTTCCTCGACCGCTTGCGTCTTCCGGTCTCGCTGGTTGGCTGGGAGTACCCGGCCACACCTCCGCCCGGGGTGATCCTCAATGCGCAGGTGCTGCGCAACGCTTTGGGCGTGGGCCTGCTGCGTCCCGTGGGGCTGCCCACCCGGATCGCGCTGCTCGCGGCGATGGCATCGATCGGCCTGGTCGCCGGGCCGTGGGCCCGCTGGTGGGCATGGTCCGGCGCCGCGTCCGGCGCTTTCGCGGCCTCGACGGCGCTGCACGCCGCGGGTTGGTTTGTCGCGCCCGGCGGCGCCATCGTCGCCGCCTCGAGCGCGGTGGTGGTCCGTACCGCGCTGGACCTGGCACGCGCGCGCCGCGAGCGAGAGCGGCTGACCCGAACCTTTGGTGGCTACCTGAGCCCGCAGCTGCTGCGCGCGGTCCTGGAGGATCGGGTCGATGGCACCAGCACGCGCCGCGCGATCGCCCTCTTGTTTGCCGACCTTCGCGGTTTCACGACCTGGTCGGAGACGGCTGACCCGGAAGTTGTGCGCGACGCGCTCAATCGGTACTACGCCGCCATTACCCCGCTGCTCCACGCGCACGGCGGCACGATCGACAACTTCCGGGGCGACGGCATCATGGTGATGTTCGGTGCACCAGAACCGCATGTGCAGCCATGCGACAGCGCCTTTGCCGCCGCGCGCCAGATCATTGCGGCGATCGACCGTCTCAATCAGCTCGACTTCGCTCCCCGCGGGATCGCGGCGATCGAAGCGGCCATCGGCTTGGCGTTCGGCGAGGTCGTGCTGGGTGATCTGGGCAGTGCGGAGCGCAAGGATTACACCGCGTTGGGCGACGCGGTAAATGTGGCCGCGCGCTTGCAAGAGCTGGCCAAGCTGCTGGGCTTTCCCGTGGTGATGACACAAGCTTTTGCACTGCGCCTGTCGACCGCCGCCCCCGGCTGGTGCGAGCTCGGCACGCACGCGCTCAAGGGACACACGCCGGTGGCAATTTGCGGCTGGAAGGGCGCGGCGAGCGCCGAGTTGCCAGGCGCGGTCTCGTGAATCATCGGCAGTACGACTACCGCGTTCTTGGTGCACGGATGGCGCAGCTGCTCTTCCCGGCGCCGGCGATCCGCAATACGCTTTTCCCCGGGGAGGGCCGATGATGGCGCGCTGGCAAAGGGGCGGGCGACGATTCGCCGCGCTGGGCGCACTGCTGGCAGCGGTGAGCTGTGGCTGCGCCCTGGCCGGCGGCGACGGGCTGCGCGTGGCCGATGGACCGGTTGCCGTCGTCACCGACGTCGATGGCGGCGCGAGCATTCATCGCTCCGGCCGCGCCCACGCCGTTGCCGCGCTGGACCCGCTCGAGCGTTCCGATCAGCTCTGGCTGCAGGCGCATGCGCACGTGGAGCTCGTCTTTTTCCTTGGCAACGGCCGCGTGTTCTCCTTGTCGGGTCCGGGGCGCTTTGCGGTGCGGGCCGACGAGGCCGTCGGCCTGGACGCGGGTGCCCGGATCGCGGTGCGCGATCTCGCCCAGGCCTGGCGCGGCCTGCGGATCGCGCCCGGCCCCGTGGGCCGCGCCAGCGTCGCGCTGCGCGGTGCGCCGGGCGAGCGACTCGAGCTGCGCTCGCCTATGGGCGCACAGCTGGACGCGCCGCTGGACGAGTTGCGATGGGATCAACCGCACGGGCCGCGCCCCGAGAGCTGGACGTACGCAGTGCGGGTGATCGATTCGCGGGGCGCAATCGTCTTCTCGACCAGCACCCGCGCCACCGTCGCGGCACTGCCCGAGCAGTTGCCGTGGGCGCGCGAGCAGACCTACCTTTGGACGGTCGAAGCCAGCGCCGATGACGGCCGCCACGCGGTCGCCGCGGCCGAGTTTCGCATCGTCGACGCGGCCACGCAGGAGCGGATTCGCGCCTTGCGTCGCGCCGTGGAGCAGGCCCGCGATGAGCGGCACGGCGCCGGTGCCACGGCCGAGGACGTGCTGCTGGCGATGGCGCTCGCGCAGGCCGGCCTGCGCAGCGAAGCGCAGCGGGCGTGGCGCACCGTGGCGCTGGCCCGACCGGCCTTCGCGTACCTGGCGTCGACCAGCCAGTAGGGCGCGCCCGAGGACGCGGTCACGATTGGCCGGCGAGCAGGCGGCGCGTGATGATGCGCCACTGGCCTGGCGTCACCGGCGTTATCGACAGCCGGTTGCCCCGTCGCAGGATCAGCATGTCCGCAAGCTCTTTTTGCGCCCGCAGTTCGGCGATGCTCACCAAGCGCGTCTTGCGCACGGCGCGAACATCGACCAGGATCCAGCGTGGATCGGCCGCCTTGGAGCCGGCATCGAAATACTTGCTCCGTGGGTCGAACTGGCTGGGGTCGGGATACGGTTCGCTCGCGATCTGCGCGATCCCGGCGATGCCGGGCTGGGCGCAGCTCGAGTGGTAGAAGAGCACGCCGTCGCCGACGTGCATCTGGTCGCGCAGGAAGTTGCGCGCCTGGTAGTTGCGCACCCCGGTCCATGGAACCATCGAGCCGGGCGCGGCAAGTGCGTCATCGATGGAGCACTCGCTCGGCTCGGACTTCATCAACCAATAGCGCACCGGCGGCACCGCTCCCCGGGGTAAGGGTGTGCTCGAAGGAAAAATCCCCGCGCGTGCCGCCCGGCCTGTTGCCCTGAACCTAGGGTTCAGGTTGGTTGCCGTCCGCGTAGTTTAGGTTCAGCAAACGCGTGCCGATCACACCACGACACGAGCGCGGCGACCTAGCGCAATGCGCATTGGTTCAAGGAACAAAAAGGCCTTTGCGCGAACACCGCAGGGACGCCCCATTCTAACCGCCGCAGCCGCCTGACGGTGCCGGGCACCGCAGGAAATGAACCCCTAGAACAGCTTTTCTTGCGGGGCCAGAATTTCGTCGGCGAGCGCAGTGAGGTCGCGCAGGCGCCGGCGCACATCGGCAATCGCGGCGCCGTCGGTGCCCTTGGTGCCAAACAATTCCTGCGCGATCTGCAACGCGGCCATGACTGCGACGCGGTCGGCCCCCAGGACCTTGCCGCCGTCGCGTATGGCGGCCATCTTCTGATCGACGTAATGGGCGCAGGCGAGCAGCTCGTTGCGCTCCTCCGGGCGGCACGCCACGCGGTATTCGCGGCCGAGTATGCTAAGAGTGATCTGCTCCATCGCGCCGGACTCCGGGTCAGGGACGACGCCGGCCGGGCAGCGTCGCTTTGGCCAAGACGCTCGCCGCGTTAGACGTCATCGGATTGCGGCCCATCGGACTTCATGCGCCATCGGCCTCGCGCAGCTCGCGCGGCAGCCGCTCGATCAGTGCGTCCAAGCGCTTGGTCGCGGTGGCGATGCGCTCGTTGAGCTCCGCCAACTCCGACTGCGACGTGGCCAACTGCGTCCTCAGCATGTGGTTCTCGTCACGCAACTGGCGCACGTGCGCAACCAAGTCCTGCATGCGCGATGTCAGTGCGTCCAGTTGATCCAGCATGCTGGGATGGTAGCACCGCGGCGGCGCTGTTACACTCCTTGGGCCTTCGGTTCCGCTCGATCGGAAAGCAGCCGGTCGACGGTGAAACGGGAAACAGTGGCGCGCCCTGCGCGCACAAACTGTGCTGCCCCCGCAACGGTAAGAGAGCGTCGCCGGCGATTTGCGCCAGCATCGTCCTGATCAATTGCCACTGTGATGCCGCCCGGCATCGCGGGAAGGCGATCGGGATGCTCTCAGCCCGGAGACCGGCCGAAGGGGGCTCGCCGGCGCGGCGCTTCGCGCCGACCGGCGAGATCGTCATGCGTTCGCCGCGGGGTGACGGCGAAGAGCGGGCGGATGCCTCCGCCGGTTCTTCGCCGGGATTTCGCTGCCGACGCTCCGTACCGGCGGTGGGCCGGGGAGGAATGTCCGGCATGTTGTCGTCCAGAGCCGCGCGCGCCGCCGCACGGGGTTTCGCCTTCCCGCTATGCTTTCCCGCGGCGCTGTGCTGCGCGCTGCTGTCTTGCCGGGCGCACGCGCAGGAGGCCGTCGGCGCTCCCATCGTCGTCACGGCGTCGCGATCGGAGCAAGCGCTCGGCGATGCCCTGCCCAGCGTGACGGTCATCACGCGCGAGGACATCGAGACCACGCAATCGCGCGACCTGGCGGAGCTGCTCGGACGCCAGGCGGGGATCGAGTTCGCCCGCAGCGGCGGACAGGGAGCACAGACTTCGCTGTTCCTGCGCGGGGCCAATTCCAACCAGGTCCTCGTGCTGGTCGATGGCGTGCGCCTCAACAGCGTGCTCGATGGCGCGGCCAACCTGGGCGGAATCGCCACCGACTCGATCGAGCGCATCGAGATCGCGCGCGGCAACCTCTCGAGCCTGTACGGCTCCGAGGCCATCGGCGGCGTCGTGCAGATCTTCACGCGCGGCGGCGCCCATCCCGGCGCCGATGCGTTGGTCGAAGCCGGCCAGGGCCACACACGCGATGCCAGCCTCAGCGCCACCACGATGGTGGCCGATGCGATCTTGAGTGCCTCCTTAGGATATCGATCCCAGCAGGCGATCTCGGCAATCGACGTGGCGCAGGTTCCGTTCATCAATCCGTCGCTCGACGGCAATTGGAACCGCAACGGTGCACTGCGCCTGGAGCAGCACGGCGCGACGGGAGACTTCAGCGCCTGGGCCTGGGGCAACCGCAATGACACCGACTGGGACGATCCCTTCAATTCCAGTCCCCCCACCATACCGACCAGCGCGGCAACGCAGATCGAGCACGCTTCGCTGTATGGCTATGGCCTGTCGGGCGCGCCCCGCTTCGGCAACTCGCAGATCCGTCTGAGCGCGTCCGAGACGCACGATAACTCGGTCAATGTTTCCAACGTTCCCAACGACGTTTCGGGCTCCGACAACGACAACAACCAGTTCTTCAGCCACACCCGGCAGATCGCGCTTCAGGACACGACGACCCTTGCGCCGGGCATCGACGCGACGGCCGGGTGGGAACACCTGGACCAGTACGGCGCCTCCACCTCGTATGACCCATCGGGCAACAACCAGCTCACCGAGTTTTCGCGCCAGGTGAATTCCTTCTGGATGGGCACCAACGGCCGCCTGGGCAGCCAGCAGTGGCAGTTGAACGTGCGCCACGATCGCTACAGCGACTTCGGCAGCGCGACCACCGGGCTCATTGGATGGGGATGGTGGTTCGATCCCTCGTGGAAGCTGACGGCGCAGGCTTCGACCGCCTTCCGGGCGCCGAGCTTCAACGACCTGTATTACCCGCTGTACGGCAATCCGGCGCTGCAGCCCGAACGCGCCCGCAGCGAGGAGCTGGGCTTGCGCTGGGCCCAAGGCTCCGCCAGCGCCAGCGCGGCGCTCTTCCGCAACCGCGTGTCCGATCTGATCCAGAGCCTTGCGCCGAGTTACGTTGCGACCAATGTTGGACACGCCGCGATGGACGGGGCCGAGCTGCAGGCGGCCGCTACCATGGGCTCGCTGCGGCTCGGGGGCAGTCTGAGTCTGGACCGGCCGCGCGACCTCGACACCGGCTTGCCCCTGGTGCGGCGCGCCAGCTACAGCGCCAGGGTCTCGGCCGGATATGTGCACGGAGCGTGGAGCGCGAGTGCGGATCTGCAGCGCACTGGGGCGAGGAATGACTACCAGATTCTTTCGGGCGCGCTCGTCCAACTGCCTGCCTACGACTTGGCCCGGCTCGCTCTCCAGTATGCGGTGAGTTCGAGGTTGCAACTGCATTTGCGCATGGAGAATCTTTTCAATGCCAGCTATCAGCTCGTCGACGGCTACAACACCTTGCCGCGCATGATCATCGGCGGCATCGAGGCCAAGCTCTAGGGGCATGCCGTGGGCCTGCCGCGCCTGCGTGCTGCGTATGCTTTGCAGATCCTGGTGGCCGGTACGCTCGTTGCCTTGCTGACGGCCCTGCGATTTGGCAGTGTCGGAGTCAGCACGGGAGCGATGTGGCATGCCCTGCTCGATCTCGTGCAAGGGGGCGACGAGCAGTCCTTGGCCGCCACGCTGCTGGCGCTGCGATTGCCGCGGGCATTGACCGGGATGGCGGTGGGCGGCCTGCTGGCACTGTCGGGGGCGCTGCTGCAGGCCTTGCTGCGCAATCCGCTGGCCGATCCCTACGTGCTCGGCGTCTCGGGTGGCGCTTCGTGTGCGGCAATGCTGGCGATCGCCGCCGGGGCGGGCGCCGCGGCGATCGCGCTGTGCGCGGCCGGAGGCGCGCTTTTGGCCTTGTCGCTGCTTTTCGTGCTGGCCCACCGCGCCTTGTTCGCGCGCGACGCGGCGCTCGATCAGGGACGCGATAGCGCGATCCTGCTGACCGGGGTGATGATCGCCTCGCTGTGCGCCGCTGCGCTGAGCCTGGCGCTTTCGCTGGCCCCCGATGGCAAGCTGCGGACGATGGTCTTTTGGCTGCTCGGTGACCTGGGCGGGGTTGTCAGTGCGGGCCTGGCCGCACTGGCCGTGGCGTGTTGGCTGCTGCTGCTGGTGTTCGGCGTGCGCGACGCGGCTGCGCTCAACTTGATGCTGGGCGGGGAACTGCAGGCCTATACCCAAGGCGTGGCGACCGCGCAGGTCCGCAGGCGACTGATTGCGCTGACGGCCGTTGCGACAGGAATTGCCGTGGCCCTCGCCGGTGCCGTAGGCTTCGTTGGCTTCGTCGCCCCGCATCTGGTTCGGTACTTCGTCGGTGCCAACCAACGCGTCGTCCTGCCCGCCGCATCGCTGCTCGGTGCCATCCTCGTGCTGCTGGCCGATACGATCGGCCGTTCGATCGCGGCGCCCCTGCAGCTTCCGGTCGGCGCGCTGACGGCGCTGGTCGGGGTGCCCGTCTTCATTTGGCAGTTGCAGCGACCATGACCGCAGCACTGCTTGCCTGCCGCGCCGTGGGCGTTCGCTACGGCGACCGCTGTCTGGTCCGTTCCTTGCACATCGACATCGCAGCAGGCGAGCGCTGGGCGCTGGTCGGCCCCAACGGCGCCGGCAAGACGTCCTTGCTGCACGTGCTGGCGGGCGTGCGCCCGGCCGACGGCGGCACGATCGATCTGGCCGGACAGCCGCTGGCCCGGTGGAGCGTCGAGCGCCTGGCGGGCCTGCGTGCCCTGGTTGCGGACCGCTGGATCGATCCGTTCCCGACCAGCGTGCTGGAGACCGTGATTGCCGCGCGCTATCGCCTGCGCGGCATACCGGGTGCAGCGCGGACCGACCCCGAGTCCGAGGCGATCGCCCGCCAGTGCCTAGTGGCCATGGACTGCGCTGCGCTGGCCGAGCGCGACGTGCGCCGCCTCTCCCGTGGCGAGCGCCAGCGCGTGGCGCTGGCAGCCGGCCTGGCGCAGGACACCGCCTTGCTCTTGCTTGACGAGCCCATTTCGCACCAGGATCCGCGGCACCAGGTCCAGGTTCTACGGCAACTCGGTCAGCGGACCGACCGCACCATCATCGCTGCGTTACATGACATCAACGCTGCGGCTCGATTTGCCACGCACGCGCTGCTGCTTGCCGGCGACGGCAGCTGGCAGGCCGGCAAGAGCGGCGCGGTACTGACCCAGGAGAATCTTTCTCCGCTGTTTGCCACGGAGATCATCCAAATCGAGGTCGGCGCACATCGCGTGTTCGTGTCAACGGGCGGCGTGCTCGCCTGATTCCGATATAGTTCCGCCTTTCCTCAACCGCCGCGTCGCGCGCAAATCCGTTCCCCATGCCGGTTATCCTCATTGCAAATTCCAAGGGCGGTGTTGGCAAGTCGACCGTCGCCTCCAATCTTGCAGGTTTTTACGCTGGGCGCGGTGAGCGCACCATGCTCGGTGATCTCGATCGACAGCAATCGATCCGCAGCTGGCTCAGGCTGCGGCCCGAGAGCGCGGCCACGATCTCGTCCTGGGACTTCTCGAATGGCGGCGTCGCCAAGCCGCCGCGCGGGGTCACCCATATCGTGCTCGATACGCCTGCCGGTGTCGACGGTCCGGCCCTCCGGGATGCGGTCCGGCTGGCCGCCAAGATCATCGTCCCGTTGCAGGCCTCGCTCTTCGATATCCAGGCAACCCATGCCTTCCTCGGCAAGCTGGCCGAATACGGCGCCACTACCACGAACGGCCGCGTGGCCATCGTCGGCACACGGGTCGATCCGCGCACCCGCGCTGCGCTGCAGCTCGAGCGCTACGTCGAGCAAACCCGCATTCCGTTCCTCGGATTCTTGCGCGATACGCAACTGTACGTGCAGCTTGCGGCACAGGGTCTGACCCTGTGGGACGTTGCCCCGGCTCGTGTCCAGCAGGACATCGAGCAATGGACGCCGATCATCAACTGGACCAGCAACGGCCGCCGGGCCATCTGAGTTCGCGGGTGCGTCGCGTTGGCCCGGTCAGGGCCGCGCGCGATCGACCTGTTCACACATTGCCGCGGCCGCGTCGAGTATGCGCACGGTTGCGCGGTCCAGTTCGTCGGCGTCCAACGTGACGAGATGATCGTTCGCGACGGCGGGCAGCTGGGGGTAGCGCCGCCAGGCGGCGAGTGCTCCCCGGTCGGCGCCGCCGGGCTCGGCGGCGATGATGACCTCGGGCCGGGCCGCGATGACCGACTCGATATCAACGGTTGCCACCAGTGGCCCGAGGTCTTCAAAAATGTTGCTGGCACCGCAAGTTCGCATCAGCTCGCTCACCAAGTGCTTGCCCGACAAGGTCATGATCGGGTTGGCCCATACCTGGTAGAAGACGCGCACGGTCACGCGCCGCGCGTAGCGCCGGTGCAGGGCGGCAAGGCGCGAGCGAAAGTCGGCGCTGATGGCCGCGGCGCGATCCGATGCCGTCAGCTCGCCCAGCCGCTCGATCGACCTGGCGATCGCATCGAGCGTGCGCGGCTCATGGACGTACATCGGGACGGCGAGCCGGCGCAGGGCCTCCAGCAGCGCGGGCGCATAGCCACTTCCCCATACCACGACCAGGTCGGGCTGCAAGGCCGCGATGCGCTCCAGATCGATGCCCTGCGCCCGTGCTACGCGCGGCAGCGAACGCGCGGCGGCCGGGTAATCGGAGAACTCGCTGACGGCGACGACGCGATTGCCGACGCCCAGCGCAAACAGCAGCTCCGTGATGCCCGGTGACAGGCTGACAATGCGTTCTGCCGGCCGTGCCAGGCTGAGCGTGCGGCCACTGTCGTCGATCACCGTGTAGGCGCGCGCGCAGGCGGCTGCTGCCAGCATGCCGACGATCACGCCCGCGCGCAGGCCGCGCGAGAAGCGCTTCACGACGTCATTACGTCCTGCATGTCAAAAAGGCCTTTGGAGCGGCCCTGGAGAAAACGCGCGGCCCGCAAGGCGCCCTGCGCGTATGCCGTCCGGCTCGACGAGCGGTGCGTGATCTCGATGCGTTCGCCGGTGCCGGCAAACAGCACCGTGTGATCGCCGATGATGTCGCCGCCGCGGATTGCGGCAAAGCCGATGCTGCCGGCCGATCGCGGCCCGGTATTGCCATGGCGCGCAAACACCGCGCAGTCCTCCAAGGACTGGCCGCGGGCGCGTGCCGCGACTTCGCCCAGCTGCAGGGCGGTGCCCGAAGGTGCGTCGATCTTGTCCCGGTGGTGTGCCTCGATGATTTCCAGGTCGTAGCCCTGCGCCAGCAGCCGCGCGCCCAGTTCCACCAGGCGAAGCATCGCCTGTACTCCCACGCTCATGTTCGGCGCCACGACGAGCGCCGTGCTCGCGGCGGCGGCAGCCAGAGCCGCCTTGCCGGAGGCGTCGAAGCCGGTCGTGCCGATCACCGCGCCTACCCCGGCGGCGCAACAGATCTGCAGGTGCGCCAGGGTCGCCGCCGGCCGCGTGAAATCGATCAGCACGTCGGCTTGGCCAATGGCAGCAAGGTCGGCAACGATCGGCACGCCGAGCCTCGTGCCGAGAAATTCCGCGCAGTCGCGCCCCAGTTCGGGACTATCGGGCCGATCGAGTGCGGCAACGACCTGCATGTCGGCGACGCCGAGCGCTGCCTCGATGATCGTGCGGCCCATGCGTCCGCTGCTACCGGCGATGGCAAGCTTCATGATGCTGCGAGTCGTCGTGGACGCAAGGGAGTTCGCCGGCAAGCGCCACGGCCTCAGTTGGGTACCGGCACGGGCGCCGGCGGCGTCGGGTTCGGCGCGGCTGCGGCCGGCTTTGGCTTTTGCCCGAGGATCAGGCTGTCGGCAAGTGGTTCGGCCGGCATCGGGTCGCTTGCGAAACGCGCCAGCTTGCCATCCTCAAAGACCACGGACAGCTTGCGGATCTGGGTCTCGCCGGTGCGCCGGCGCAGGTAATAGGGGTAGTCCCAGCGATCCTGGTGAAAAACATCCGTCAGCATGGGAGTTCCCAGCAGGAACCGAACCTGATCGCGCGTCATCCCGGGGCGCAGCTGATCGACCATGTCCTTGGTGATGACATTGCCCTGTTGAACATCCGGGTGGTACGGCCGCAGGAAGTTCGGAACCCAGGCCGAGGAGCAGGCCGTGCCGGCCAGCGTCGCGGCGACCAGACAGGCAGCGGTTATTCTTCTTCGGTTCATGACCCAGGACAAATCCAAACGAGAATCAAATCGGTCGCCGGCAACGGCGCGACGCTATGATACCGGCTGAGCGATGGAGGAGCTGGTCGCGGCCGTTCGCGCCGCGGGTGGGCGCGTTGAACCATCGCGCAGCACGGTCACCCTTGGTACTTTCTTGTGTCAATGAGCCGAAGAGCACATGATGCCGCGAAACCAAAGCGCAAGCGAACTAAAGGTCAGTGGACTCAAGGCTACCGCTCCTCGCTTGAAGATTCTCGAGATCTTCCAGCGCCAGGCGGCTCAGACCGGGGAGCACCACCTGAGTGCGGAGGACGTCTACCGCCTGCTGAGCGCCGAGCGGCTCGATGTCGGATTGGCGACCGTGTACCGGGTATTGACCCAGTTTGAGCAGGCGGGCTTGCTGTCGCGGCGGCACTTCGAGGCGGGCCGGGCGGTCTTCGAACTTAACGAAGGTCCGCACCACGATCACCTTGTCTGCGTCAACTGCGGCCACGTGGAAGAGTTCGTGGACCCCGAAATCGAAGAGCGCCAGCGCCGCGTCGCTTCCGAGCGCGGGTTCGAGCTGCAGGAACACGCGCTTGCGCTCTACGGAGTGTGCCGCAATAAGAACTGCCCGAATCGCCCCAAGGAGGATTAGCGCACGCCGGTGCGATGGTCTGCGGCCCGCAACACGTGCACCGCTTAGCGGCCTGTAAGCATTTCGCGCGCGTGCTGTTCGGTGAGCTTGGTGATTTCCGTGCCGCCGAGCATGCGTGCGATCTCCTGTACGCGGGCGTTGCCCACCAGGGGTTCGGCGCTCGATAGTGGCCGGCCGCCGGGCTGGCTGGTTTTGCGTACGGCAAAGTGGTGATCGCCGCAGGACGCGACCTGCGGCAGGTGCGTGACGCAAAATACCTGGCGTGATTTTCCGAGCTCGCGCAGCAGCCGGCCCACCGTCGCGGCGACCTGCCCGCCAATTCCGGCGTCGACTTCGTCAAAGATCAGCGTCGGCACGAGGTTGGCAGTGGCCGCGATTACCGATATCGCCAGGCCGATGCGCGAGAGTTCGCCGCCGGAAGCCACCTTGGCTAGGGGGCGGGCGCTGCCCGAATCGTGTCCCCTCACCAGGAACTCGGCTTTCTCCCGGCCGCCGGCGGTGGCGTCGGTCGGGATAAGCCGCACCGCAAAGCGCGCGCCCGTCATGGCCAGCTCTTGCATCGCCCGGCTGACGTCGCGCCCCATGTTCTCGGCGGCGCGCTGCCGGGCGCTCGACAGGGCGTCGGCCAGAAGCTGGAAGTGCGCTGCGGCCTTGGATTCGGCTGCTCGCAACTGCTCCAGGTTCTGGGAGTGGGTGAGGCTTTCCAGGCGCATGCGTGAAGTCTCGAGCAGGGCCGGCAACTGCGCGGGGGCAGTGCGCCACTTGCGTCCCGCGGCGTGCAGCGCGGCTATTCGCTCCTCGACGTATGCCAGCCGGCCCTCGTCGGGTTCGCAGTTCGCGACATAGTGGTGCAGCTCCCGGCACGCTTCCTCCAGCTGAACGCCGGCGCCGGCCAGCGCCGCCAGCACCGGGGCCAGGCGCGGGTCAAATGCGCAAAGCGCCTCCAGCCGTGCCGCGGTCTTTGCCAGGCGCGGCTGGGCGGCGTCGTCGGACTCGGCGATCGTGTCCAGCGCAAGGCGCGCACCCTCCATCAATGCCGCCCCGTGGGCGAGGCGGGTCTGCTCGGCCGCGACGCGCTCCCATTCGCCGGGCTCCGGGGCCAGGCGGTGCAACTCCTCGACGAGCTGACGCAGCTGCGCGCTGTCGGCGGCGGCCTGGTCGCGCGCCGCCTCGGCTTGCTCGCGGGCGCGCGCGGCGTCGCGCCAGGTCGCGAAGGCGTCGGCCACCTCCCGCACCTGCTCCTGGAGCCCGCCGTGGGCATCTAGCAATTGCTGCTGCGCCGGCGCCCGCAGCAGGGATTGGTGCTCGTGCTGCCCGTGGACGTCGAGCAGCAGTTCGCCCAGATCGCGCAGCTGTCCCAGGGTCGCGGGGCTGCCATTGATGAACGAGCGGCTGCGTCCGGACGCGTCCAAGGTGCGTCGCACCAGCACGTTGGTGAGGACCACGCTCGCGGCGTCGGCGCCGTGCGTCGCATCGTCCAACCCGAACTGCGCGAGCCAGCCTTGGACCGGCGCGCCACAGCGGAATTCGGCGGCAACCTCGGCGCGCGCGCACCCCTCGCGCACCTGGTCCGATTCGGCCCGTTCTCCCAGCGCAAACGCCAGGGCATCGATCAGGATCGATTTGCCGGCACCTGTCTCGCCGGTCAGCACGGTAAAGCCGGCCTCGAACTCGAGCTCGAGGCGCTCGACGATCACGAAATCGCGAATCGACAGCGCGATCAGCATGGTACGGTGGCGCCGCGCCGGCACGGCGCGCGGCTAGGCGCGCCGCTGCGTCCGCGTCCCGGCCCGGGATGCCAGCGCGCCATCGGGATCATGCGCGCCCATGCTGCTCGCTCGACATCACGTTCCAGTGCAGCTTCTGGCGCAGGGTGGCGAAGTAGTTATAGCCGGCTGGGTGCAGGAGCGTCGCAACTCGCTTGCTGCGCCGCACCCGGACAAGGTCGTTCGGTGCCAGCGTCGAGTACGATTGCATGTCGAAATAGGCGCTGGCGTCGCGCACTTCGGTCAGTTCGATCTCGATTTCCACGTCATCGGGCAGCGCGATCGGGCGGTTGGAGAGCGTGTGCGGCGCAACCGGCACCAGGACGAGTCCGGCCAGCGACGGATGCAGTATTGGTCCGTTGGCCGAGAGCGCGTACGCCGTCGATCCGGTCGGAGTCGCCAGGATGACGCCGTCGGCGCGCTGGTTGTACATGTTGACGCCGTCGACGCGCACGGTGAATTCCACCAGGCCGCCGGCAACCCCGTGGGAGATCACGACATCGTTGAGGGCGTGGGTGCGCAGCATCAACGCTCCCGCGTGCAGCACCTCTCCCTCGAGCAGCGTGCGCCGGTCGGCTTCGAACTTGCCGCCGAGCATCTGCTCGAGCACCTCGGGCATCTGGTGCAGGGCGATGTCGGTAATGAAGCCCAGTCGGCCGAAATTGATTCCGATCAGCGGGACGTCGTAGGCGGCCAGCTCGCGGGCAATGCTGAGCATGGTACCGTCGCCGCCCAGGACGATCGCCACGTCGGCTTGTTCGCCGATCGCCGCCAGGGAGTTACCCCGATGTTGACTCTGGTCCAGGACCGCGCACGTTTCGCCGTCCAGCAGGATGTGCAGGCCGGCGCGTTCGACGATGGCCAATATCGCATGCAGGGCCTGCAGCAGGGCCGTACGATTGCTCTCTGTCCTGGTCTTGACAAAGACCGCCGCGGTTCGGAAGGGCGTTCTCATTTGCCCGATTATGCAAGAAACGCTGCCGGTTGCCTGTCGCTGGAGCAGGCGCGGGCGCGCCGGCGCGGCGGACGGGCTGCGGCCGGTGGTGCGCCGCCGCGCGGGATCGCTATGAAAGGATCCTCGTTTTCGGTATTGTCAGCGACATTGCAATCGGATTCACGGCACCCAATCGCCCATGCTGGATAAGCGCTCGCGGCTTTTGCTCAAGACCCTGGTCGAACGCTACATTATCGAAGGGCAGCCGGTTGGATCGCGCGTGCTGGCCAAGATCTCGGGCTTGGAGCTGTCGCCGGCGACGATACGCAATGTCATGGCGGATCTGGAGGAACTCGGCTTTGTCGTGAGCCCGCACACCTCCGCCGGGCGCGTCCCCACGCCGCGGGGCTACCGCTTGTTCGTCGACTCCATGCTGACCGTGCAGCCGCTCGAGGCCGGCGAGAGCGAACTCATCCACGGGCAAATGCAGATCGCCGAGCCGCAGCGCGCGATCCAGACGGCCGCGCACCTGCTCTCGAACCTCTCGCATTTCGCCGGCGTGGTCCTGACGCCCAGGCGCACCTCGACCTTTCGCCAGGTCGAGTTCCTGCGACTGTCAGAACGTCGGGTGCTGATGATCGTGGTGGCGCCCGACGGCGACGTGCAAAATCGCATCCTGCTGACCGACCGGCCGTACACCAACGGGCAACTCACCGAGGCGGCCAACGCCCTGAACCAGCATTTTGCCGGCCTGAGCTTCGAGGAGGCGCGAACGCGCCTGGAGCGCGACCTGCTGCAGCTGCGCAGCGAGATTCTGGCCTTGATGAACGTCGCCGTGCGCGCCGGCGCCGAAGCCGTCGGGCACAATGAACCGGTCGTCATCTCGGGGGAACGCAACCTGATCGGGGTTAGTGAACTGACCGCCGATATGGACAAGCTGCGTGCCCTGTTCGACTTGTTTGAGCACAAGGCGCGCCTGGTGGGTTTGCTCGACGAGTCGAGTCGCTCGGAGGGCGTGCAGATCTACATAGGCGGTGAATCGCAAATGGTGCCCCTCGATGAAATGAGCATGGTGGTTGCCCCGTACGAGGTCGACGGCAGGGTGGTCGGCACGCTGGGGGTAATCGGCCCGACCCGGATGGCCTACGAGCGCGTCATTCCGATCGTCGACATCACCGCCAAGCTGCTCTCGAGCGCCCTGTCCCGCGAGGAATAGCAGCGCGCGCTGGGAAATCCTCTCCTGCTGGCCATACATGAAATTTCTTTCCGCCGCGGTGCACGCCCATGGTGTCGTCGATCGCACTGCGGTCCTGCTGATCAACCTCGGAACGCCCCGCGCGCCCACGGCGGCCGCCGTGCGCCAGTTCCTCCACGAATTCCTGCTCGATCCGCGCGTGGTGGAAATACCGCGTCTGCCATGGTGGCTGCTGCTCAAAACCGTGATTCTGCCGACCCGATCGGCCGCGTCGGCGGCACGGTATGCCTCGGTCTGGACGGACGAAGGCTCGCCGCTGCTGGCACATTCCGAGCGCCAGCAGCGCGCCCTGATCTCCGAGCTGCAGCGGCGCGGGCTCGATCTGGACGTCTATCTGGCGATGCGCTACGGCGATCCGTCGATCGCCGCGGCCTTCGAGCGCATGCGCCGCGAACAGGTCTCGCGGCTTCTCGTGGTGCCGATGTATCCGCAGTATTCCGCGGCGACCACGGCCTCGGCGCTCGATGGCGTGACCCACATACTGCAGCGGACCAGGAACCTGCCCGAATTGCGCTGGATCCGAGGATTTCACGACGATGCCGGCTACGTCGAGGCGTTGCGGCGCTCGGTAGGGGCGCACTGGGACGCGCATGGCCGCCCCGACAAGCTGCTGATCAGCTTTCACGGTCTGCCGCGTCGCAATCTCGATCTTGGCGATCCCTACCACTGCGAGTGCGTCACGACGGGGCGGCTGTTGGCCGAGGCGCTGGAGCTCCAGCCGCGCGAGTACGCCGTCAGCTTCCAGTCGCGATTTGGGCGCGCGCGCTGGCTCGAGCCCTACACCGCCGATACGCTGCGCGCCCTGGCGCGCCAGGGCGCCGGACGGGTCGACGTGATTTGCCCCGGGTTCGTCGCCGACTGCCTGGAGACGCTCGAGGAGATCGCCCTGGAGGCGCGGCGCGAGTTTCTGACGAGCGGCGGACGCGAACTGCGCTACATCCCTTGCCTGAACGAGTCGCCGCGGTTCATTGGCGCGCTTGCCGACCTGGTCGAACGCCATTCCCAGGGCTGGCCGACCCGCATCCAGGAGCGGGCGCTGCGCCAGCAGGCGGCCCAGCGCGCGGCCGAACGTGCCCTGGCCGCGGGGGCCAAGCGCTAGAGGCCGCAGTGCGGCCGTTGCGGGATTCTTTCCAGCGCTCCCCCTTGAAATACCCGGGATTGCCCCAACCTGCGCCAACGCATCGGTCAACTCATTGAATAATTGCTGAATTTCTTGGAGGTTGCATGGCTGCAGGGCAGTCCGAGGGGACCTCGGGCGACATATTGCCGCAGGAACAAGCCGCTCCCGGGGATGTTGCGGTTGCCGGCGCGAGCGTCGATCCATTGGAGGAACTGCGCGCCGCCTTGCGGGTAGCCGAGGCAAGGGCGGGCGAAAACCATGACCTCTACTTGCGCGCTCGCGCCGAGGCGGAAAATGCCCGGCGCCGGGCGCAGGACGATATCGCCAAGGCACACAAATACGCGATCGAGTCCTTTGCCGAAGCGCTGGTGCCGGTGGTCGACAGCCTGGAAAAGGCGCTCCAGGACGAGTCTTCGAGCGCCGGCGCGCTGCGCGAGGGCGTGCAGATCACGCTGCGCCAACTGCGCTCGGCCTTCGAACGCGGCCGCCTTACCGAGATCAATCCGGTCGGCGAGAAATTCGATCCGCACCGCCACCAGGCGATCTCGGCCGTGCCGGGTGACGGCACGGTGGCGCCGAACCATGTCGTGGCGGTGCTGCAAAAGGGATGGATGATTTCCGACCGCGTTTTGCGCCCGGCCCTGGTAACCGTGGTCCAGGGCTCTTGAAACCGGTCGAAGAGGACGCACGTACGGGGTAGCAGGCACAAGACCCGATCCGCGTAGTCGGGACAGGCAGCGTTGTTGGAGCGCGAGAAAAGGAAAATCAGATGGGCAAGATCATCGGTATCGACCTTGGCACGACCAATTCGTGTGTCGCCCTGATGGAGGGTGGCCAGATCAAGGTCATTGAGAACGCCGAGGGGGCGCGCACGACTCCCTCGATCGTGGCGTACATGGAGGACGGCGAGATCCTGGTCGGGGCTCCGGCCAAACGCCAGGCGGTGACCAACCCGCGCAACACCCTGTATGCCGTCAAGCGGCTCATCGGCCGGCGCTTCGATGAGAAGGAAGTGCAGAAGGACGTCGGTCTCATGCCCTACAAGATCGTCAAGGCCGACAACAACGATGCCTGGGTCGAGGTGCGCGGCAACAAGATCGCGCCGCCCCAGGTCTCCGCGGAGGTGCTCCGCAAGATGAAGAAGACGGCGGAGGACTACCTGGGTGAACCGGTCACCGAAGCGGTGATCACCGTTCCGGCGTATTTCAACGATTCCCAGCGGCAGGCGACCAAGGATGCCGGCCGCATTGCCGGGCTCGACGTCAAGCGCATCATCAACGAGCCGACGGCGGCGGCGCTGGCATTTGGCCTGGACAAGAAGGAAGAGCGCGGCGACAGGAAGATCGCGGTCTACGACCTGGGCGGCGGCACCTTCGATATCTCGATCATCGAGATCGCCGATGTCGAAGGGGAAAAGCAGTTCGAGGTGCTCTCGACCAACGGGGATACGTTCCTGGGCGGCGAGGATTTCGACCAGCGGATCATCGACTACATCATCGGCGAGTTCAAGCGTGAGCAGGGCGCGGACCTGTCCAAGGACGTGCTGGCGCTGCAGCGGCTCAAGGAGTCGGCAGAGAAAGCCAAGATCGAGCTCTCGTCGAGTCAACAGACGGAAATCAACCTGCCCTACATCACGGCCGACCAAAGCGGCCCGCGGCACCTCAACATGAAGCTCACGCGCTCGAAGTTTGAGGCGCTGGTGGAGGATCTGATCGAAAAGACGATCGAACCCTGTCGCATCGCGATTAAGGATGCCGCCGTATCCACCTCGGCGATCAACGACGTGATTCTCGTTGGTGGCATGACGCGGATGCCCAAGGTGCAGGAGAAGGTCCGCGAATTCTTCGGCCGCGAGCCGCGCAAGGACGTCAATCCGGACGAGGCCGTCGCCGTCGGTGCGGCGATCCAGGGTTCCGTGCTTTCCGGGGAGCGCAAGGATGTCCTGTTGCTTGACGTGACGCCGCTGTCCCTGGGCATCGAGACGCTGGGCGGGGTCATGACCAAGATGATCCAGAAGAACACCACCATCCCGACCAAGTTCTCCCAGGTCTTCTCGACCGCCGACGACAACCAGCCGGCGGTGACCATCAAGGTCTTCCAGGGCGAGCGGGAGATGGCGGCCGGCAACAAGCTGCTCGGCGAGTTCAATCTCGAGGGTATTCCGCCCTCGCTGCGCGGCACGCCGCAAATCGAGGTTGCCTTCGACATCGACGCCAACGGGATCTTGCACGTGGGCGCCAAAGACAAGGCCACGGGCAAAGAGAACAAGATCACGATCAAGGCCAATTCCGGGCTCACCGAGGACGAGATCGGCCGGATGGTGAAGGACGCCGAGGCCAACAAGGCCGAAGACCACCGGCGCCTCGAACTGGTGCAGGCGCGCAATTCGGCGGAAGCCTCCTTGCACCAGGTCAGCAAGGCGCTGGCCGAGCACGGTGCGAGTCTGGACGATGCCGAAAAGGCCAAGATCGAGGCGGCGGTCAAAGAACTGCAGGAAGCCCTCAAGGGCGAGGACAAGGCTTCGATCGAGGCCAAGGCGGCAGCGTTGCTCAGCGCGTCGCAAAAGCTCGGAGAAAAGATCTACGCCGATGCGCAAGCCCAGGGGGCAGCCGCCCAGGCGGCAGGAACCGGCGGGCCGGCCGCGGAGGAAAAGACGGCCAAGGCCGGCGCGGAAGACGTGGTTGACGCTGATTACAAGGAGGTCAAGCGCGGTTAACCGCATCCGTCGTGGCCCCTGCGCCGGGCTGCGTGCCCCGAGGTCACCCCCGGGGCACGCGGCCCGGTCTCGGCATTGGCGCGATCAAACGCGGCTGTCCGTACTTCGTCGCCTCGCCCCGGGTCCTGTCCACATGTTCACGAGTTGACGCTCCACTATGGCCAAGCGCGATTTTTACGAAATCCTCGGCGTGGCGAAAAATGCCACCGAGGAGGAAATCAAGAAGTCCTATCGCAAGTTGGCGATGAAATACCATCCGGATCGCCATCCGGATGACAAGGGCGCGGAGGAGAAATTCAAGGAGGCCAAGGAGGCCTACGAGATGCTCTCGGACGCGCAAAAGCGCGCTGCCTACGACCGGTTCGGACACGCCGGGGTCGATCCCAACGCGGCGGCCGGCGGCGGATTCGGCGGCGGGCCCGGCTTCAACGGCGGATTCGCCGAGGCCTTCGGCGACATCTTCGGCGATATCTTCGGCGGTGCCGGCGGCGCGCGCGGCGGTCGCGGCAACGCCTTTCGCGGCGCCGACCTGCGGTACAACATGGAAATATCCCTGGAGCAGGCGGCGCACGGCTTTGCCACCGACATTCGGGTTCCGGCCTGGGAGAACTGCAATGTTTGCGGCGGCGCCGGGGCCAAGCCGGGCACCAAGCCCAAGGCCTGCGCGACCTGCGGCGGGTCAGGGGCGGTGCGCATGGCGCAGGGATTTTTCTCGATCCAGCAAACCTGTCCAACCTGCCACGGCAGCGGGCGGGTCATCGCCCATCCATGCCAGAACTGCCACGGGGACGGACGGATCAAGCACAACAAGGTGCTCGAGGTCGCGATTCCCGCGGGCATCGATGAAGGACAGCGCATCCGCCTGGCGGGCAAGGGCGAGCCGGGCGTCAACGGCGGACCGCCTGGCGATCTGTACGTGGAAATTCGCATCACGCCGCACGAGGTATTCCAGCGCGACGGCGACGACCTGCACTGCGAGGTGCCCGTCTCGATCGCGGCGGCCATCCTGGGCAGCGACGTCGAGGTTGGCACGCTCAAGGAGAAGGTGAGCATCAGCATTCCCGAGGGAACCCAGAGCGGCAAGACGTTTCGGCTCCGCGGCAAGGGAATCAAGGGCGTACGATCGAGCTATCCGGGGGACCTGTACTGTCACGTGCGCGTCGAGACCCCGGTGCGTCTGACGGAAAAGCAAAAGAAGCTGCTGCGCGAGTTTGACCTGTCGATCAAGGAGGGCGGCGCCAAGCATTCGCCGCAGGCCAAGTCGTTCGTGGACAAGATGAAGGGCTTTTTCACCGCCGAGTAGCGGCCCGAGGCTGCCCTCTTGGGTATGCCGTGCCCGCGTCACCGGCAGGGGCCGGGACGACAATTGCCAGGTATTTGCCTTCGCGGTCCCTGGCTGGGCGCGTCGGCCCCGGGCGCTCGGGTAGCATCGCGCCATGCGACCCAAGTCCCTGCCGGCCGAACTTGCCGCCGCGCTCGTCGCGACGATCGCGCTCGCTACCGCCTCCTGCGGCGGCGGCGGCGGATCCGGCCCTCCGAGTGTCCGCGTGGTAAATGCGGCATACCAGGCGCCCTACAACTTCGATGTCCTGGTAAATACGCAGGCCACGTCCACCGACCTAGCGTACTTGCAGGCGTCGGTGTTTCGCAGCGTTGCCACGGGAAGCACCACCATCGAATTCGAGCCGACCGGAACGACGACCTCCGCGTACACCAACAGCTTTCCTGCCAACAATGGATCCAACTACTCGGTGCTGGCGGTGGAGGGCACGGGGGGACTGACCTCGGTGGTGGTCGCCCAGAGCAATTCGGCCATACCATCGGGGCAGGCACGCTTGACGTTCGTGGGCGCGACGCCCGGCGTGGGCACACTGGATTTTTTTCTGAGCAGTCCGACGGTGTCGCTGCCGAATACCCCTTCCTTGGCGCCGGTCTCGTATGCCGGCGATGCATCCACTCCCGCGCCGACCCCCGTCGTCGTTGCCAGCGGCAACTACCGGATCCGCGCCATCGTCGACGGCGACGCCACGCGAACCGTCGTCTACGATTCGGGCCCCCTGACGCTTGCCGCCGGCGCCGACCTGCTGTTGGCGATCATCCCGGTCAGCGGGTCCGCGGCCCAATTTTCGCTGTTGCGCCTTGATGCCAACAGCGGTGTTAGCCAGATGGTGGACCAGCGCGTTCAGTTGCGCATGGCCAATTTTGCGCCGGGCCTCGCCGGGCCGCTCGACACCTTTCTCGACCCGGCCGGCGCGGCAAATTCGAGCGCGACGCTGTTCACTTCTGGCCTGGGGCAAAACGCCGCCAGCGCCCACCAGGCGGTTTTGCCCGCCGCCTACCGCGCATCGTTCGCCAACACCGGTCAGACCACGGAAATTACGGGGCTGGGAAGCTACCTGGCCTTGGGTCCGGGCACTGCGGTGAGCGTGATGGCCATCGGACTGAGCAACCGGGTCGCGCCGAACAATTTGCAGCTGCTTGTCCTGCAGGACAATTTGCAGGCGCCCGCCTTGGGCATGGCGAACCTGCGCCTCGTGCAGCTGGCCCCCGACATGAACAATGCCAACATCACCGCGGTGGATCTGGTGGAGCTCGACGCCTCGACGCCACCGCAGATCGTGGGAAGGCTCCTTGTCAATCTCGCGTACCCCGCGGCCTCCTCCTACGTGTCGCTGCCGGCCGGCACCTATACCGTGGCGCTGGTGCCATCGGGCGTCAACACGCCCCTGCTGCCGACCTCGGGCGCCATCGCGCTCAACCTCAGCGCAGGCACGATCTGGACGCTGGTCGTTGCCGGATGCCAAAGCCCGGGCAGCGGAATATGCGGGTCGGCGCCTGCCGCGACCTTGCAGCTCGTGCCGCTGCAGGATATCTCCGTGTCGCAGCAGTAGCGTCCCGGCGCGCACGTCCTCGCCCCCGGCGCTAGCGGGGCTGGTGTTCGCGGATCAAGGCCGACATCGCCGCTGCGTCCGCATCGGCGCTATTGGCGAGCGCGGCGGCCGCGCCCGCACGGTTGCTGGCCGGTTGGTTCTGGCTCACTTTCCATTTGCCGACCAGCCGGGTGACGGTGATCTCGAGCCCGACGATTTGCCGCAGCATCGAGTCGACGAAATCCCCGGGTGCGTCGGCCACCGACCAGGGTTGCAGCTGCGACGCTTCCTGCCACGCCGTGAGCGCCTCGACCTGGGAGCGGATCCAGCCCACGTCCTGATGCACGCGCAGCGCGCCGTAGGCGTGGACCGTGCAGTAGTTCCAGGTCGGAACGACTTTGCCGTGCTCCCGCTTGGTCGGGTACCAGGTCGGCGAAATGTAGTGGTCCGGTCCCTGGAATATGGCCAGGGCCTCGACGCCGTCGACCAGGTCGCTCCAGAGCGGATTGGCCCGCGCAACATGGCCACGCAGGATGCCCGATCCGGTCGCGCTCGCGTGCAGCTGCATGGGAATGTGGTTGGCGACCAGGCCGGTCGAGGTCAGGGTCACCAGCGTCGCCAGCGGATGGGACTGCATCAGCGCCTGCAGGACCTCGGGGCGGCGCTCCTCGAAATGCGACGGCAGATACATGATGGGTACGCGCGGCGGGCGGACGCCGGCCCTTAGCTGGTGACGTAGGAAAGGCGCACGTACAAGGGCGCGAACGGCGCCGCCTGGGTGATATCGACCAAGCCCTCGCGCGTGAGTTCGAGCAGCGCGAGAAAGTGCACAACCACGACCGGGGTGCCCTCGTGCGGGTCGAACAGCTCGGCAAACTCGACAAAACGCGCGCTCTGCAGACGCTTGAGAATCAGGCTCATATGTTCCCGCACCGACAGCTCAGCGCGGGCGATCCGATGGTGGGCATGCAGCCTCGAGCGGCGCAGTAGGTCGATCCAGGCGGCCTGCAGATCCGCGATCACCACGTCCGGGTAGCGCGGCGCAATCGACTGCTCGATCGCTACCACGGCCCGCAGGAAATCGCGCCCGATCCGCGGCTGCTCGTCGAGTTGCGCGGCAGCGAGCTTGATGCGCTCATACTCGACCAGGCGCCGCACGAGCTCGGCCCGGGGATCCTCGACCTCCTCGCCCGTGTCGGCCTTGCGAACCGGCAGCAGCATGCGTGACTTGATTTCGATCAGTAGCGCGGCCATCAGCAGGTACTCGCCGGCCAGCTCGAGGTTGTGGACACGGATCTGCTCGATGTAGGCGAGGTACTGCTGCGTGAGCTTGGCCATCGGGATGTCGAGCACGTTGAAATGCTGGCGCCGGATGAGATACAGCAGCAGGTCGAGCGGCCCCTCGAATGCCTCGAGGAACACTTCCAGCGCGTCGGGCGGTATATACAGGTCCTGCGGCAGCGCAAAGAGCGGCTCGCCGTACAGGCGCGCGAGCGCGACACCATCGACGATCTGCGGCATGGGTTGCGCGGCTGGATCGAGTTCGCGGCGATGCTCCAGCAGCGCGCCCACGTCGGCTGCGGGCGCGGCAACTTCATTGGTTCGGTCGAACGTCATCGATCTGCCAGGGTCCGGCGAAGGGTTTGCCCGCACACTGGCGCCGCGGCGGCAACGACCCGGCGGCGCAAGGCAATAGAATCGGTGTCGGGGAGGAAAAGCGCCATTTTAGACGACCCGCAGTCCGCGCCTTCGCTCGCTGCCGTTCGGGCCCATTGCCGGCGCGCCGAAGCCGAGTGCGTGGCCGAGTTGCTGCACGACCTGCCGCTGGCGCCCGACCGCTGGGAGGCGGCCCGGCGCCAGGCGCGCTGCTGGATCGAAGCCTTGCGCGGACAGCGCAGCCGCGGCAGCGGGGTCGATGCCTTGATGCGGGAGTTTTCGCTCTCCAGCCAGGAGGGGGTCGCGCTCATGTGCCTGGCCGAGGCGCTGGCGCGCATACCGGACCGCGCCACGGCCGACGCCCTGATTCGCGACAAGCTGGCCCAGGGGGATTGGCGCGCCCACGTCGGCGCGAGCCGCTCGATCTTCGTCAATGCCGCGGCCTGGGGGCTCATGGTCACCGGCAAGCTGGTGGCAACCCACAGCGAGGCCGGGATGAGCGCCGCCGTCAACCGCCTGATCGCGCGCGGTGGCGAACCGCTGATACGGGCCGGCGTCGACATTGCCATGCGCCTTCTTGGCCAGCAGTTTGTCCTGGGGCGCTCGATTGAACAGGCGCTGGCGCGCGCCCGTGATGCCGGGCAGCGCGGCTACCGCCATTCCTACGACATGCTCGGCGAGGCGGCCCTGACCGCCGGCGACGCGCAGCGCTACCTGGACGCGTACGCCCACGCGATCGAGGTCATCGGCGCGGGCGCCTGCGATGCCGCGGCCGGCCGCGCCGTTGACCTGCACGCGCGGCCCGGAATCTCCGTCAAGCTCTCGGCCTTGCACCCTCGGTTCACGGTCTTGCAGCGCGGCCGCGTGCTGCGCGAGCTGCTGCCGCGCCTGCAGGAACTGTGCCGCCTGGCGCGCCGCGCCGGGATCGGCTTGAACATCGATGCCGAGGAGAGCGAACGGCTGGAGCTGACCCTGGAGCTGTTTGCGCACCTGCTCGGCGACCCCGGTCTGGCCGGCTGGGACGGATTGGGAATCGTCGTCCAGGCTTACCAGAGGCGCGCCCTGCCGCTGGTGGACTGGCTGGCGGAGGCGGCCGGCCAGTCGCGACGCCGGATCATGGTGCGCCTGGTCAAGGGCGCCTATTGGGACAGCGAGATCAAGCGCGCCCAGGTCGAGGGCCAGGAGGACTTTCCTGTCTTCACGCGCAAGGCGCATACCGATGCCGCCTATCTTGTCTGCGCCCATCGCTTGCTGGCGCACGACGATCGCCTCTTCGCCCAGTTTGCCACGCACAACGCCCTGACCTTGAGTGCGGTGCTGCAGATGGTCGAGGCCGCCGGCGTGTCGCGTTTCGAGCTCCAGTGCCTGCACGGAATGGGCGAGAGCCTCTACGACATGGTGATCGGGGCCGGCCCCTGGTACCCGGCCTGCCGCATCTACGCGCCCGTAGGCAGTCACGACACCCTGCTCGCTTATCTGGTGCGGCGGCTGCTCGAAAACGGTGCCAACTCGTCTTTCGTCAATCGTGTTGTCGATGACGGCGTGGCGATCGAAGAATTGCTCGAAGATCCGTTGGCCGCGAGTGCGCACTGCGGCGGTGGGCCGCACCCGGCGATTGCGCGGCCGGGCGAGCTGTTCGCGCCGGCGCGGCGCAACTCCCGCGGCATCGACCTGCATGATGAACCGACCCTGGAGCGTCTGGACGCATCCTTCCGCGTCGCGGCGGCACGCTCGTGGAGCGCCTACCCGATCCTGGCATCGGATCAGTTCGATCCGGGCGCTGCGGAGCCGCAAGCCGTGCGCAACCCGGCGCGGCGCGACCAGGTCGTGGGCACGGTGCACGGCTCCTCGCGGCGCGACGTGGAATCGGCGCTGGCCGCGGTGCTGGACGGATCGTGGTCGAGCATGACCGGCGCGGCGCGCGCGGGGGTGCTCGAGGCCGTCGCCGATGCGTTCGAGTCGCGCCGCGAGGACCTGATGTGGCTGGCAATCTGCGAAGCGGGCAAGACGCTCGCCGATGCCGCCAGCGAGGTGCGCGAGGCGGTCGACTTTTGCCGCTACTACGCCCTGCAGGCACGGGCGATCGGGGACGGGCGCGACGAGGCCCTGGGGCCGGTCGTGGCGATTTCCCCATGGAATTTCCCGCTGGCGATCTTTACCGGGCAGATCGCCGCGGCGCTTGCCGCCGGCAATCCCGTGCTGGCCAAGCCGGCGGAGCAAACGCCCCTGATCGCCGCCTTGGCCGTGGGTCTGATGCATGCCGCCGGCGTGCCGCGCGCTGCCTTGCAGCTGCTGCCGGGCGAGGGCTCGGTCGGAGCGATGCTGGCGGGCGATCCGCGCGTGCGCGCCGTGCTGTTTACCGGTTCGACCGAGGTCGCCGCGCTCATCGACGGCGCCCTTGCCGGTTTTGCGGCCGGCGCCGAAGCGCTCCTGGTGGCCGAGACCGGCGGGCAAAACGCGATGATCGTCGACTCTAGTGCCCAGCCCGAGCAGGTCGTTCAGGATGCCCTGCTTTCGGCCTTCGGCAGCGCCGGCCAGCGCTGCTCGGCGCTGCGGGTTCTGTGCCTGCAGGAGGAAATCGCCGACCCGGTGCTGGCAATGCTCATCGGCGCGGCGGCGCAGTTGCGCGTCGGCGATCCGATCGAGCGCGATACCGACCTGGGCCCGCTGATCGACGAGTCGGCCCGCGGGGCGATCGAGTCGTACCTTGCCGGGCTCGCCGAAGGCCAAGTCCTGCTGCGCCCGGCACTAGGCCCGCAGTGCGCGGCCGGCAGCTTCCTTGCACCGGCCATCGTGCAGATCGGCGCAATCGCGGAGCTCGGGCGCGAGGTCTTTGGCCCGGTCCTGCACGTGATGCGCTATCGGCGCGAGGAACTCGGCCAGCTCGTCGACGCAATCAATGCCACCGGCTACGCACTGACCTGCGGCATCCACAGCCGCATCGATGAAACCATCGAATTCATCGCCTCGCGGGTGCGCGCCGGCAATGTCTACGTGAACCGCAACATGATCGGCGCGGTGGTTGGTGTCCAGCCGTTCGGGGGGCAAGGGCTGTCGGGCACCGGTCCCAAGGCCGGCGGCCCCTGGACCGTGCGGCGTCTGCGGCGCTCGGCGATGCAGCAGGCCCTTGCCCCCAGCGGGCTCGGCGCGGTGAGAAAGGCCGACGCGCCGGTGCCGCTGCGCGACCTGCAGGGCTGGCTGCGACAGCGCGGCCCGGCGGCCCTGGTGCCGATCTGCCAGGAGTACGCCGAGTGCACGCCGATCGGCTGGCGCTTCGAGCTTCTCGGACCGACCGGGGAGTCCAACGTCTTGCAGTACCGCGGTCGCGGCCGCGTGCTTTGCCTGGGCGCCGACGGGCCGGTCGATCCGCAGGCCTGGCTGGGCCAGCTCGCAGCGGTTGCGGCGACCGGCAATCGGGCCCTGCTCGAGGACCGGGACCACGCCAGAGCAGCGCTGGCCGAGCTGCCGCCTTCGCTGCAGGCGCTGGTCGATTGGACCGGCGATTGGCGCAAGGCAGCCTTCGATGCGGTGGTCCTGGACGCCAGCCCGGAGCAGGCAGCGGCGCTGCGACGCACGCTGGCGCGGCGCCCGGGGGCGCGCCTAGGCCTGCTGCGCCCGGCGGCCGGCCGCTACGCGCTCGATCGCCTGGTGGCCGAGCAGGTCGTGACGATCAATACCGCGGCGGCCGGTGGCAACGCCACGCTCATGAGCCTGCAGCCGGCTTGACGGGTTCGGGGGCGTAATACACGTACGCCGGCTGGGGCACGCGCGAGGCCTTCCAGCGCTGCATATCATCGGGATCGGGATGCCGATCCCACCAAAGCGCCCTTCCTTCACGCTGCCGGTCCTCGAGGCCCGGCTGGCCCTGCTTCATCGCCCGCAGAAACTTCGTCAGTTCGGATTCGTACGTTGCCATCGTTTTGCCCCTCGGCTCTTGGCGCGATCGCGCCCGATCACTTGACTTGCATCCCTGGTTGCGCGCCGGGATGCGGCTCCAGCAGGAAAATGCCCGCTGGCGTCTTGCCGTCCGCGTCGCTCGCGGCTAGCACCATGCCCTCACTGACACCGAACTTCATCTTGCGTGGCGCCAGGTTGGCGACCAGGACCGTGAGCTTGCCGGTCAGCTCGGCGGGCTGGTACGCCGCCTTGATCCCGGACAGCACGGTTCGCGGCTTTGCCTCGCCGATGTCGAGCGTCAGCCGCAGCAGCTTGTCGCTGCCCTCGACATCCTCGGCCGCGAGAATGCGTGCAACGCGCAAGTCCACGCGCGCGAAATCGTCGATGGAAATCGTCGTGGCCAGCTGCCGGTGCTGCGACGCCGCGCTCGCTGGCGCCGGGCTCGCCGCTTCCGGCGCTGCCTCGGGCAGCGCAAAGAGGGCGTCGAGCTGTTTTTTCTCAACCCGTTGCATCAGGTGCTGGTAGGCGCCGATGCGCGTCAGCGGCGCGAGCGCTCCCTCCCAGCGCAGTTGGCCGCAGCCGAGAAATTCTTCGGCCGTCCGCGCCAGCGCCGGCAGGATCGGCTTGAGCCACCGCGTCAGGTACTGGAAGCCGTTCAGGCAGCGCGAGCAGACCCGGTGCAGCGGCTCGCGCTGCGCGGGATCCTTTGCCAGCTCCCACGGCCTTGCTGCGTCGAACTGCCGGTTGATCTGGTCGGCAAAAGCCATTGCCAGGCGCACCGCCTTGCCGAATTCGCGCCCCTCGTAGGCCTGCGCGATCTCGGCGTCGACGGCCTCGGGCGCCAGTGCCGTCCACTCCGGGTCCGAGGCCGGCTCGACCACCCGTCCCTCGAAGTAGCGCGTGACAAAGCTCGCGGCGCGACTGGCGATGTTCACGTACTTGCCAATCAGGTCGCTGTTGACCCGCTGCAGGAAGTCATCGGCATGAAAATCAAGATCCTCGACATGGGCGTTGAGCTTGGCGGCGATGTAATACCGCAGCCACTCGGGATTCATGCCCAGTTCCAGGTAGCGCAGCGGATCGATGCCGGTACCGCGGCTCTTGGACATCTTCTCGCCGCTCACCGTGATGAACCCGTGCACGTACACCCGGTCCGGTACCTTGTAGGGCTTGCCGGCAAAGCGCAGCATCGCCGGCCAGAAGAGGGTGTGGAAATAGATGATGTCTTTGCCGATGAAGTGGATCTGCTCGGTACGCGGGTTCTGCAGCACGCCCTCGAAGTCGATGCCCCGGCGGGTGCAATAGGCCTTGAGCGCCGCCAGGTAGCCGATGGGTGCGTCGAGCCAGACGTAGAAGAACTTTCCCGGCGCGTCGGGGATGGCGATGCCGAAGTAGGGCGCGTCGCGGGAAATGTCCCAGTCGGCCAGCGCCACATCGCCTTCGAGCCACTCGCGCGCCTTGTTGGCGACCTCGGGCTGCAGGCGCCCGCCGGCGATCCACTCGCGCAGGAACTGGCGGCAGCGCTCGTCAGAGAGGCGAAAAAAGTAGTGCTCGGACGTGCGCAGCTCGGGCACCGCACCCGAGAGCGCCGAAGTCGGGTTCTTCAGGTCGGTCGGCGCGTATACCGCGCCGCAGACTTCGCAGGCGTCGCCGTACTGGTCCTTGGCGCCGCAGCGCGGGCATTCTCCGCGGATGTAGCGGTCCGGCAGAAACATCTGCTTGACGGGATCGTAAAACTGCTCGATCGCGCGGGTCGAAATCAGACCCGCCGCGCGCAGCCGCCGGTAGATGTCCTGCGACAGCTCGGTATTTTCCGGCGATTCGGTCGAATGCCAGTGGTCGAAGCCGATCAGGAAGCCATCGAGGTAGGGCTTGCGCGAGGCGGCGATGGCGGCGACAAACTGTTGCGGCGTATTGCCGGCCTTCTCCGCAGCGATCATGATGGGCGCGCCGTGGGCGTCGTCGGCGCCGACAAAATGCACGGTGTGGCCGCGCAGGCGCTGGAAGCGGACCCAGATGTCGGCCTGGATGTACTCCATGATATGGCCGACATGCAGCGCTCCGTTGGCGTAGGGGAGCGCCGTGGTCACGAACAGTTCTCGTTGCGTCATTTGCGCCGTCATTGCGAGGCGGAACGATCCATGGGAGGGCGCGCAGCGCGGCTGGCGCGCGCCAGCACTTGCGGCCGCGGCGCGGTAACCGCGGTCGCGTGTGCAGTCTATCAGCCGGAAGGGTTTTCCCTGGGGCGAGTGCCGTATGCTTGCGTTGTTTTCATCAGATGCAGGGGAGCGCGTTACGCGGCGGGCACATGGCAATCGAACTGGAGCAGGTCAATGCAGTTCTGGCAGGCCTGATCGACCCGAATACGGGGACCGACCTGGTGAGCTCGCGCGCGGTGCGCAACGTGCGCGTCGAGGGGGGCGTCGTGCGCCTGCAAGTCGAGCTTGGTTACCCCGCGGCCAGCCAGATCGAGTCGATCCGCACGCGGGTAATCCAGGCGCTGCAGGCCGCCGGCGCCAGCGCCGTGCATGCCGACGTGTCTTGGAAGATCGTCGCGCACACGGTGCAGCGCGGGCTCAAGGTCATGCCCAACGTGCGCAACATCATCGCGGTCGCCTCGGGCAAGGGCGGCGTGGGCAAGAGCACGGTGGCGGCCAACCTGGCCTTGGCCCTGGCTGCCGAAGGGGCGCGTGTCGGGATGCTCGATGCCGACATCTATGGGCCGAGCCAACCGACGATGCTGGGTATCGTGGGCCAGCCCAAGAGCGCGGACGGCAAGACCTTTGATCCGCTCGAGGGGCACGGCATCCAGGCCAGTTCGATCGGTTTTCTCATCGATCCGGATCAGCCCATGGTATGGCGCGGTCCGATGGTGACATCGGCACTGCAGCAGTTGCTGACCCTTACCAACTGGCGCGATCTTGACTACCTGGTCATCGACATGCCCCCCGGCACGGGCGACATTCAACTCACCCTGGCGCAGCAGGTGCCAGTCACCGGCGCGGTCATCGTGACCACCCCACAGGATATTGCGCTACTCGATGCGTCCAAGGGCCTGCGCATGTTCGAGAAGGTCGGCGTGCCGATTCTTGGCCTTGTGGAAAACATGGCGACCCACATCTGCTCCCAATGCGGCCACGAGGAGCACATCTTCGGCTTCGGCGGCGCCGAAAAGATGGCGCGGCAATTCTCGGTGGAAGTGCTCGGCTCCCTGCCCCTGGACATACGCATTCGTGAGCACACCGACGGCGGAACGCCGACCGTGGTGGCCGAACCCGACGGCGAAATTGCCCGGGCCTACCAAGCGATCGCGCGCCGGGTTGCGGTCCGCATTGCCGAGCGCGCGCGCGATCTCTCGGCCAAGATGCCGGCGATCAAGGTCTCCAACACCTGAGATCAGGGGCTCGCGCAGCCGGCTTCGATCGCCGCCAGGACCCCGCCCGCGACGGGTTGCGGAATGTGATAGCCGTATTTGACCGCGGTCAGTTCCGCCAGGATCGACACTGCGATCTCCGACGGTGTGCGCGCGCCATTCTTGAGCCCGACTGGGCCGAACAGTCGAGCGAGTTGGGCATCGGTGACACCGAACTCCTTGAGTCGCTCCTTGCGCTTTTCCTGGTTCTTGCGCGATCCGATCGCCCCGACATAGAAGGCCGCCGAGCGCAGCGCTTCCATTAATGCGAGGTCATCGAGCTTGGGGTCGTGCGTGAGCGCCACGATCGCGGTGTGCCGGTCCGGCCGGCACTCGACCACCGTGTCGTCGGGCATGGTGCGCAGCAGGGTCGTCCCCGCCACCGACCAGGCATCGGCGTACTCCTCCCGCGGATCGCAGATCAGCACCTGGTAATCAAGGGCGAGGGCCATCTCCGCCAGGTATTGCGTCAGCTGTCCGGCGCCGATGATCAACAGGCGCCAGCTCGGTCCATGCACGCTGACCAGCGCCGATTCATCGACCGCGAGCGCGGCGACGCCTTGCCCGTCGCTCAGGGTAACCTCGCCGCTGCGCAGGTCGAGCCGGCGCGCCGTCTGCTCCCCGGCCGCAACCCGCTGCAGCAGGGCGTCGACCTTTGATTGCGCCGTGAGCGGCTCGAGCACCAGTTCGAGCGTTCCGCCGCAGGGCAAGCCGAAGCGGTTGGCCTCCTCGGCGCTGACCCCGTACTTCACGCGTTGCGGCCGCTCCAGCTGCAGGGAGCCGGTGCGGATCTTGTCGACGAGATCATCCTCGATGCACCCGCCGGAAACCGAGCCCACGATCTGGCCGTCGCCGCGAATGGCAACCAGCGCGCCGATCGGGCGCGGCGCCGAACCCCAGGTCCGCACGACCGTGCCCAGCACGCCACGCTGGCCCGCCGCGATCCACTCTTGGGCTTTCTTCAGGACTTGGGTGTCGACACTGTCCATGGCTATGTGCCTCGATGCTGGTGGAACGAAAGGGCCGCGATAGCCATGCCGAGATTATGGCCTGCCGCGCACCCGTGTTCGCGTCACGATAACAGGAAGTGTTGCCAGCACGGCAGGGCGACAGGGCACGGCCGATTCTGCAATGCACAACGAACAGGAGCTGCGTTGCGGCGATTCTTCGGTCTATGATCGGCGCGACGCTTTGGCATCGGATGCCATCGGGGGGGACGAGAAGATGACGCACAAAATCCAACTGCAGGTCAACGGGCGCGCGGTATCGGCGGAGGTCAGTGCGACGACACTGCTTTCGACGTTTCTTCGGGAGGAGCTGCGGCTGACGGGAACGCACATCGGCTGCGATACCGCCCAGTGCGGCGCTTGCACGGTCCACGTGAACGGGCGCGCGGTCAAGAGCTGCAATGTCCTCGCGCTGCAGGCGGCCGGAAGCGAGGTTACGACCATCGAGGGCGTCACGCCCGACGACGGAACGCTGCACCCCATGCAGGAGGCATTTCGAGCCTGCCACGGCCTGCAATGCGGTTACTGCACGCCGGGGATGGTGATGAGCGCGCTCGATCTGGTGGCGCACCACCCGCATGCCACCGAGGCGCAGATTCGGTCGGGCCTGGATGGCAATTTCTGCCGCTGTACCGGGTACCAGAATATCGTCAAGGCCGTCGCGCAAGGCGCGAAGGCCATGGGTTTGTGAGGAGACCGCGATGGGTGCACCCGGACTGATCGGCCGCTCGATCGAGCGCAAGGAGGATTACCGTTTCCTGACCGGCAGGGGACAGTACACCGACGACATTGTCCTGCCCAACCAGAGCTACGGGGTCTTTGTTCGCAGCCAGCACGCCCACGCGCGCCTGCGCGGCGTCGACACGGCAAAGGCCGCGCGCGCGCCCGGCGTGTTGGGGATCATCACCGGCAAGGACATGGCCGCGGTCGGCAGCCTGCCTTGCGGATGGCTGATCCATTCGCTCGACGGCACGCCGATGAAGGAACCCAAGCATCCGGTGCTGGCCGAAGACAAGGTGCGCTACGTCGGCGAAGCGATCGCGCTGGTGGTGGCCGACACGCTCCTCCAGGCCCGCGCCGCGGCGGCTTTGGTCGAAGTGGACTACGACCCCCTGCCGGCCGTCGCCCGCACGGCCACGGCAGCGCAGGCCGGCACGGCCGTGCATGACCAGGCGCCGAACAACGTCTGCTTCACCTGGGGCTGCGGCGACAAGTCCGCTGCCGATGCGGCCTTCGCCCGCGCCGCGCACGTGACCACGATGGAATATGTCAACAACCGGCTGATCCCCAACGCCATCGAACCACGTGCCGCCAATGCCGGGTACTCGCGGGCCGACGACAGCTACACGCTGTACGTGGCCAACCAGAATCCGCACGTCGAACGCCTGCTGATGACAGCGTTCGTTCTGGGCTTGCCCGAGCACAAGGTGCGCGTGGTCGCTCCGGACGTGGGCGGGGGCTTTGGCTCGAAGATCTTCCTGTACGCGGAGGAAACGGCGCTCGTCTGGGCCAGCAAGCGCATCGGCCGCCCGATTAAATGGACTGCCGAGCGCAGCGAGAGCTTTCTGTCGGACGCGCACGGTCGCGACCACGTCACGCGCGCCGAGCTGGCGCTGGACAAGGACGGCAAGTTCCTCGGGCTGCGGGTGCACACCACGGCCAACGTCGGCGCCTACCTGTCGACCTTCGGCTCCTGCGTTCCGACGATTCTCTATGGAACCCTGCTGTCCGGGCAGTACGCGACGCCGGCGATCTACTGCGAGGTGCAGGCCGTGTTCACGAACACGGCACCCGTCGATGCGTATCGCGGCGCCGGCCGGCCCGAGGCGACCTATCTGGTCGAGCGGATCGTCGAGATGGCCGCGCGCGAGCTCAAGATCGACCCGGCGGAGCTGCGCCGGCGCAATTTCGTGCGCACGTTTCCCTTCGCCTCGCCCGTGGGACTGACCTACGATACCGGCGACTACGAAGCGACGCTGGCGCGGGCCCAAAAGATCGCCGATGTCGATGGCTTTGCCGCCCGGCGTGCCGCCAGCGCAGGCAAGGGGCTGCTGCGCGGAATCGGATACTCCTGCTACATCGAGGCCTGCGGGCTCGCGCCGTCCAATATTGCCGGCGCCTTGGGGGCCCGCGCGGGCCTGTACGAGGCGGCCGAGGTCCGGGTGCACCCGACCGGCAAGGTCACGGTCTTCACCGGCTCGCACAGCCATGGTCAGGGGCACGAGACCACCTTCTCGCAGGTCGTCGCCGCCCGGCTGGGTATCCCATTCGAGGACGTCGACATTCAGCATGGCGACACCGCGAAGGTGCTCTTCGGCATGGGAACCTATGGCAGCCGCTCGCTGGCGGTCGGCGGGACCGCGATCGTCAAGGCAGTCGACAAGATCATTGCCAAGGGCAGGAAGATCGCCGCGCATTTGCTCGAGGCTTCCGATGCCGACATCGAGTTTTCCGGCGGTGAGTTCCGTGTTGTCGGGACCGATCGCAAGAAGGCGTTCGCGGAGATCGCCCTTACCGCCTACGTTCCGCACAACTACCCCCTCGACAAGCTTGAGCCTGGCCTGAACGAAAACGCCTTCTACGATCCGACCAACTTCACCTACCCGGCCGGCTCGTACATCTGCGAGGTCGAGGTCGACCCGGCTACCGGCCAGGTGCGCGTGGACCGCTTCACCGCGTGCGACGACTTCGGCAACGTCGTCAATCCGATGATCGTGGAGGGCCAGGTACAGGGCGGGGTTGCGCAGGGTCTGGGGCAGGCCCTGCTGGAGGCATGCCGCTACGACGAGGAAGGACAGCTGCTGAGCGGCAGCTACATGGACTACGCGATGCCGCGCGCCGACGATCTGCCCAGCGTGAAGGTCGAGACCCTCGCCGGAACGCCCTGCACGCACAATCCCCTGGGCGTCAAGGGTTGCGGGGAGGCGGGCGCCATTGGCAGCCCGCCGGCGGTCATGAACGCGATCACCGATGCCCTCACGTCGCTGGGCGTGCGCGATGTACCGATGCCCGCCTCGCCCTACGCGGTGTGGACGGCGATCCAGGCCGCGGCCAAGCACTAAGGAGAGACGCTCATGGAAACCCAATATCATCGTCCCGCTTCGGTTGCCGAGGCCGCCAAGCTGCTTGCCGGCGAGGCCCGGCTGCTGGCAGGGGGCCAGTCGCTGGTGGCGGCGATCAAACTGGGCCTCGCCTCGCCTTCTTCCTTGGTGGATCTGCGTGGCATTGCGGGCCTCGATGGCATCCGGGTCGATGCGCAGCGCGTCTCCGTTGGCGCCATGGCGACGCACGCCAGCGTGGCTGCCTCGAAGGAGGTTGCGCGTGCCATCCCGGCGCTGGCGCAGCTTGCCGCCGGCATCGGCGACCGGCAAGTTCGCGCCTGCGGCACTATCGGCGGGTCGCTTGCCAACAACGACCCGGCCGCGTGTTACCCGGCCGCGGTGCTCGGCCTGGGAGCCTCCGTCCAGACCGATCAGCGCCAGATTGCCGCCGACGATTTCTTTCTCGGAATGTTCGAGACGGCGTTGCGCCCCAGCGAAATCATCACGGCGGTGCACTTTCCCATACCGGAGCGCGCAGCGTATGAGAAGTTCCACCAGCCCGCGTCGCGCTTTTCCCTGGTCGGCGTGATGGTCGCCAAGACGGGCGGCGGGGTTCGTGTTGCGGTGACCGGCGCGGGGAGCTGCGTTTTCCGTTGCAAGGCGCTCGAAGTTGCGCTCACGCGCAAGTTTGCGCCCGAATCCTGCGATGGCGTGCCGGTTGACGCGAGCGGCTTGAACGATGATCTGCACGGGTCGGCCGCATACCGCGCGCACCTGATTCCGGTACTGGCGAAGAGAGCGGTCGCGCGGGCCTTGGGTTGACGGGCGTGCCGCTGGAGAGGCCGCAGGACGCGTCGGCGCAGGCCTTGCCGCAGGCAACGACGCCGCTGGCGCGCGCGGCCGGCTCTGTGCCCACAGGGCTGCGCGCCCATGCGGTCGATTCGGTCGATGCGACGCTCGAGCTGCTGGGGCGCGGCGACTACGTCGCGGATCGAGCACTGGCCACTGCCGTCTTTCTCGCCATGCGCCTAGCTCGGCCGCTGTTTGTCGAGGGCGAACCGGGAACCGGAAAGACGGAAATTGCCAAGGTGCTGGCCCTGGCGCTCGGGGCCGAATTGATCCGCCTGCAGTGCTACGAAGGGCTGGATATCCACGACGCGGCCTACGAATGGAACTATGCGCGCCAGATGCTCGAGATCCGCCTGGGCGAGGCGCACCCTGGCGTGGCGGCCGACTCGGCGCGCGCCGGCGAACGGCGCGAGAGTATCGCCCGCGAACTCTTTTCCGAGCGCTTCCTGATTGCCCGGCCGCTGCTGCGTGCCTTGCAGCCCCATGCGGTTGCCCCGGTGCTGCTGATCGACGAACTCGACCGTGCGGATGAGCCGTTCGAGGCATTTTTGCTCGAGGTGTTGTCGGACTTCCAGATCACCATTCCGGAATGGACCACGGTGAAGGCGCAGCAGGCGCCCCTGGTGGTGATTACGTCCAACCGCACGCGCGAGATCCACGACGCTGTGAAGCGGCGCTGCATCTACCACTGGGTCGGCTACCCCGACGCGGCGCGCGAATTCGACATCTTGCGGCGCAAGGCCCCCGAGTGCTCCGCAGAGCTCAGCCGCCAAGTGGTGGCGTTTGTCCAGGCCATGCGCGAGATCGATTTGTACAAGCTCCCCGGCGTCTCGGAGACCATCGAGTGGGCGCACGCGCTGATCGCTCTGGATGCCGTGTCGCTCGAGCCGCTGGCCGTAGAAAATACGCTTGGCGTCTTGCTCAAATACCAGGACGACATTGCCCGGATGCAGGGTTCGGAAGTGGCCCGGCTGCTCGAGCGTGTGCGCCTGGAGGCAACCCGCACGTAGGGCTTTCCCGGCAAATGCATCGGCCACTTTCGGCAGCCGGCCCCTCCGGCCGCATGGCGCACAACGTCGTGCACTTTGCACGCGTCTTGCGTGCTGCCGGCTTGCCGGTAGGAACGGACCGGATCGCGCTGGCTTTGCATGCCCTGCCGCTCGTTGGTATCGCTTCCCGCCAAGACGTCCATGACGCCCTGCTCGCGTGCTTGATCGATCGGGCCGAGCACAGAACACTGTTCGACCAGGCTTTCGCCGTTTTCTGGCGCGACCCCGACCTCCTGGGGCAGATGATGCGCTTGCTGCTGCCCAAGGTTGCCGTGCCGGCCGACCGCGCGCGGGAACGCAGCCGGCGCCTGGATTCGGCGCTGCGACCGCCCCCGGTGGCGTCGCCGCGGCCCTCGCCGCCACAGGCGCAACCAACCGAGATCACGGCGGTGGGGACGTGGTCCGACCGCGAGCAGCTGCGCAAGGCAGACTTCGAGACGATGTCGGAACTCGAGTGGCGCTGCGCCCGGCGCATGATCGATGAGGTGCACCCGTTCCTGGCGCTGCAGGCGACTCGGCGCGATGCCCCGGCGCGACGCGGCCGTCAGCCGGATCTGGCGGCCGCCCTGCGGGGCGCGGCCCGCCGCGGCGGCGAGTTCATCGAGGTGCCGCGGCGGCGCCGCCGGCTGCGGCCCGAGCCGCTCGTGGCCATCGTCGATATTTCCGGCTCGGTGAGCCGGTACTCGCGGGTCTTCCTGCATTTTCTGCACGCCCTGACCAACGCCAATTGCCGCTTGGAATCCTTCGTTTTTGGCACGCGCCTGACGCGCATCACCCGCGCGCTGCGCGGCCTTGATCCCGACGTGGCGATTGAGAAGGTCGTGGCTGCCGTCGACGACTGGTCCGGCGGAACCAGGATTTGCGTGTGCCTGGAGGAGTTCAACCGCAAATGGGCGCGGCGTGTGCTGAGCGGCAGTCGCACCGTGTTGCTCATGAGCGACGGCCTGGAGCGTGGCGACGCGCAGGAGCTGGCGTGGCAGACCGAACGGCTATCCAAGTCCTGTCGCCGGCTTGTGTGGCTCAATCCTTTGCTTCGCTACGATGGCTTCGAACCGAAGGCGCAGGGCATTCGTGCGATGCTCCCGCACGTCGACCAGTTGCTGCCGGTCCACAGCGTGGATAGTCTTGCGCAATTGGCGCGAGTGCTCGCCGCTGCCGGGCCACGGGCCAGACCTGCGGAGCGGCAATGGAACTGAACGGTGAGCAGATCCTGCCGGTCGGCCAGCAGCGCGCGTGGACGGCCTTGAACGACATTGAGCTGCTGCGACTTTGCGTGCCGGGATGCGAGAGCATGACCCGTACCGCGGACGACACCTACGAGGCGACGGTCAACGCGGCGATCGGTCCGGTCAAGGCACGCTTCCATGGCACCTTTGCGTTGACGGACATCCAGGCGCCGGACTCCTACACCCTGCGCTTTGACGGCAACGGCGGTGCGACCGGCTTTGTCCGAGGGCAGGCGCGCGTTGTCCTGCAGGCCGATGGCGCGGATCGCACGCGCCTGAGATACGTAACCAGCGCACAGGTCGGTGGCAAGCTCGCGCAGATCGGCTCGCGCTTGGTGGACGCGGCCGCGGGCGCGATGTCGGAGAAGTTCTTCGCCGCCTTTTCCCAGCAACTGACCTCGGCCGGTGGCGCCGAAGGCGCGGCCGGGAAAGCGGCCGCCGCGCACGGTGGCCTGGGTTGGTGGGGCCTGCTGTGGGCCTTCTTGCGCCGGCTCTTCGTCAAACGCTAAGGCGCCGGCGGTCGCCTCCCGCATGGCGGACCGGGCGGCATCCGGGTCTCAGTAGCTCTTGCCGCGGGCCTCGATCGGCCAAACCGCCTCGACGCGCCCCTTGCGCGTGGCGACGACCCAGTCATGCAGATTCACCGTGGGGTCGCAATGGCTGGGCACGAGCAGCGCCTTGTCGCCGAGCTTGATCGGAGTGGCGTCGTTGGCGCGCATGAGCACCGTGTGCTCATCGGAAACGTTGCGCACTCGCCAGCCTTCAAAGGTCGGTTGCGCGGGCCCCAGGTCGGTGGAGAACGCCTTGAGTCCGGCGTCGAGGGTGGCCCGGTCCTCCCGCAGGCTCATCACCGAAGCGAGTACGAACAAGGCGACCTCGAACTGCGGCGCCCTGGCGTCTTGTTCGTTTCTTGCGTAATCGACGTCCATGAATAGATAGGAGCCGGGCTGGACCTCGGTGTAGACGCCGCTGCGCACATCGTAGGGGAAGGTACCGGTCCCGCCCCCGGTGACGACATCGCAGGGCAGATTTGCCGCGAGGATCGCGTCTCGTGCCTGGGCCGCACGAAGTGCCGCGGCCTTGGCGGCGGCACGCCGCTCGGGCACCCCGCGCCGATGCTGCGCCAGTCCGGCGTAGGCTTGCAATCCGCGAAAGTGAAACGCCGGCGTATCGTGCACCAGCCGCGCCAGCGCGGCGGCGGCCCGTGGCTCCGTCACGCCGCACCGGTTCTGGCCAACATCGATCTCGACGTACACGTCCAGGACAACTTGTTCGGTCGTACAGATGGCGGCCAGCTGGCGGGCGATCTCGGCATTGTCCACACAGACGCCCAGTCGCGCCGGAGCATAGGCGCGTGCCACGCGCGCCATGCGTCGCATCTTGGATTCGCCGACGATTTCGTTGGTGATGAGCACGTCGTTGATCTGGCCAGCGAGCATCGCCTCGGCTTCGCCCAGCTTCTGGCAGCACACGCCGACGGCCCCCGCCTCGATTTGCCGGCGCGCGAGCTCCGTACACTTGTGGGTCTTGGCGTGCGGCCGGACCCGGACCGCGGTTTCCGCCAGCACCGCCATGAGCTTCGCGGCGTTCGCCTCGCACTTGTCCAGGTCAATAATCAAGGCCGGAGTGTCGACGTCCCGCAGCAGATCGCCAACCTGCGCCGGAATCCAGTCGCCGGGGATCGTGCGCCGTGGGCGAAACTCCTTGAGCGCACTGCTTTGCTCTGCGGTGGTCCAGTCCAATGCCATGTCGGTTTCGGTGTCGGCCAGCCCGCCAGGAGCGTGGGCCTTGCGGCGGGTTTTGTATCTGACATTGGCGCCTAATGCAAGTCACGGCTTTGTACCGCGACAACCATCCTTCCGATCGGCGCGCCGGCAGCCGAAGGCAACGGGGGAAGGCGTTGTCGCCACTGCCGTAGAATCCGGCGCCTTGGAGGGAGAAGCCATGTCAATCAAGAGCGACCGTTGGATCCGGCGCATGGCCGCACAGGGGATGATCGAACCGTTCGAGCCTGGGCAGGTGCGCAGCGTCCATGGCGAGCGCATCGTGTCCTACGGCACATCGAGTTACGGATACGACATCCGCTGCGCGGCCGAATTCAAGATTTTCACCAACATCAACAGCACGATTGTTGACCCCAAGGCGTTCGACCCGAATTCCTTCGTCGACTTTCGCGGCAACGTTTGCATCATCCCGCCCAATTCGTTCGCCTTGGCGCGAACCGTCGAGTTCTTTCGCATTCCGCGCAACGTGTTGACGATCTGCCTTGGGAAGAGCACCTATGCGCGTTGCGGCATCATCGTCAATGTCACGCCGCTCGAGCCGGAGTGGGAGGGGCACGTGACGCTCGAGTTCTCCAACACGACGCCGCTGCCGGCCAAGATCTATGCCAACGAAGGCTGCGCGCAGGTGATCTTCATCGAAGCCGACGAGGTATGCGAGACCTCGTATCGGGACCGCGGCGGCAAGTACCAAGGCCAGACGGGAGTGACGCTGCCGCGCACCTGAGGGCGCGCGCGGCGTGGCGCAGCTCCACCGTCGCCGGCGCGGCGCAACCACCGCCGGGAATCGTGTATGCTCGCGTCACGCTCGTGACCGCGACGTGGGAGAGCGTCAGTACGCTGGAAGAGGGCTCGCTGCTTTGCCCGCCGCCAGTGCCGCTGACCGCCGAAGGCGCAACGCCCGTAATCGCTCAGGTCAAGGAACCGCGCCGCGCGGGCGTCTCTGGAGAGACCGGACCTTGCGTCCGGCGCCGAAGGTGCAAGGGGTTGCATGGTCCGCGTTGCTCAGGCACACGCGTACGCGGCAACCCCCGAACTCTCAGGCAAAAGGACAGAGGGGTGCGCATCGAAGCCTCGATGCGTCATTCTTCTTCCGGATTCGCGAGATGCTCAAACGCACCGCCTTGTTCGATGTCCACCGCGCTGCCGGTGCGAGGATGGTCGACTTCGGCGGCTGGGAGATGCCGCTGCACTACGGGTCGCAGATTGAGGAGCACCTTGCCGTGCGCGCCGGCAGCGGCATGTTCGACGTCTCGCACATGCAGGCCATCGACCTCACCGGCGGTGGCGCGCTCGAATTGCTGCGCACCCTTCTTGCCAATGACGCGGGCCGGCTCGAACCGGGCAAGGCCCTGTACAGCTGCATGCTGCGACCCGACGGCGGAGTGATCGATGACCTGATCGCCTATCGCCTGGCCGACGGCACGACGCCCTATCGGCTGGTGGTCAATGCCGGCACCGCCGAGCACGACCTTGCCTGGATGCAGCAGGTGCGGCGCGAGCATGCTTTCGACGTCGAGCTGCTGGCGCGCAGCGATCTGGCCTTGATCGCCGTGCAGGGCCCGGTGGCGCGCGCGCGGCTGGCCCAGGCAGTGCCACGCCTGGCTCCGATCGTGGAGCACTTGCGCGTGTTTACCGCCGCGCCCCTGGACGCCTGGTTCGTCGCCCGCACCGGGTACACGGGCGAGGACGGCTGTGAAATTGCACTGCCCGCGGCGCAGGCGGCCGAGCTCTGGGGCGCCTTGGCGGCCGCCGGCGTGGTGCCCTGCGGACTGGGCGCGCGCGACACCCTGCGGCTCGAAGCGGGAATGAATCTGTACGGCGGCGACATGGACGAAACCGTGACACCGCTGGAGTCGGGGCTGGCCTGGACCGTGGATCTGCGCGCGCCGCGTGCGTTCATTGGGCGCGCCGCGCTCGAGCGCCAGCGCGCCAATGCGCGGCTGCGCCAGCTGCTGGGCTTGAAGCTGCTCGACCGCGGCGTGTTGCGCTCGCATCAGGGCGTTGCCACGGCGCAGGGTCCCGGGGAGATCACCAGCGGCACGTTCGCGCCGACGATGGGCTGTTCCATCGCCCTGGCCCGCGTCCCGGCGGGCGTGGCAGCCGGCGACGAGGTTTCGGTCGCTCTTAGAGGCGGGCCCGCACGAGCCGTCGTTTNNGCAACGGCCGGGTGCTCGTGTGAGCACGGCCGCGGCCCTGCGAGGGGCCGGCCGCGACGCGCGGCGCGAACCGCTAGCGCGCGCAAGCCAAGCAGGCGCGAGCGCCCCCAGCGCTTGGCCCAGGAAAGTTTGCAGACCAACGTCATGGAGGCAGCAATGAACATTCCGGCAGACCTGCGGTTCACCCCATCTCACGAGTGGGTGCAAGCGCAGCCCGACGGCAGTGTGCTGGTCGGGATTACCGACTTCGCCCAGGATGCCCTGGGCGACCTGGTCTACATCGAACTGCCAGCGGTCGGCAAGACCTTTGCGGCTGGCCAGACGATCGCCGTCGTCGAGTCGGTCAAGGCCGCCTCGGATATCTACGCCCCGGTCGCCGGAAGCGTGACGGCGGTAAACGAAGTCCTCAAGGACGCGCCGGAAAAACTCAATCGCGACGCCTTCGGCGCGTGGCTGTTCCGACTGCAGCCGGCCGACGGCGCCGACGTCGGTCGCCTGCTCGATGCGCAGGCGTACCGGGCGCAGATCGAAGCGGAGAAATAATGGACGGGAACAAGAGGTCAGCAGCGGTGCCCTTACAGGAGCTCGAGAACGCCACGGAGTTTCTCGCGCGGCATATCGGTCCGAGCTCGGAGCAGATTGATGCGATGCTCGCCGAGCTCGGGCATGCGAGCCTTGACGAACTGGTCCGGGCCATCGTGCCGGAGTCGATTCGACTGGCAGCGCCCTTGGGGCTGGCGGCGCCGGTGAGCGAGGCGCAGGCCCTGCAGCGGATCGCCGAGCTGGCGCAGGCCAACCGGGTGCTGCGCAGCGCCATCGGCATGGGGTACTACGGCACCATCATGCCCGCGGTGATCGCGCGCAACGTCTTCGAGAATCCGGCGTGGTACACGGCGTACACGCCCTACCAAGCCGAGATATCGCAGGGTCGCCTGGAAGCCATGCTGAACTTCCAGACGATGATCGGCGACCTCACCGCGATGCCGATCGCCAATGCCTCGCTGCTCGACGAGGCGAGCGCGGCCGCCGAGGCGATGATGCTCGCCCGGCGATCGGCGCGCAGCGCGTCGAATCGCTTCCTGGTATCGCGCGACTGCCATCCCCAGACCATCAGCGTCGTTCGCACGCGTGCCGAACCCTTGGGATTGGAGGTCGTGGTCGGCGACCTGGCCGATGCCGCTGGCGACTGCTTCGGTGCCCTGCTGCAGTATCCGGCATCGACCGGTGAGGTCGGCGACCATGCGCCGACCGTGCGCAGCCTGCACGCGGCCGGCGCGCTGGTCGCCGTGTCTGCCGACTTGCTGGCGCTGACCGTGCTCGAGCCGCCGGGGCGCTGGGGGGCCGATATCGTCGTGGGCAGCGCGCAGCGCTTCGGGGTGCCGATGGGGTTTGGTGGACCGCACGCGGGTTTCCTGGCCTGTCGCGAGGAATTCAAGCGGTCCATGCCGGGGCGCCTGGTCGGCGTTTCGGTCGATTCCCAGGGTCAGCCGGCACTGCGCTTGGCGTTGCAGACGCGCGAGCAGCACATCCGCCGCGAGAAGGCGACGTCCAATATCTGCACGGCACAGGTACTGCTGGCGGTTATCGCGGCGATGTATGCCATCTACCATGGACCCGAGGGTCTGCGCCGGATCGCGATGCGGGTGCACCGACTCACCGTCATCCTGGCCGCGGGCCTGCGCGAGGCTGGCTTGCGGGTCAACGACTCGTTTTTCGATACCCTGCGCATCGACGGGGTCGACGCCGCCGGCGTGCACGCAGCGGCGCACGCGCGGGGCTACAACCTACGCGACCTGGGCCCGGGCGCCGTTGGCATTTCGCTCGACGAAACCTCGAACCGTGACGACGTCCAGGCGCTGTGCAGCGTGCTCGGCGTCGAGGCCGATCTGGCCGCGCTGGAGGGATCGCAGGCGGACGCGCTGCCGGCGGCACTGCGGCGCGGGCAGGATTTTCTGCTGCATCCGGTGTTTCACCGCCATCAGTCCGAAACATCGCTGCTGCGCTATCTGCGCGAGCTTGCCGACCGCGATCTGGCGCTGGATCGGACGATGATCCCGCTGGGTTCGTGCACGATGAAGCTCAACGCGACCTCGGAGATGATTCCCGTGAGCTGGCCGCAATTCGCCGCGCTCCACCCCTACGCGCCGGCCGACCAGAGCGCCGGGTACCGCGCCCTGATCGAATCGCTCGAAAGTATGCTGGCCGAGTGCACCGGCTACGACCGCGTGAGCGTGCAGCCCAATTCCGGGGCGCAGGGCGAGTTTGCCGGACTGCTGGCGATTCGGGCCTACCATCGTGCGCATGGGCAGGCGCAGCGCACGGTGTGCCTGATCCCGGAGAGCGCCCACGGAACGAACCCCGCATCGGCGAGCTTGGCTGGCATGCAGGTTGTCGTCGTGGCCTGCGATGTGCAGGGCAATATCGATCTGGCCGACCTTGCGGCCAAGGCGCGGCTGCACGCCGAGTGCCTGGCCGCGCTGATGGTCACCTATCCGTCGACCCTTGGCATCTTCGAGGAGTCGATCCGCGAGATCTGCGACATCGTGCACCGCTACGGCGGGCAGGTATATACCGATGGGGCCAACCTCAACGCGATGGTCGGCCTGGCCAGGCCGGCAGATTTCGGCAGCGATGTTTCGCACCTGAACCTGCACAAGACGTTTTGCATTCCCCACGGTGGCGGTGGCCCGGGGGTGGGCCCGGTCGCGGTCAAGTCCCACCTTGCGCCCTTCCTTCCCGGTCACCTGGGACAGGCCGGCGCCGTCGGCATGGTCAGCGCGGCAAATTTCGGTTCGGCCTCCATTTTGCCCATTTCCTGGATGTACCTGACGATGATGGGGGCGGCGGGCGTCACCCGCGCCACGCAGGTCGCGTTGCTCAACGCGAACTACCTGGCGCGCAAGCTGGCGGCGCATTACCCGGTGCTCTACAGCGGTCGCGGCGGCTACGTCGCGCACGAATGCATCCTGGACCTGCGGCCGATCAAGGATCGATGCGGCATCAGTGCCGAGGACGTGGCCAAGCGGTTGATGGATTACGGCTTTCATGCGCCGACCCTGTCGTTTCCGGTTCCCGGGACACTCATGATCGAGCCGACCGAGTCGGAGTCGCAACGCGAGCTCGATCGCTTCATCGACGCGATGGTGCGCATCCGGGTCGAGATCCGGGCTGTGGAATCGGGCGCCGCCGACCGGGAGGACAACCCGCTGCGCAACGCTCCGCATACTGCGGCCATGGTGACGGCCGATCGCTGGGACCATCGCTACTCGCGCGAACTGGCGGCGTTTCCGACGCCGGCTCTGCGCCGCACCAAGTATTGGCCGCCGGTTGCGCGAGTCGACAACGTCTACGGCGACCGCAACCTCGTCTGCGCCTGTGTGCCGACCGCCGACTGGTCCGATGCGCCCGCACCATCCGCGCAGCCATCGGCCGCAGCGGCATAGCGCGACGCCGTTTCGGTAAGCTAGGCGCCTGCCACTTGAGGATTGCGTATGCAATACGTTTACACCATGCGGCGCGTGGGCAAGATTGTGCCGCCCAAGCGCCAGATCCTGAAGGATATTTCGCTGTCCTTCTTTCCCGGCGCCAAGATCGGGGTGCTGGGTCTGAACGGCTCGGGCAAATCCACCCTGCTGCGCATCATGGCTGGCGAGGACCCCAATTTCGAGGGCGAGGCGGTGCCGATGCCGAACCTGAAGATCGGCTATCTGCCGCAGGAGCCCTCGCTGGACCCGGCCATGACGGTTCGCGAGGCGGTGGAACAGGGCCTGGGGGAGGTGCTCGAAGCCCGCGCCAAGCTCGAACAAGTCTATGCCGCGTATGCCGAACCCGATGCGGATTTCGACCAGCTCGCGGCCGACCAGGCACGCTACGAGGCGGTCATCGCCGCCAGCGGAGCGGACGTCGAACACCTGCTCGAAATTGCGGCCGACGCCCTGCGCCTGCCGGCCTGGGACGCGCGCATCGAGCGACTCTCCGGTGGCGAGAAGCGCCGGGTGGCGCTGTGCCGGCTGTTGCTGTCCAAGCCGGACATGCTGCTGCTCGACGAGCCCACCAACCACCTCGATGCAGAGAGCGTCGAGTGGCTCGAGCAGTACCTGCAGCGCTTTGCGGGAACCGTCGTGGGCATCACCCACGATCGCTACTTCCTCGACAACGCCTGCGCCTGGATACTCGAGCTCGACCGTGGCCACGGAATTCCCTGGGAGGGCAATTACAGCTCCTGGCTGGCACAGAAGGAGCAGCGCCTGGCGGTGGAATCGCGCCAGGAGGCCGCACGCATCAAGAGCATCAAGCATGAACTTGAGTGGGTGCGCCAGAACCCGAAGGGGCGCCAGGCCAAGAGCAAGGCCCGCTTGGCCCGGTTCGAGGAGCTCAACTCCTTTGAATATCAGCAGCGCAACGAAACCCAGGAGATCTTCATTCCGGTGGCCGATCGACTGGGCGCCGAGGTGATCGAGTTCAAGGAGGTCAGCAAGGCTTTCGGCGACCGGTTGCTGATCGACAAACTGTCTTTCCGCGTGCCGGCCGGCGCGATTGTCGGCATCATCGGCCCGAACGGCGCCGGCAAATCGACCCTTTTCCGGATGATCACGGGACCGGAGCGGCCGGACGGCGGGCAGGTGGCGATCGGCCCGACCGTGCGCCTGGCCTACGTCGACCAGTCGCGCGACGCCCTGGCCGGATCCAAGACGGTCTGGGAGGAGGTCTCCGGCGGCAACGACGTCCTGACCGTGGGCAAGTTCGAGATGCCCTCGCGCGCCTACCTAGGACGCTTTAATTTCCGCGGCGCCGATCAGCAGAAGATCGTCGGCCAGCTGTCGGGCGGTGAGCGCGGTCGGCTGCATCTGGCCAAGACCCTGATTGCCGGGGGCAACGTGCTGCTGCTCGACGAGCCGTCCAACGATCTGGACATAGAGACGCTGCGCGCGCTGGAAGACGCCCTGCTCGAGTTTGCCGGCAGCGTGCTCGTGATCTCCCACGATCGTTGGTTTCTCGATCGCATCGCCAGTCACATCCTCGCCTGTGAAGGTGATTCGCAATGGACCTTTTATGCAGGAAACTATCACGAGTATGAGGAAGACAAGAAGCGTCGACTCGGGGAAGAGGGGGCGCGCCCGCACCGGCTGCGGTACAAGCCGCTAAAATAACAGCACCACTTCGGGGGATCACGATGCATAAGTCGGTAGGATGGTTCGGTGTTGGCGCCACGTTCGCATTTGTCTCGCTCCTTGCGGCCGCTTCGGCCGGGGCGTTTGAACTCAAGAGCCCCGACGTCGCCGAAGGCTCGACGCTGAGCAACGCGCAGGTATTTTCCGGCTTTGGTTGCACCGGCGAGAATGTCTCGCCGGCGCTCCAATGGTCCGGCGTGCCTGCGGGCACGAAGAGCTTCGCCCTGACCGTCTACGACCCCGATGCGCCCACCGGCAGCGGCTGGTGGCACTGGATCGTCTACGACCTGCCTGTCACCACCACGGGCCTGGCGCGCGGCATCGGCAAGGGCGCGGCCCTGCCCGCGGGAGCCCATCAGGGCCGCAATGACTTCGGTACGGGCGATTTCGGCGGCGCCTGTCCGCCCGTCGGGGACAAGCCGCACCACTACATCTTTACGATCCACGCGCTCAAGGTCGAGAAGCTCGGTGTCCCGGCCGATGCCACCGCCGCGCTGATCGGCTACAACATCAACGCCAACCAGCTGGGATCGGCGACCCTCAACGCACGCTTCGGTCGCTGAGGACCGTCGCGCGGCGACCGACGGCCGGCGCCCCGGCGCGCGTCCCGGGGCGCTAGGGCCGCGCCGGCAGCGTCTCTGCGGGTTTTCGTTCGCCGTCCTCGCGCGCGCCGGCCATGCGGGCCAGCGCGCCGGCGGCGGTGACGAACTCGCTCGGCAGCATGACCACGGTCATGGTGTTTTGCTCCGCCCCGATCTCGGTGAGCATCTGCATGCGTCGCAGCTCGAGCGCGGCGCCCGAGCGGCTGATTTCGTCGGCGGCCTGCCGCGACTTGACGGCTGCCTCGAACTCGGCCTCCGCCTTGATGATGCGCGCCTGTTTTTCCCGCAAGGCCTCCGCTTCCTGCGCCATGGCCCGCTGCATCGTCTGCGGAATCTCCACGTCCTTGAGTTCGACGCGTTCGACCGCCACGCCCCAGGGCTCGGTCACCTTGTCGATGCTTTCCTTGAGGCTGACCGAAAGCATGTCCTGCTCCTTGAGCAGTTCGTCGAGCGAGTGCTTGCCCATGACCATGCGCAGCGCCGTGAGCGAGGTTTGCGTCACTGCCGAGACGAACGATTCGACCTCGATGAGCGCGTCCTTGGGACGCGTGACGCGGTACCAGACGACGGCACGCACCGTCACCGGGACGTTGTCCTTGGTCATCGTCTCCTGCGGCTCGACGCTGAGCGTCACGACCCGTACGTCGACGAAGCGCGCCAGATCGATCACCGGGATGATCCAGGTGAGCCCCGGCTCGCGGATCGACTGAAATTTTCCCAGGCGGAAGATGACCGCGCGCTGGTACTGCGTGACGATGCGCAGTCCGGCGACGAGCAGCAATAGGGCAAGTGCAACAACGATGATCATGGACAGACTCCGGCGGACGCAGTTGCGCGCGGCGGGGCTGGCGCGTCGCCGGCCCCGCCGCAATCTCTAGATACCGGCGATCGCCAACCCGCCAAAGGCCAGACCAGTCAGGGCAACCAAGCCTACGCCGTACAGCAGCCAGGTCTTGCGCGACAGCAGGACGATGGCGGAAAGGGCGATGGCGATCTGCATCGCCGTCGCCCCGAGGGCCCAGCGGTGGTGCAGGTGCATCTGCTCGGCGCTTTGCTTGTCCCAGTCCGTGACCTCTTCTTCGAGCTTTTCGGCCTTGGCCTTGATGTCGGCCTGGTCCTTGCGGTAGCGCTCGGCTTCGGCCTTGTAGAACTCGATGCGCTCCGGGCGCGTCGACATCGAGGCGCCGAATTCGGCCATGTTGTGCTTGATGCCCTTGGCCTCGTAGTAGTTCCACTGGTCGTTGGCCTTGGTCTTGGTGATCGAGGCGGAGTTCTTGTAGAGCTGGGCCTTGGCTTGCGTGTCGCCGCCGGCAAAGGTCATCAGGGCGCCCAGGGTCGCAAGGACCGCCGAGAGGACGGCAACGCGCCCCGACAGCGAGTCGACGCTGCCGTGCTCGGCAGCGTGCTCGATGGCATGGTCGTGCACGCCGTGCACATGAAATTCTTCATTGGGCATCCGGGCCTCCGGGGTATGGATGTGGATTGCGCTGCGCAATCGCCTCGTAGTGGACGAAATCGAAGCCGAACGAGCGATCGCCCGCAGGCGCGAAATGCTCGCGCGAACGCTCTTGCCAGCGCGCCGGATCGAGCGCCGGGAACCGCGCATCGCCCTGGAAATCGGCGTCGATCTCGGTAAGGAATATTGTATCGACATGCTGCCGCAGGGCCTGGGCGTAGAGCTCGGCGCCGCCGATCACAAATACGTCGGTTTCGGCCGCCGGCGCGTTCCCCGCGCCGGCATCTTGCGGCGCGGTGCATTTTCGCCGGGCGTCCTCCAGGCTGGAAGCGACCTCGACCCCCGGGGCCCGCCACTGCGCATTGCGCGTGACGACGATGTTGCGCCGCCCCGGCAGGGCCCGGCCGATCGACTCCCAGGTCTTGCGCCCCATGACGACGGCATGTCCCATCGTCGTGTGCTTGAAATGCGCCAGGTCCTCGGGCAGCTTCCAGGGCAGCGCCCCGCGATCGCCGATGACCCCGTTGCGCGCCCGCGCAACGATCAAGTGGAGCCGTGTCACGGCGTCACACGGCAACCGGCGCCTTGATATGCGGGTGCGCCTGGTAATCGAGAATTTCAAAATCCTCGTAGCGGTACTCGAAGATCGACGGCGGACGGCGCCGGATCTGCAGGCGCGGGTAGGCAAACGGCTCGCGCTGCAGCTGCTCGCGCACCTGGTCGAAGTGATTGCGATAAATGTGGCAGTCGCCGCCGGTCCAGACGAAATCCCCGGGGGCCAGGTCGCACTGCTGGGCGACGAGGTGCGTGAGCAGGGCGTAGCTCGCGATGTTGAAGGGAACCCCGAGAAAAATATCGCAGCTGCGCTGGTAGAGCTGGCAGCTCAGGCGACCCTGGGCGACATAGAACTGGAACATCAGGTGACAGGGGGGCAGGCGCATGCGCGCAAGGTCCGCGACGTTCCAGGCCGATACGAGGAGCCGGCGCGAATCCGGATTGGTGCGTATCTGCTCAAGTACCTGCGCGATCTGGTCGATGTGCGTGCCGTCGGGCGCCGGCCAGGAACGCCACTGAACCCCGTACACCGGGCCCAGCTCGCCGTTGGCGTCGGCCCATTCGTCCCAGATGGTCACGCCGTTTTGCCGCAGGTAGGCGACGTTGCTCGAGCCCTGCAGGAACCACAGCAGTTCGTAGATGATCGAGCGCAGGTGCAGCTTCTTGGTCGTCACCAGGGGAAAGCCCTCGGCCAGCGCAAAGCGCATCTGGAAGCCGAACACCGAACGCGTTCCCGTTCCGGTGCGATCGCTCTTGTCGACGCCATGTTCCAGAACATGACGCATGAAATCCTCGTATTGGTGCATGCAAAGTGCCGCGGCAGTGGCCTACGGGCAGTATAGCCGGGGCGCGTCCTAGACCACGAACTGCAGTGCCGCCAGGCGTGCGTACAGGCCGCCGCGTTCGACCAGATCCGCGTGCACGCCCTGTTCGACAATGGTGCCGCGGTCGAGCACGAAGATGCAGTCGGCACGCTGCACCGTCGCGAGCCGGTGCGCGATGACAATGGTGGTGCGCCCGCGCATCGCGGCCTCCAGCGCATCCTGCACCGCTCGTTCGCTCTCCGCGTCCAGGCTGCTGGTGGCCTCGTCGAGCAGCAGCAGCGGCGCGTCCTTGAGCATCGCGCGCGCGATGGCAATGCGCTGGCGCTGCCCACCCGAGAGGCGAAGTCCGCGCTCGCCGACTGCGGTGGCGTAGCCATCGGGCAGTTGCCGGATGAATTCGTCCACGTTGGCGGCGCGTGCGGCGGCCAGGGCCTCGGCCTCGGAGGCGCTACCGCGGCCATAGCGGATGTTCTCGAGCACGCTGCCGGAGAATATCGCCGGCTCCTGCGGAACCACGGCGATGCTCCCGCGCAGCTCGGCCAGCCGCAGTTCCCGCACCCGGACGCCGCCGACTAGGAGTCGCCCTTCCTCGATATCGTAAAAACGCTGCAGCAACTGAAAGATCGTGGTCTTGCCGGCACCGGATGGCCCGACCAGGGCGACCGTCTGCCCGGGCGCGATGGACAAGGTCAAGCCGCGCAACACGGGATGCGTCGGCCGCGACGGGTAGCGGAAGCCGACGCCCGCGAATTCCACCCCGATGGCCCGTGCGCCCGCCGCCAGACCCAGCGCCTGCGGCTGCGGCGGGTCGGAGACCCAGCGCCTGCGGCTGCGGCGGGTCGGCAATGGGCGAGGTAACCGCGAGCAGCTCCATCAGCCGTTCGGTGGCGCCGGCGGCACGCAGCAGTTCCCCCCAGACCTCGGCCAGTACGGCGACGCTCGAAGCGACCAGCATGATGTACAGAGAGGTCTGGCTGAGTTCGCCGGCACTGATGCGCCCGGCCAGAACGCTCTCGACCCCGCCATGCAGGCCGTAGAGCAAGGAGCCGAAGACGCCGACGATCAAGAAGGCAGTGAACGCTGCGCGCGTGCCAACGCGGCGAATCGAGGTGGCGAAGGCCGTCTCGTTGGCGATGGAAAAGCGCCGCGCCTCGGCCGTCTCCTGCGTGTAACTTTGCACGACCGATACCGCGTTGAGCACCTCGCCGGCGATCCCGCTGGTATCGGCGATGCGGTCCTGGCTGGCGCGCGAGAGCCGCCGGACACGCCGGCCGATCCAAAGCGCGGGCAGCACCACCAGGGCGATGATCCCGACTACCGTCAGCATCAGGCGCGGACTGCTCGCGATCAGCAGCACGATCGCGCCGATGCCTATTACAGCGCTGCGCAGGCCCATCGAAATGCTCGAGCCGACCGCATTTTGGATGACGGTGGTGTCCGTGGTCAGGCGCGACAGAATCTCCCCGGTCTTGAGTGACTCGAAGAACTCCGGGCTCTGCCGCAGCACGTGCGCGTACACCGCCAGGCGCAGGTCGGCGGTCACCCGCTCGCCGATCCAGCTGACCGTATAAAAGCGCGCCGCGGTGAAGACCGCCAGCGCCACGGCGACCGCGAAGAGATCCAGAAAGTAGCCGTTCACCGCCAGCATCCGGGCGCCCAGGTCGACCGCCGCCGGTTGCATGAGGCCGCGGTCGACCAGCAGGCGCACCGCCGCGGGCAGTCCCAGCGTCGCGCCGGCGGCCAGGACCAGGAAAACCAGCGCCAGCAGGACCTGGCGCCAGTACGGCCGAACGAAGGGCAGCAATGCCCGCAGCGGTCCGAGCTTCGGGCCGGCTTGTTTGGGCGGCGGAGTGTTCAGCGGCAGCCTTCAGAATCGCCGGCGGGCGCCTCGGGATGCGTGCGCAAAGCCCCTCAGGATGCGAGCAAGGAGCGCGCGACCTCGACTGCCGCGTCCAGCAGCAGCACGGCAAAGGCGAGGGTGGAGACTCCGTAGCCAAGGCCGCGCTTGGCCGGATCCTTCAAGTAGGCAAGGGCATAGACGACGCGCCCGCCGATCCAGACGATCCCGGCGAGCGCGATCAACGTGGCGGCACCGTAGAGCGCCGCCAGCCATACGACGGGAAGAAATATCACGGTGCTCTCGATCGTGTTCATCTGCACGCGGAAGGCGCGCTCGAACATCGGGTCGCCGGTCGTCGCCGGGGCGACGATGTGGTACTTGGCGCGCGCGCGCCCGACCAGCGCGCCGACCCCCAGCAGCAGCACGATGTTGAGCAAGGTGATGATTGCGGGCCAAGTGTAGGAAAGCATGCGATGCTCCAGTCAGGATGGGTGATGGCTAGGTCGTCCCCGGAAGCCGCGCGCGCTTGCGCCGGCGGCCGCGGACCGAATTCAAGATTGCGCCGCGCCATCGAACGACGGATCGCTCAGACGGACGATGCGGTCGACGTTGCGAACCGTGTCTGGCCGGTGGCTGACGATGACGATCGCGAGGCCGAGCTTCCTCAGGCGTTCACTGATCTCTTGCTCGCGTGCCAGATCGAGCTGGTCGAAGGCCTCGTCCAGAAACAGCGCCTGGGGCTTGCGATAGAGCGCGCGCGCGAGCAGCACCCGCTGCTTCTGGCCTCCCGAGAGCGCAACGCCCAGGCTGCCAACGATCGTGTTGTATTGCATCGGCATGGCCATGATGTCAGTGTCGATCCCGGCAACGTTGGCTGCCGCGCGCACCAGGGCCGGCTGGTGTTGCGGATCAAAGAAGCTGATGTTGTCCTCGATCGAGCCGACGAAAAGAGGGTCGTCCTGCATCACCACCCCGAGTCGCGCGCGATACGAGCTCACGTCCCAGTCGCGCACATCGCGGCCATTGGCCTCCAGGGTTCCCTCGGTGCGATCCAGCAGGCCGATCAGCACCTTGACCATCGTCGTCTTGCCGGCACCGGAGGGCCCGACGATCGCCACGACCTCGCCGGGCCGAATGGAAAAATCGACGTTGCGAAACGCGAAACCCTCGACACCGTAGGCAAATCCGAGGCCGTGCGCGTTGATCACCAGCGGCGCGTCGGGAGCCGGTGCGCTCGGCGGGCGCGCTTGCTCCGCCGGGGCCAGGGCAATGTCAGCGATTCGTTCGGCATGCAGGTCGAGCATGCGAAACTCGATCCACTTGTCCACCAGGTTGTTGACCCGCGTGAGGAAGAGCAACTTGAACGACAGGAAGCCAAAGAGCATGCCCACCGAGAAGCTGCCGCCGACGACCAGTTGCGCGGCCAGCCAGACGACCGCGACGTTTTCCAGGCCGAAGATCAGGCCGTTGGCCGCCCGGTTGAGAATCACAAGCCGCTGGACCAGGACCCCCGCGTTGGTCTGGTCGATCACCAGGTTCTGATAGGCCGACCGCCGTTCGCGTTCGCGCAAATTGAGCTTGATCGCCATCATGCCGCGCAGGGTTTCGATGAAATGCGTGCCCGCCTTGCCTTCATGGACCAATTGCTCATCGAGCGCGCGGCGCTGCGCCCCATAGAACAGCCAGCGCGTTGCGCCGTATGCCAGCGCGGCGGCCAGCACGATGGCCGCCAGCACGGCGCTGTACCAGAGCATGACGCCCAGGGTCAGGACGACCATCACGCCGTCGACCAGCGTCTCCAGGAAGGTGACGCTCAAGGTGCGCTGGATCGCATCCACGCTGCGAAACCGCGACACAATGTCGCCGATGTTGCGCTTTTCGAACCAGACCAGGGGCAGACGCAACAGCTGACCGAACAGGGCGTCGAGCAGGCGCACGTTGAGCATGGTCGAAAGGTAAACGCCCAGCCATCCGCGCACCGCGGTGACCGCCACCTGCATCAGCGCGAGCAGGGCAAAGCCGATGCCCAGCACCGTAAGCAGGTCCTCGTCGCGGCCGACCACGACGCGATCGACCACGATCTGAACAAAGAACGGCGAGGCGATGGCAAAGACTTCGAGCGTGATGGAAAGCACCAGCACCTGGGCAATCGCGCCCTGCAGGCCCTGCGCCGATCCGAACAGCTGCCGCACGGACACCTTCTCGCGCTCGTCGCGGGGGGCAAATCCGGTCGCGGGGGTGAGCTCCGCGGCCACCCCGGTGTAGTGGCGCGAAACCTCGTCGAGCGCCAGGACGCGCTTGCCGCGGGCCGGGTCCATGACCGTGATCTTGCTGCCATCGACGCGCGTGAGCACCACGAAGTGATTCATGTCCCAATGCAGGATCGCCGGCAGGCGCAGCTTGCCCAGTGCCGACAGCGGCGCCTGCACGCCGCGGAAGGACATCTTCAGCGAATCGGCGATGGCGGCGATGTGCTGCAGCGTGACGCCTTTCATCGACGACTCCAGGCGAAGCCGCATCGCCGACAGGTCCGTGCGCAAACCGTGGTAACTGGCGATCATGGCGACGCAGGCGATGCCGCACTCGGGCGCTTCGCTTTGCAGGATCATGGGCACCCGGCGCCCGAAGAGGCTGTCGAACATGGCTAGCGCAGGCGCTCGCGCAGCGCCAGGACGGGCTCGAAGACCCATTCGAAAACGGTGCGCTTTTCCAGGAGGATGTCGGCATTGACGAGCATGCCGGGCCGCAGCGGGAACTCTTGCGCCCCGGTGCGTACGGTCTGGCGATCGAGGGCGACCTCGATGCGATACACCGGTTCGCGCACCGTCAGCGGCCCCACGCGCTCGCCCGTCGACCAGACCGTGCGTCCCACGCTCGTCACGTTGCCCCGGTACTGCCCGAAGCGCTGAAAGGGGAAGGCATCGTAGCGCAGCACCACCTGGTTGCCGGCCTCGATGAAGCCGATCGCCCGGGTGGGCACGAGCAGCTGGGCGTGCATCGCGCTGCCCTTGGGCATGATCGTTGCCAGGGTCGCGTCGGCGGCCAGCGACGCGCCGCGCGAGGCGGCGATGTTGGTGACGATGCCGGCGATCGGGGCGCGGATCTCCGAAGCGCTATGCGCCTCCTCCTGCACCAGGCTCTGCTGTATTTCGCTCTTACGTTGCTCGACTTGCTGAAGCTGGGTACGGGTGCGAATCTCGATCAAGGGCAGCTCGGCCTGAGCGGCACGCAACTCGCGCTCGATGGCAGCCCGGTTGCCGCGAAGGCTCTCGAGCTTGGTCGTCTGGTCGAGCAAGTCGTTGCGCCGATCGCGCGCCATGGCTTCCGAGGCAAACCCCTCCTTCACGAGTTGAGCAAAGCGCTGCGATTCGAGCTGCGCCGAAGCCAAGCGCTGCTGCTGCGCGCGCAATTCGGCGTCCGCCTGGTCGAGCTCCTTTCTCAGGTCATCCACCCGCTTGCGTGCCTGCGCCGTCTGCTGCTCCCCCAGCATGGCTGCTTGGGCCAGCTCGGACGAGAGCGACCGCAGGCGCCCGCTCAGCTCCTGCCGGACCAGCTCCGAGGCGTTGACCCCGCCCGCGGTGGTTCGCTCCTGCGATAGCCGGGCGATCGGCTGTCCGGCGGCGATCTCGTCGCCTTCCTTGACCATCAACTCGGCCACGACGCCGGCCTCGGGGGCGCTCACCCGGGCCGTGCCGACATCGAGCTCCAGATAGCCGTCCACGCGCTCGCGACGGGTGTATTCGCCCAGAAAGGCAAACGCGATCAACGCCCCGGCGATGCTGGCAGCGAGCAGGGTGAAAACCCACATCGGCACGGGCCGCGCCTTGGACACTTCACCCAGCAGCCTTTCTCGCTGGGCATCGATCGCCTCCTGGCGAAACAATGATCGTTTTGGTGTCGGGCTCAACGTGGGTCCGGCGTCAGGTCAAGGGCGCGTCACGCGTGGGCCGTGGCCAGCATTACTCCGTCATTCCAGCGACGACCCGGTTAAAGCCCGCGTCGACAAACGTGATTTCGCCCGTGATTCCGGCCGCCAGGTCGGAGAGTAGGAAGGCCGCGACGTTGCCCACGTCATCGATCGAGACATTGCGCCGCAGGGGAGCATTGCGCTCGACCAGGTCAAGGATCTTGCCGAAGTCCTTGATGCCGGCCGCCGCCAGCGTGCGGATCGGACCCGCCGAGATGCCGTTTACCCGGATCGAGCGCGGCCCCAGCGCAGCGGCCAAGTACCGCACCGACGCCTCGAGCGAGGCCTTGGCCAGCCCCATCGTGTTGTAGTTGGGCACGACGCGCTCGGCACCCAGGTAGGTCAGCGTGAGCAGCGCGCCCGAGCGGCCCTGCATCATCGGCGCAGCCGCCTTGGCGAGCGCCGCGAAGCTATAGGAGGATATGTCGTGGGCAATGCGAAAGCCCTCGCGCGACAGGCCTTCGAGAAAATCCCCGGCGATCGCCTCGCGCGGCGCAAATCCGATCGCATGCACCAGTCCGTCCAGGCCGTCCCAAGATGCGGCCAAATCCGCGAATACGGCCCCAATCTGCGCATCGTCGCCGACGTCGCACGGAAATATCAAGGTCGAACCGAATTCGCGCGCAATGTCCGTGATGCGATCCTTGAACCGATCGCCGACATAGGTGAACGCCAGATCGGCACCCTCCCGCCGGCAGGCGCGCGCGATGCCGTAGGCGATGGACCGATTGGAAAGGACTCCGGTAATCAGAATCCGCTTGCCGGATAGAAATGCCATGAAGGAGCCTGTTGTCTGGTCGCGCCGCTCGGGAGGTGGGATTATGCCGCCGACAACCTGCCGGCTGCCCGCGTGCGCAATTATGCCGCCGGGCGCCGAGCTGGCGCCGGCGCCTTGCTTACCTACATGCGCGAGGGTGCGGCCACGGCAGGGGCATGCACCGCCGCTGCCGCGTTTGCGCCGAGGACCGGCGTAGCCCTCTTGGGGTTTTTGTGCGAGCCGGCGGCCGCGGGACGCGCCACGGTCAGTGATAGCCGCTGTCCGGTAAACAGCATCATCGAGTGCAGCTGGTTCCAGGCGACGATGTCGTCGGCCTGCACGTGCCAGCGCCGCGCCACCGACGCCAGGGAATCACCGCGCCGGACCCGGTACGTCACTTGGCGCAGGTTGCCGCTCTCGGGAATCAGCGAAAACGACGCCGAGACGAAACCCGGCGCAATGTCGTCGCTCATCGTTTCGTCGCGGGGTATGAGGATGGTCGAGCCGGCCGCGGGACGGTACCGCGGCGGAATGCGATTGGCCTCGCGCAGCTGCGCTTCGGTCAGTCCAACCCGCTCGGCGAGCTTTGCAAGAACGTCGCCCGCTTGCAGGGTGTACGCCGTCCAGCTGGCCAGGGGTTGCCCGGTCGCGTCCCACGCGGCAAGGTTGCCCTCGAAGGTGTCCACCCGATCGGCGGGAACGAGGATGGTCGGCGACGATGCGCCCAGGATCACGGGCCGATTGAAGGCCGGATTGAGTGCGCGAAATTCGTCGATCGGCATATCCGCCAGCTGTGCGGCGGTGGCCACATCCATGTCGCGCGTTTTGTTGACGGCGACGAAGTAGGGCTCGTTGCGGATGTCCGGCAACTCGATTCCGAAACGCTGCGGATCGGCAACGATGTTCTTGAGCGCCTGCAATTTGGGCACGTAGTACTGGGTCTCGTTGGGCAGGCGCAGATCCTTGTACGCCAGCGAACGATGCGCCGCCCGCGCCCGCGCCAGCGCGCGCTCGACGCCGGCTTCGCCGCAGTTGTACGCGGCCAACGCCAGCTGCCAGTCGCCGAATTCGGCGTAGAGCTTCTGCAGGTAGTCGAGCGCGGCGCGCGTCGATTCGATGACCCCGAAGCGCTCGTCCTTCCACAGGTTTTGTTCCAGCGAATAGAGCTTTCCGGTAGACGGGATGAACTGCCACAGACCGGCGGCTTTGGCAAACGAAATGGCCTCCGGCTGCATAGCGCTTTCGACGAATGGCAACAGGGCCAGCTCCGTGGGCATGCCGCGCTTCTCGATTTCGTCGACGATATGAAATAGGTACATGCTGGCGCGGCCGGTCATGCGACCAATGTAGTCGGGCTGCGCGGCGTACCAGCGGGTGCTCGCCTGGGCGCGCTTGGTGTCCAGGTCCGGCATCTTGAAGCCACGCCGGATGCGGCTCCACAGGTCCTTGTCGTCGGGCGCGGCAGCCGGCGGACTCTCGCTGGCGGCTGCGTCGGCGGGCTTCGCACTGCTTGCGTCGTCCGCTGCCGTGTTTGCCGCCGGGGGCGCAGCGGATGGCTCCTGTTGGGTCGCCTGCCCAGGGACAGGCGTTGCGCCGGTCGCCGCCTCGGCCGCGGGCAAGGCTGCGGCGCTGGCGGCCTCGGGACCGGCCGGGGGCGCAGCCGAGGTGGACGGAGTCGCCGGTGCCAGGGACGGCGGCCAGTTCGAGGCAATGGTGAAAGCGGCCGGCGCGTCCGAGGGAGCGGGCGTCGCCGTTTGCCTCGCGTCGACGCGCCCGCCTGCCGTCGCGGCCGTATCGGCATTTGCCGGGGCGACGTCGGCCGCCCGTGGCGCCGGGGCGGCCACGGTCGGCGTATCTGCCGCTGCGGATACGCCAGTGTGCGCCAGACCAAGCGCACCGGCGCACAACAGCAAACTGGTTCGAACGAGCGGACCGATCAAGGGACGCAATACCCGCAATGGCCGAAGGATTGGGGCAGTTTAGGTGTTCGCTCCCTGCAGCGCAAGCAAAGTCATGCTCCGGAGCATGACTTTGCTTGCGCTGCAGGGAGCNNCGCCGAGGCTAAAACCCATCCTTCCAGACCCGCAGCGCAGCAAACACCTTCACCTCGTCCCGACCTACGCCCGGATTGCGCCGCTCAACGGCGGCCTGAACCGTGGCTTGCGCGCAACGTAGGAACGGGTTGCTCGCCTTTTCCAAGCGGATCGTCGAGGGAACGGTCGGTTGCCCGCGCTGGCGCAACGCCGCACAGTCGTCGCGGCGGCGAATCAGATCCTCGTTGGCCGGCTCAACGGCCAGAGCGAAGCGAATATTGGCACTGGTGTACTCGTGCGCGCAGTAGACCTTGGCCTTCTCCGGCAGCCGCGAGATCTTGCCCAGCGAGGCGAACATCTGCGCTGCGCTGCCCTCGAACAATCGACCACATCCACACGCAAACAAGGTGTCGCCGCAGAACAATGCCTCGAGCGCGGGGCACCAGTACGCAATATGGTCCAGGGTGTGGCCGGGCACCTCCAGGACGGAGAAATCCTGCCCCAGGGTGCCTATGCGGTCGCCCTCGCGCAGCCGAACATCGATGTGTGCGTACGGGGACGTCGCCGGACCGAACACCTGGGCGCCGTGCGCGGCGACCAGAGCAGAGACACCGCCGACGTGATCGGCGTGGTGATGCGTGAGTAAAATGGCATCGAGCCTTTGCTTGCCCTGGTCCAAAACGCGCAGCACCGGCGCGGCATCGCCCGGGTCGACGACGATGGCGTGGCCCGCCCGTTCCAGGAGCCAGATATAGTTGTCCTGGAATGCCGGGATCGGGGAAATTCGGATTCCGGTACTTGGCCCGGGTTCGGTCGAAGGCGTCATGAGCTTTTCTGCCTGATGGCCGTGATGTTGTCGTGGTTATGCACTCGATGAGCGAATCGCAGTCTATCCTCAACTTCTCCGATTTCCTGGACTCGGCGCCCGGACGCTACGTGCTGTCTTGGGAACAGCGCGTGCTCGACAGTGCCGTCGCCGACATCTTCGGCTACCACGCCATGCAGCTGGGCATGCCGCAGATCGACGCCTTGCGGGAGAACCGCATGCCGCTGCGCTGCGTTGCCCTCGACGGCAGCGGCGGGAGTCCGAACTGGACCGAACAGGACATCTGCGGCCGGCGCGAAATAGCGGTTGTTACCCGCTTCGATGAGCTGCCCTTTGCAGCCGCGTCGATCGATCTGCTGGTGCTTCCCCACGTTCTGGAGTTCGCGCAGGAACCGCACCGCGTGCTGCGCGAAGTCGATCGCGTGCTCGTCCCGGAGGGACAACTGGTGATCACGGGGTTCAACCCGGCGAGCCTGTGGGGCGCTCATCACTGGATGCGGCGTATCGGCGTGCGTCCCTTCCTGCCGCATTCGAGCCAGTTGATCGCCTTGCCGCGCCTGAAGGACTGGCTCAAGCTGCTGTCCTTCGAGGTCAATCGGGGCCGCTTCGGCTGCTATCTGCCATGGGTGCGCAGTGAATCCTGGATTGCGCGGCTGTCCTTCCTCGAGAAGGCCGGCGACCGCTGGTGGCCAGTGCTGGGCAGCATCTACGCGCTGACGGCGCTCAAGCGGGTCCACGGCATGAGGCTCGTCGGGCCGGTCAGGAAACGACGCGAGGAGCGGCTAGGCTAGCGGCGTTAGCCCCCGCATCTCCGGTGGCGCAGCGGTCGTACCGCACAGACGAGGCGGTAACGGTGCGCATCGGGGTTACTGGCGAAGCGGCCAATGACACGGTAATCAACGCGGCGCAGGGATGAGACATGCACGATCGGTGGTTTTGAGCCCGGAGCCCGCCGATCCGCAACCGCCCCCGG
>OKRD01000119.1 GCA_900290335.1 Burkholderiales bacterium | reverse complement strand
TCTATCGGCTTGGGCGGGAGCGCTTCCATCCGGGCTATCAGCCGATGCGCTGTGAAGATGTTCAGGCCGAAGTGGACCGTGCCATGCAAGCCAGCGAGCATTGAGTCATCGGCTCGCGTACGCTCCTGGTCGCCCCGCCAGCCCCGTCTCCAGGGCCGGCTTTGCGTCCGATGGCGCCATGCCCCAACGTCCGCCGGAGTCCCTCGCGTCAGGCCTTGGCCTTGCTCGCCTGGCCAGCCTTACGGGCGGCCCGGGTCGGGGCAGTCGATCTGCTGGCCCGCCGGAACATGGGCAACGTCCAGGCGGCCGCGCTGGCGCGCGCCGAAGGCGCAAATTCAGTGCCGTAGCAACGATGGCGGCTGGAATGCGCCATCGCCGACGTTGGGCCGCCGCGATGCTTTTTCCACCCCGAAAGCGAGTGCGGGCTGGCGCTCTTCCGGCGGGGCATCGATCAACTCGGTGACGCACGAGGCCGGTATCTCACGGTAGCGGCGTCGATCGGGACGGTATCTCACCTCCCGCCAGCCTTGCTCCAGCAGCCAATGCCAGAGCTCGCCACTAAAACCCGCCTGGACCCGCATACGCAGATCCCCGCACGCAATGCAGGCGCCGATGGCGGGCTTGGGCCCACGAGGCGCTAGAGCGCGTTGGATCCTTACTCCCAGCAGACCTCGAACATGACTGCGCAATGACAGATTCACAACGTAATCCCCCTCGCCGAAGAAATCGATCGTGCGTCGAAATGGTCGGGCGCCACCTCCAGCGTACAGGCCTTATGGCAATGTATGACCATGAGCTTTGTGGGCAGATGGATGTGGGCGGGTGGACGTCATTTGATTTCCCGGCAACACGAAAGTTCGCGGCCAAGCCGGCGGCGTTTTGGGAGCAGCGCAGCAAAGCTCCGTTTGCCCGCACAGTGGTGCTACGCTCGTGCGCGCTGGGCGGGGCCGTTGGCTGCCAGCGACGTGGGTAAGGACATAAGCCGGTAACTCCTCGCCCGTAGATTTTGCGAGGCTCTGGCGGGATCGTTAGGAAAATAAGACGCAACGGAGCGAAGAACGGTCCAGTTGCCCAGGACTTGAAGAAGAACTCGGGACGGACCGATTCCGACCCCTGCTAGACAGGGGCCGCAGGTACCGCCCATGCGCAGCGCATCAAGCTAGGAGGGGGCATGTCGAACACATTGCGGCGGCTACGTCACTGGTTCGTTCCTGGCGCCTGCGCCTGCGCCCTGCTCGCGCCCCTGGGCTGCCTGGGCGGGGAAATCCTCTGGGACAACTACGGCATTCCGCACATTTACGGCGAAGACGTCCCCACGGTGATTCGTGGATTTGGCTACGCGCAGATGGAAGCCCACGCCGAAACGCTGCTGGGCAACCTCGCCCAGGCGCGCGGCAGGCTGGCGGAGTATTTCGGCCCCGGCGCGGGCAACGCCAACGTCACGAGCGACATCCAGGTGCACACCTTCGGCATCCCAGAGCGGGCCGCCCAGTGGCTCGAGAAAGGCGGCGCGCTGCAACGCCGCTATCTCGAGGCCGCCGCGGCGGGGATGAACGAATATGCTGCGGCGCACGCCAACACCATCGATCCGGTGTTTCTGCAGGTATTGCCGATCGTTCCCGAGGACCTGCTGGCCGGCTTCCAGAACACGATCACGTTTACCTTCGAGTCGCAGCAGTCCAACGTTCCCAACCTGCTGGCCGCCTGGCAGGCTGGCCAGATCGCCGCCATCGGCCCCGGCGCCACCCTTGCATCCTCATCCCTGCGCTTCACGCAGGCGGCCCACAACGGCTCCAACGGTTGGGCACTCGGTCCGGCCCGCTCCAAGGATGGCAATGCGATCCTGGTAGGTAATCCGCACCTACCGTGGGGAAACAATCAGCCGATCCCGGGGCTGGGCTTGTACCAATGGTTCGAGGCAAACCTGGTGGTCGGCGACCCGAGCAATCCGGAACTCAATGCCCAGGGGGTGACCTTCCCCGGTTCGGCGTTTCTGGGCATCGCCTATAGCGACGACATCGGCTGGACCCACACCAACAACACGATCAAAAACGCCGACCTCTACGAGCTCACGCTCACGGGTCCGAGCACCTACCTCTGGAACGGGCAGTCACGCCAGCTCCAGCAGCGCACCGGCAGCATCAAGGTCCTGCAGTCCGATGGCAGCCTGCTGACCCAGACCTTCCCGATTCTGAGCTCGGTCCATGGGCCGCTCGTCGCGCAGCGCGGCAACCTGGCGCTGGCGCTCAAGGTCGCGGGCCTGGACGCTCCCTCGCCGGTGACCCAGTACTGGGGCATGATCCGCGCGCACAACCTGCGGGAGTTCATCGAGGCCAACTCGGAGCTGCAGATGCCGTTCTTCAACGTCGTCTACGCCGACCGGGACGGCCACATCATGTACCTCTTCGGCGGCCTCCAGCCGGTACGGCCCGGCGGAACGTTCTACGACTGGGCCGGGATCATTCCGGGCAATACCTCGGCGACGCTGTGGACCCAGACACTGCCCTGGGACGAATTGCCCCGCACCATCGATCCGCCGGGCAACTTCGTGCAAAACTCCAACGATGCGCCGTGGACCTCGACCTTCCCGCAGACGGTGCTCTATTCCAAATACCCGAACTGGATCGCGCCGCAGGAGATGGATCTGCGGCCGCAGCACAGCGCGACCTTTTTGCTGTCCCAGCGACAGTTCAGCGCCGACCAGATCCTGGTGGGCAAGATGTCGACCCACCTGTACCTGGCCGATCGGCTGCTGCCCGACCTGATCGCCGCCGCAAGAAGATCCGGCGACCCGACGGCTGCGGCCGCCGCCAGGGTGCTGGCCGCGTGGAGCGGCGATGCGGACGCCGCCAGCCGCGGCGCGTTCTTGTTCGAAGCCTGGTACGACGCCTACGCCGGCAACCCGGCAGTGCCCAAGGACACGACGCTGCCGCTGTATTTCACCTACCCCGCATTCCGGATCGGCTACAACCCCGCGGACCCGCTGCATACGCCGCAGGGCCTGGGCGAGACTACGATCGCGGTACAAACCCTGATCGGCGTGGCAGCGCAGTTGCAGCAGGCCTACGGCGCCCTGGACGTGGCATGGGGCGACGTTCACAAGACGGTGCTCGTGACCCACGATCCGACGATGCAGAGCGTCATCCCGCTCTCCGATGATCCGCTCAGCGGCGCCGACGACGTCTTCGGTCCGGTGCGCACCGTCTGGCCCTTTCCCGCCCCCGACCAGGTGCACGTGTGGTCCTACGGCGGCGACGGCTACGTCCAGCTGGTCGAATTCACCCCGAGAGGATCAAAGGCGCGGGCGCTGCTGACCTATGGCAATTTTTCGCGCCCCGGCTCGAGTCACATCACCGACCAGCTGCCGCTGTTCGATGCCAAGGAGCTGCGGCCCGCGCTGCGCAGCCGCGCTGCGGTCGAGGCCGCGGCGGTATCGCACGAATCGTTCTGAGCAAGCGCGCCACGCCAAGCGCGGCGGCGCCAATGCCGCGCGGCAAGCGCCAGCGCTTGCACTCGTGCAAGCGGGGCGCGCCGTGGGCGAGCGCGGCTTGCACGAGGGCGCGGCGACGGCCCGCGCACGCGGGAGTCCCGCTCACTGCGGGCCGCTGCCGCTCTCGGGTGCCAAGAATCGCGCGACCGCGGCTTGCGTGGCTGCGTCGGCAGCCAGCGAAAAGTGGTCGGCGCCGGCTACCTCCAGATATTGGCCATGACCGAGACAGGCGGCCAGACGCGGCCCGCGGCCCAGCACGCGGTCGTTTTCGCCGCTCACCACCAGGACCGCGCTGCGGATCCTTGCGGCGTCTTCGATGGACATGGGCGGGTAGCTCCCCGCGGCAAACGCCAGCAAGGCCTCGCGCTCGCCGTGCGTGGCTTCGATGAAGTTCCAGTAGGCCGCAACGTCTCGCGCAAGATCCCGCGGATACTCGGCTCGAGCAATGGCGATCGCGAGCCCCGGCAGGATGCGGTGAAATTCGTGCGGGGGATATCCCACCAGGCCATCGCCGGTGGCAACCAGTGCGGCCTTGTCGATTCGCCCGGGGGCGAACCGCAGCAGATGCAGCGCCACGGCGGTACCGATGGAGTAGCCCAGCAAGGCCGCGTGCTCCAGATGCAGGTGGTCAAGCAGCGCCGTGACATCGCCGGCCAGATTGGCGGTGCCGTACGACTGGGCCTGGTGCGGCTTGCCGCTCTTGCCGTGACCGCGGAAGTCGAGCCCGATCACCTGCAGCCCGTTGTTGCTGAGCCTTTGGACCCAGCCCAGGGCGGCGTAGTTGTACTCGAAGCTGACCGTGCCCCCGTGCAGGAGCACAACGGGCTGCCCGCTGCCGTGGACCTCGTAGTGCAGGCGTACGTTGTCGTTCGTGAAAAATGGCAAGGTGGGTTCCTCGGCCCGGTGCTGGTCTGCGTTGCGCGGCTTGCTACTGGCGCAGGAAAACGCAATGTCCGCGCACCGATCGAGCATATTTTGCTGGCGAACCCTCGAACGAACAACAAGATCGCGCGGCTGGCCCAGGGCGTCGCCCGTCGTTACCTTTCCTCTGCCCCCGGATCCGGCTGCCGGAACGCGCCGCCGGATCCGGTGACGAGTACAGTAACGCACAGAAAGCGTGTCATTAGCTTGAGGGGCACGTTGCCGGGGAGAATTCGATGACGCTCGCCAGCCAGTGCGTGGTCGTCGCCGCAGCGGCATTGCTTGCGGGCTGCACGACACCGCCGCCAATTGACGGCATTCGAAAAGGCAATGCGCGGCTGCTGCCCGATTCGTTCACTTTCGGCGGCGGGCGGATCTCGGGCGTTGTCGACGTCGGCGGGCAGCGCTACGGCGTCTCGACCTTTCAGTACCAATGCCAACTGGGGGTTGGCGCCGTGTTTACCCAGGATGGGGGCCCGATCGACAACGTGATGAACTCTGGCGACCGGCCGGAGGACAGGCTCTTCCGGGAACTGTGCGCGGCCGGACGCAATGCGCCCCCGGCGGGGCGGTGAAGGAGCGGCCAATAGGTGGCGGCGATCGCTGTGCCAAGGGCGGCCGCGGTGGCGGCGGGGACCGGCCACCGCTGGCCTCTGTCCTGCGTCAATGGTCGCTGCGGCCAGTGATTGACGGGAAACGGCACACGAGTAGAGTCAAACGCGCCCACCGGCACCGAGTCGCTGCCTTTTTAGCGAGGCCTCGAAATGACAAATTGCATGATCCAGCGCGTGTTTGTTTCCGGGCTCGCACTGTCCGCGCTCGCGGCGGGGCCGGCCCTGGCCCGGGGCTTGCCCTGGAGTGGCTGCTACGTCGGCGCCGAGGCGGGTTACGCATGGGGGCGGGATTCGGACAGCGAATCGGTGACGGCGACAGGAGCCCAGTCAACGTACTCCCCTGGCAGCGCAGCCAACCCCAACGGGATGAAAGCCGGCGGCTATGTCGGTTGCAACTATCAGGTCGGCAACTATGTGTTTGGCGTCGAGGGGGATGGGGAATGGGCAAATCTCAACGGGTATGCGGCCTTTAGCAATACGCAGACACCGGCCGATGAGTACAACCCCAACATCACCTCGGAGGGATCGGTCCGCGGGCGCATGGGCATCGCTCTTGATCGCATGCTGGTGTACGGAACCGCCGGCGTCGCGTTTGCCAACGTCAAGGAACACTACGTGCTCAACGGCGCGTCCCCCCAGACCACCGATATCTCATCGGGACTGACGGGCTGGACGGCAGGCGTTGGTCTGGAATACGCGTTCAACAGCAATCTGTTGGGTCGGGTGGAATATCGCTACGCCGGTTTCGACGACCTGACCACGTACCCGAACGTGTTCCCCAACTACACCGAGAATCACAGCATCAGCGAGAGCGTGGTCCGCGTCGGCATCTCGTTCAAGTTCAACTGATCCTGGCGCAGGCTCTTCGCAAGTAGCGCAGGGACCCCGGCCCCCGTCATCGGCCGGGAAGACGACGGCGAACGCGGGGCCGAGCAACCGCGCTCGCCTCGCGCTCAGAGATCGCCACGCACTGTCTGCACGCGGCAAGCAGGCCTCGAGCGGCTGCGCTGGCAGAAGCGCTCGAGCGCCCTCGCCGGGGCCGATGATCGAAGCTGAACTCCCGGGAGCACGGCGCAAGCCGCGCCGAGGACCCTGCCGATGCGCGAGCGAAGGTTGTGGTCCGCGGTAATGCCCAGGCCATACCGCGCGCTACTCGACCAGGCCGAGCACGTAGTTCGATAGATCGACCTTCGGATACGCTCGTTCAATGGCCCGGACAGCGATATCGGCGCGGTTGAGAACGTACACCTTCCACTCGTTATTCTTGCCGGTGACCTGCGGCTGCTCATAGATGGCGGTCTTGACCGCGGCAGGCCAATCGCTCGGGCAGCTCTCCTTGGCGGCGCCGCGGAACCACCAGGCCGGGTAGATCGCTCCGACATAGGTGGCCTTGCCGGCGGCGACCGAAAACTTCAGCGGCGGGCGTCCGACCACCGCGCGGCCTTCATACCAGCCGATGGAGGCGATGCTGTAGGTGCCTGCAGGCAGACTCATGAAGAAGAACCGCTCGTCCTGCGTCCATCCGGGAACCAGAGTCAGGTTCTTGTCGACGGTGGAACCCAGCTGCAATCCGCCACGGCCGCAATATTCGCCGAATATCAATCCCCGGTCGGGACCGATCACCGCGGCGGTACCTCGGCTCATGAGGTCTTTGCTCGAGAGCAGGCTGTTGGCGGCGCAACCACTCAGGAGGACGGCGATGGCCAGGAGGAGCGTCTTCTTCATCTCGAGGAATCGGCCGCTGGACAGCAAGCTTGTCCGGCTGGCGGTGGCCGCCCGGCGCTGGTTGCGGCGACGGCCGACCACCCGCGCCGGCCGTGCACAAGTTGCCGCGCCGGCTCCACATGGCGTCTGGCAGTCAGCGGCGGCGCGTCTGCCGCAACCGCGGGACCTCGGTCAGACGTTCCAACGGATGGGGTAGTTGACGATGGGGATGAACGTAACACCCTGGGCCTCGGCATCCTTGCGCGCGTCGACGATCATCTCCTTGAGTCTGCCCATCTGTTGCGCGTGCTCGTCGCTGTCCCAGATGCTGACATGGACCATCGAGCCAGACGGCGACGCGGCGGCAAAGTAATGCAACAGGCCCGGGAGCTTGCTGATCGCGGGAATCAAGTATGCGCCCGTATCGCGGGTCATCTGCTCGACCTGGGCAAAACGCACCGGATCGAAATTGCCGCGAGAGACCCGAATCACGGCGGTCGGTGGAAGAGGAAGAGGCATGGCTGCGTTTCTCCTGTCAGCGGCGGGCCAAAGGTGGGTTCGAACACGGCCGGTCCGGTTCGACGTTCGTCACCCGCGAATCCGTGCGGCGACGCCCGGCCTGGGACTGCGCGCGCATCGCGCCAACGACCAAGCACACCGTCGCTCCTGACCGCGCGCCTGGCGGTCCGTGGCCAAGACGGCGGCTGCCCCGTGGGCTGCGGGCAATCCTGGTCACTTCAGCAATTTGAAGGCGTGGCCCCACTGGTTGTGCAGGAAGCCGCGAATGCACCAGAGCATGCCCAGCGGCTCGATGGCGCGCGCGCTCTCGGCCATGCCCATGTCCTCCGTCTCCCAGCCGAACTGATCGAGAAGTCCCCGGACGGTTTCCTTGGCCGGCGCATCATTGCCGCAGATGAACATGGTCGGCCGTGCGCCCGCGAACTCGGGATTGACCATGCGCGCATTGCCCACGGAGTTGAAGGCCTTGACGAAGCGCACGCGCGGAAACTCCTCCTGCAGCTGCTCCATCAGAGACCTGTCGAGATTCGTGAAGAACTTCAGTACGCCGTTGCTGGGCGGCGCCTCGGCAATGGGATTGGTAGCGTCGATGACGACCTTTGCCTCGAGGTTGCCGGCGCCGGCCTCGCGCGCGGCGGCCACGGCCGCCGTGCCCTTGACCGCCAGCACCGCGAGCTGCGCAAATCGCGCCGTATCCGGGAGGGACCCGATTCGCACCTTCGGGTTTTCGCGGCCCCACTGCGCAAGTCGGGCCGGTTCGCGCGTGGCCAACATCACCTCGTGTCCGTGTTTCACGAACCCCTTGGCCAGTACCTTGCCGACATCGCCCGATCCTAGAACTCCGATTTTCATGATCATCTCCTTCGAGGCTTACCCTGCGAGACCCGGCCCGCGTTGATGCCCTGGCCGGTCATGCCGCCGCCTCGGATGCAAGAGGCGACGCGTTGTATTCCCGATCTTGCGGCCGCTCACGCCGGCATGCGGGCGCCGCCGTCGATGTCGATCAGCGCGCCGGTGGCAAAGCCGTTGGCGATCAGCATCTCCACCGCCAGCGCGATGTCCTCGGCCAAGCCGGTACGCCCTACCGGCAGCGACTTGGCGGCGCCGGCGAACATTGCGGCCTTGGCCGGCGCGGGCATGCCGTCGTAGACCGGCGTGTCGACCAGCCCAGGCGAGACGACGTTGACGCGCAGCGGCGCCAGTTCGCGCGCCAGGGTCTGCGCCATCTGGGTGATCGCACCGTTGACGGCGGCCAGTCCGGCGGTGCCCGGCATCGCGGTTCGCGAAGCCGCCCCGGTGAGCATCACCACCGAGCCGTCCTTGCGCAAGGCGGGCAGCGCGGCTTGCAGGCTTTGCCAGTAGCCGAGCAGCTTGCCCTCGAGCGCCTTGCGCACGGCAGCCACGGGCAACTGGGCGAACGGCCCCCAGGCAGCCTGGCCGGCGGCGGCCAGCACCAGGTGATCAAGCCGGCCAAGCCGGCCAAAGAGGGCGGCAAGCGAGGTGGCATCGGTGAAATCGACCACGACGCCGCTGGCCTTGCCCTCGATGGTGGAGCGCGCGGCATCGAGTTTTTCCTGCGAGCGGCCGGCAATGAAAACCTCAGCCCCGGCGCGCGCCAGGCGCCGGGCGCTGGCCAGTCCCATGCCGCTCGAACCGCCGATGACCAGCACGCGTTGCTGCTGTAGCGACATAGTGGTCTCCCTCAAGTTTGGCTTGCTGCTCAATGTAGAGAGCCGCAAGTAATGCGTCCAATGGATGCTACTTATAATATCTATCCAAAATATCTATACCTATGAGCCTCTCCCGCCTTGACCTGAACCTGCTGATATCGCTGGACGCGCTGCTGGCCGAATGCCACGTGACGCGCGCGGCGGCGCGCCTGGGCCTGTCGCAGCCAGCCCTGTCGGCCCAGCTGCGGCAATTGCGCGAGGCGTTCGGCGATCCGCTGCTCGTACCCCACGCGCGCGGCATGACGCCCACCGCGCGCGCCCTGGCCTTGCGCCAACCCTTGCGCGACCTGCTGGGAAGTTTGCATGGCCTGGTCGCGGCTGGCCGCCAGTTTGACCCGGCAAGCGCCGGCCAGACCTTCCGCATCGCGGCTACCGACGCGATCCACAGCATCGTCAGTGCGCCTCTTGCTGCCCGGCTGGCGGCGCTGGCACCGCGATGCCGGCTGGCGATGCTGGCCCCGGACCTGCGCGCCCTGCCCGACCAGCTCGCCGCCGGGGAGATCGATGTTGCGCTTCTGACCTCGCAGACCGTCGCGCCGCAGCTGCACGCCCGCAAGCTCTACGAGGAATCGTTCCTGTGCCTGCTGCGTCTTGACCACCCGGCGGCGGGTTCACCGCTGGACCTGGAGCAATTTTGCTCGCTCGATCACGCGCTGGTCTCGCCGGCCGGCGGCGGTTTTACGGGCGCCGTGGACGAGGCGCTCGCGGTGCTGGGCCACCGCCGCCGCGTACAGGTTTCGCTGCACAGCTTCCTGTTGGTTCCTGGCCTGATCGAGTCCTCGGACCTGATCGCCACGGTACCGGCCAGACTGGCGCGGCGCTGGTCGGCGCGGCTAGCGGTACTCGCACCGCCCTTCGAGCTCACGGGCTTCTCGGTATCCATGTGCTGGCACGCGCGCGCACACGTCGATCCAGCCCAAATCTGGCTGCGCGACGCCCTGCGGGCAACAATGGATAGCCAGGCCGTTGGCTGACCGCGGCCCCGTCGCCGTGCGTGCCTCCGACGTCGCAGTCAACCGGCGCCGCCGCTCCCACGGACAGCGGTGAAGTTGCGCGAAAAGGGGCTTGCAGGTGCGGCAAAGCTGCCCGCCCGCGCCCCGGCCTGCCGCGAGCCAGAGGCAGTGGCGCCCAGCGCGCTAGGCGAGACCTGGGCACTCCTTCCATGAGTGGGGCAGTTCAAGCGTCCTGGTGCTTGCGCACGAAGTCAAAGAATTCCTCGGGCGGCAGCGCGGGCGACCAGTGGAAGCCTTGTCCGAATTCGCAGCCAAGGCCGATCAATTGGTTCAAGGTCGCCAGGTCCTCGATTCCTTCGGCGACAAGTTCCAGGTTCAGGCTATGCGCCATCTCGATGATCGCGCGAACGATGCCCGCTGCGTTGGGGTCATCGGTCATATGGTGGACGAAGGACTGGTCGATCTTCAGGCGTTCGACTTCGAAGCGCTTGAGGTAGCCCAGGTTGGAGTAGCCCGTGCCAAAATCGTCGATCGAAAACCGGACCCCGAGCGCCCGCAGTCGGCCCAGCAGCGGGCTCAGGTGACTGGACTCGGCGATCAGCAAGGATTCGGTGAGTTCGAGCTCGATGCTGCTCGGCGAGAGCCTGGCCGCCAGGAGCGCATCGGTGACCTCGCGCTCGATCTCATCGCGGCGAAACTGGACCGGCGAGACATTGACCGACACGACCAAGTGCGTCAGACCGGCCTGCTGCCACTGCTTGGCCTGCATGCAGGCCTCCTTTAGCACCCAGGCGCCGATGCCGTTGATCAGCCCCGAGCGCTCGGCGATCGGGATGAACTTGCCCGGCGGTAGCAGGCCAAGATCCGGGTGCCGCCAGCGGATGAGCGCCTCGGCGCCGATGATTCGTCCCGTCTTGAGTTCGTACTGCGGCTGGTAGTGGAGCCGGAACTCGCCCCTGGCCAGGGCCGACCGGATGCCCGATATCAGGTGCAGCGTCTCGACCACGTCGCCGATCATCTGGGAATCGTAGAAGCGATAGGCGTTGCCGCCGGCCTCCTTGGCTTGATACATGGCCACGTCGGCGTTCTTCAAGACGGTGTCGAAGTCAACGCCGTTTTGCGGATACAAGGCGATGCCCAAGGAGCACGTGACCGACAGCTCGAGGCCGTTCACCTCGATCGGCGCGGAGAGCTTCTCGATGATCTTCACCGAGGTGGTCGCCGCCGCTTCGCCGTCCGTCAGCCCGCCCAAGACCATCAGGAACTCGTCGCCGCCTTGCCGGCTGACGGTGTCGCTGGCACGCACGGCATCGGCAATGCGATTGGCAACCTGGCAAAGCAGCAAGTCACCGGTCGCGTGCCCCAGCGAGTCATTGATCGTCTTGAAGTCGTCCAGGTCAAGATAGATCAGCGCGACCCGATGGCCGCTGCGCTGGGCCAAGGCGACGGCTTGTTCGAAGCGATCCCGCGCCAGCACGCGATTGGGCAAGCCTGTCAGCGAGTCGTGATGGGCCAGAACGTCGATGCGGGCGTGGGACTCGCGGATGCGGTCGTTCTCGGTTTTCAGGCGCGCCAGCGCAAGGCGCAAATCCGCCGCCATCAGCCATACGTAGAACGCCGTCATGAGCATGACGGCAAACAGGTTGATGAGCGTGGCCACGGTCACCGGCCGCACGACGTTCACATGCCAGCCCTGCACGTTGGCGATCACGAGCGCGCTCAAGACCGCGAGAATTGTTACCAAGATCGCGAGAAAGAGCCGGCGCCTGCCGAACATGCCGGCAACCACCAGGATTGCGGGCAAGGCAGTAATCGCCTCGCCGCGTACGCCCTGATTCTGAAACAGCATGTAGCTGATGGACGCCGTCAGGGTGATCAACATCAGCACAGCGGCTTGCTCGGCGCGGTCGTGGCGGGAAAGCCACACGGCCAGGAGCAAGAATATCGACGACACCGCGAGTATCAGAACGGTGCGCCAGTCGCCGGTCCAGCTGGTGGTAAGAATGGCTACGGCGACCGCTGCCAAAACCCCCCACCCCACCTGGGTAACGCGACGCGCCTCGATCGGGAAACCGGCAGCCGTTGTCTGCCGCGCATGCCCGGCATCGGCGTTCCTCGCGCTCTGCTGGCGCGAAGCAGGATCCTCTGCCATGGCATCGCTATCGGTCATTGCCTGTTGCCCCCCAGCGGGTAACTGCCTGACAAACACAACACCCGGTCATTATCCTCGGCAAGGTCAACCGTACACCTGCGGCAACAGTGCCGTCCGCGCAAATTGCAGAGGAGTTCTCCCCCTTCCCCGTATCGGTGGCTACGCGCTATCTTGTTGCCCGATCTTCCCGGCCCGAGGCGGGCGCCAAGCACAGAGGGCCGGCGCGCCGCGACGCGCGAGGCTAGCGCGTCGGCTTGGGCCGTCCGGCGCTCCATTTCGGGGCACGCTCCCAGCCCTATCCCGCAGATCCGCACAGGCCACTTTACCGGCGCGCACCGCAGCCGCAACCGCCGCCTCTTCCGGTCCTGCAGCCGACGGGCGCAACCATCGGGCCGCGCAGCCACATTCCCTCTGGCGGTGCAGGCTCATAACCTGCGGTCATGAGGGAATGACGAATGCTTGCTTCCGCTGCGCAGCACGCGCCGATAGATTTCATGCGTTGAGGTCCGAGTTCCAGGAGCGAGCGTCATGATTCCCCAGGCCAGCATCGCGCAAGACACGCGCGGCAACGTTCTACCTATTCAGTTTGACGCAGACGGCTTTCTTGCCGAGCCCGAGAATTGGACGCCGGCCTTGGCCGAACGTATTGCCCTGCTCGAGGGTATCAGCGACCTTACGGCCAAGCACTGGGAAGTCATTCACCACGTGCGCGAGCGCTATTTCTCGATCCGCGCCCTGCCGGTCATGCGCCTGGTGTGCCGGGCCGTCGGCCTGGACCCGAACAGCGCGCACAAGCTCTTTAGCAGCTGCCGTAGCCTTTGGGTCGTTGCCGGCTTGCCCAACCCCGGCGAGGAAGCCAAGTCCTACATGAACTGATTCTTCCGGCCATGGGCGGCGCGGCGCGACAGCGCGCCCGCCGATGCACCCCGGTGGCCTTGCGTACCCTCGCCGATTCCTGGGCCACCGGCGTCTCCTGATTTGACTTGCATTCCGGCAAGCCAGCGGCTCGCGCGGCGCAGCGCCATTGCATCCACCATCCGGCCCGGGCCGGGAACCTATTGCTGCGTATCGCTTGGAGCTTGGCGCGGGCGCGGTCACGCCCCACGTCGGAGGCCACCAAAGTCGGCAATCGCGGGATGGCGAGGCTTGCTGCTGGCAACCTCGACCGCGGTAGATGCGCATCGGCCACGCCGGGCGGGCCCGAGCTTGCGCCGTTGGTAGTATCGAAATACGATATCGGGAACCGCTAACTGCGACCGCCGTTGCAACGCATCGCGGCCTGCCCGTGGCCACTGCCGCAGACCGAATCTCCCCGGTACGGATATTGCTGATATTCCTGCGGCTGGGACTGACCAGCTTCGGGGGACCGTTTGCGCACCTGGGGTACTTTCGCGACGAGTTTGTCGAACGTCGAAGATGGCTCGACGATCACGCCTACGCCGAACTCGTGGCGCTCTGCCAGCTCTTGCCTGGTCCCGCGAGCAGTCAGGTTGGCATCGCGCTGGGACTTCTGCGCGGCGGCATTGCGGGGGCTGTGGCCGCTTGGCTGGGCTTCACCCTTCCTTCCGCCGTTGCGCTGGTGCTATTCGGGCTCGTGTTGAACAGCATGGACGGCGCTGCGGCCGGCGCGTGGCTGCACGGACTGAAAGTCGTCACCGTGGCGGTGATCGCCCAGGCACTTTGGGGCATGGGCAACAAGTTGTGCCCGGACCGGGCCAGGGCCAGCTTGGCCGTCGCCGCTGCCGTGGTTGCCGGATCGATTCCGGGCACGCTCGGGCAGATCGGCGTGATCGTCGCGGGCGCTATCGTGGGCTGGGCATGGCTCTCCGCTGCGGCAACCGCGCCGCACAGCACGCTGCCCGTCGCATTGGGAAAGCGGGCGGCGGTGCTGGCGCTGACCGCGTACGTCGCGCTGCTGATCGTGCTGCCGGCCCTGGCCGCGCAAAGCGACAACTACGCCTTGCAGCTCTTGGACAGCTTCTACCGGGCGGGCGCCCTGGTGTTCGGCGGTGGACACGTGGTCCTGCCACTGCTGCAAGCGCAAGTGGTCCCGGCGGGCTGGGTCTCCAACGATGCCTTTCTGGCCGGTTACGGGGCGGCCCAGGCGGTTCCGGGGCCCCTGTTCACCTTCGCGGCATACCTGGGCGCCGTCTCCACAAGGAGCCCAAACGGCTGGGTGGGGGCCATCATCGCGCTCACCGCGATCTTTCTGCCCGGCTTCTTGCTGGTGCTCGGCGCCCTGCCACTGTGGGAGGGGGTGCGGCGCCATGCGCGCATGCAGCACGCCATGCAAGGGGTGAACGCCGCCGTGGTCGGCCTGCTGTTGGCCGCGCTCTACCACCCGGTCTGGACCAGTGCGATCTTCAGCGCTGCGGATTTCGCGCTGGCGGCCATCGCCTTCCTGTTTCTCGTCATCTGGAAGGTGCCGCCCTGGCTGGTCGTCATTCTTTGCGCGGCGCTGGCGGGCCTGGGCAGCTTGTGACGGCGGGGGGGGAAATGGGTGGACG
>OKRD01000011.1 GCA_900290335.1 Burkholderiales bacterium | reverse complement strand
CTTTCATGACAGAGGTTGCCGCGGCTGCGCCCGCCTCGAACGCGTTGACATGGTCGAGCGCCCGCCGCAGACACGAGAGCATGCCCAGTGCGAGCACGTCGACCTTGAGCAGGCCCAGTGCGTCCAGGTCATCCTTGTCCCACTGGATCACCGTGCGCTCGGCCATGGCGGCGTTTTCGATCGGGACCAGCCGGGAGAGCTTGTCGCGTGCGATCACGAAACCACCGCTGTGCTGCGACAGGTGGCGCGGGAAGCCGATCAATTGGTGTGCCNNAGCGGATTGTCCGGATCGAAGCCGGCATCGAGCAGTTGCGATGGCTCGATACGCCGGCCATCCCACCAAGCCACGGTCTTGGCCAGCTTGTCGACCTGGTCGAGCGAGAACCCGAGCGCTTTGCCCAGGTCGCGCAGGGCGCCGCGCGGCCGGTAGGTGTGCAAGGCGGCAGTCAGGGCGGCGCGCTCGCGGCCGTACTTGGCGAAGAGGTACTGCATCACTTCCTCGCGCCGCTGGTGTTCGAAATCAACGTCGATGTCGGGCGGTTCGTTGCGTTCGCGGCTGATGAAGCGTTCGAACAGCACGCTCATGCGCTCCGGATCGACCTCCGTGATCCCCAGGCAGTAGCACACCGCCGAGTTGGCGGCCGAGCCGCGTCCTTGACACAGGATGGCACGGCTGCGCGCGAAGCGGACGATGTCGTAGACCGTCAGGAAGTACGGTTCGTAATGCAGCTCGGCGATCAGGCACAGTTCGTGCTCGAGCAGCAGTTGCACTTTTTCCGGTACTCCTGCCGGGTAGCGCTGCGCAGCACCATCGATGGTGACGCGGCGCAGGTAGCTTGCCGGGGTTTCCCCTGCCGGAACGATTTCGTCCGGGTATTCGTAACGCAACTCGTCGAGCGAGAAGGAGCAGCGCTGGGCAATCTCCTGGCTCTGCAGGAGCAACTCCGGCGGGTAGATGCGTACCAGGCGGGCGAGCGGGCGCAGATACCGCTCTGCGTTCGGAGACAGTCGCGCGCCGCATTGAGACAGTGGTGTCTTGCTGCGCACCGCGGTAAGAGCGTCCTGCAGTTTCTTGCGGCCACGTACGTGCATGTGCACTCCCCCGGTCGCTGTCAGGGCCATGCCACAGCGGCGCGATACGGCCTGCAGCACCGCCAGCTGTTCCGCATCGTCGGGCCCATACACCAGGGCACATGCGATCCATGCACGCTCCCCGAGCAACTCCTTGAGCCAGCGGGCCTGCCGCCCGATTGCCGCCGCATTGAGACGCAGCTTGGAACCCTTCTCGCCAGCAACTGCCACCGGCTCCGGGATCAGCAGCGCCAGCGTGTCATCGAGCAGGTGCGAGTTGGTTTCGAGCGTGCGGCAATCGATCCGATACTGGCCTTTACCTGCGGCACGCCGGGCAAGCGTCACCAGCTCGGACAGGTTGCCATAGCCCTTGCGACCCTGCGCCAGCAATGCCAGCCGCGGTCCGTCGGCGAGCTGGAGCTCGGTGCCGTGGACTAATTGGAAGGGCTCTGCACCAGGGTGGCTCGCGCGCGCTTGGCGCAAGGCCAGGTGCGCGCGCACAGACCCGGCGAACGAGCATTCATCGGTCAGTGCCAGTGCCGAGTAGCCGAGCGCGAGCGCGCGCTCGACCAACTCTTCCGGGTGCGATGCGCCGCGCAGGAAGGAGAAGTTCGATAGACAGTGGAGTTCCGCGTACGGAATCTGCATACTGTAAATAATAACAGTAAACAGGATACGGAAGCCGGATGCTATTTTCCTGCAACCCCGAGCGCATCTGCGCCGCGCGATAGCGAATAACCCAAAGGCCAAAGAACAATGTTGTCGGTGATTGCCGGCGTCGTCGCAGCCCTTGTTGCCTTGGTCGCAGTGCTCTACTGGCGCCAGGGGACGCTGCTCTTTTTCCCGGAGCCGCTGGCGCCCGATTACCGATTCAATCTGCCCGGTGTCGCCGAGGCCCCGCTTGCCGTCGACGGGGCCGTACTGTCGGCGCTGCATCTGCGATTGCCCGACCCCAAGGGCATCGTGTTCCTCCTGCACGGCAACGCCGGCAATCTGGCGAACTGGTTCGCGGGCAGGGAGTTCGAGGGCACGGACTTTTATCGGCGCGCGAACTTTGACCTGTTCATGATCGATTACCGCGGGTACGGGAAAAGCTCCGGCCGCATCCGCAGCGAGGCGCAGTTGCACGGTGACGTCGCGGCGGCCTGGGAGCAGGTCGCGCCGTTGTACCAAGGGCGCCGCAAGGTGATCTTCGGCCGCTCCCTTGGCACCGCGCTGGCCGCGGGGCTGGCGGCCCGGGTCCGACCGGATTTGACCGTCCTGGCGTCGGCCTACTGGAGCATGGTCGAGCTGGCCCGCATCTACTACCCGCTCGCCCCCCGCTTCCTGATGCGCTACCGGCTCGAGACCTTCCGGGACATCGCCAACATCGATGGCCCGGTGCTGCTGCTGCACGGGGATCAGGATGAGCTCATTCCCGTAACGCACAGCGTGCGTCTGCAGGCGGTTGCGCGGGCCGCGCAGCTCGTTCGGATCGCCGGCGCCTCGCACAGCAACCTGGATGATTTCACCCGGTACCGCGAAGCCCTCTCCGACTCCCTGGCGCGTCTTTGAGGCGAGGTGCTGGGAAGTCGATGTGGTTCCAAGCCAGGCATGCGAATCGGGACCCTGCACCCCAAGTACCTCGATGTGCAAGGCCTGGTGGCGCTTTGGCGCGAGGCGCTTCTTGCGCAGAAGGGCTTGCGCGGACGCACGGTTGGCTACCGGGCGCATCCGCAGCTGCGCTTTCGTGCCCGGTGCGCGCCGGTGGTCTTCGTCGCGAGTTATTTGCAGCTCGTGCACGAGGAGGCGCAACGTCGGGGGTATCACTTCGATGCCACGAGGATTGCGCGCACGAGGGTGTCGGGGTCGCTGACGGAATCCATCTGGCCAGCTGCTCTACACGAATGGCAGCACCTGCTGGGCAAGCTGCAGAAGAGAAGCCCGGAGCGTTTTGCGCAGTTTCGGGATGTCGTGCGGCCCGAAGCTCACCTCATGTTCCGGATCGTGGCTGGCGGCGTGCGTGATTGGGAGCGCATGCCCGCGGGCAGGAAGAAGGCGTGATGCGGGGCGGCGACATGCCGGGAAGCAGGGGACAGTAGGGTGCGCTAGTCGTTGCGGGATTCGCTAGGCAAAAAATCCGTGCAGAAACCAGCTGTGCGGGGCGGCCAGCTCGCGATAGATCCATAGGGTCTGGCCGCGACCGTTGCGTGCGACAAAATAGTCCCGGTGCACGGTCGCTTGCCGTGGATGCCCCAGATCCCACCAGCCGGCCTCGATCCGCTCCGGGCCGGCCAGCAATGCCAGTGGGCCACCGTAGCGTGGCATACCGGCCTCCTCGGCCGGAGTCTGCAGTCGGCGCGGGGCTGGCAGGATCAGTAGCGGCCGCTGGGTTGGCGTTGGTGTTTGGCTCTGCGGGTACGGGGAATCGGGCGCGAGGGGAACGACGCGGTAGGCAAAGTCGGGCCGATGATCGCTGACCGCCTGCAATTGAAACACGCCTGCCGAACCCAGACGCGCATGGAGCGCTTCGGCCAGTTGCAGTGCGTCGATTTCTTGTTCTGCGGTCTGCGCCGCCGGGGGCAGGAAGCTGGCATTGATCGGCACCAGTTCGGCCATGCGCTCGAGTTGGAGTTCGACCAGGATCGCCGGCTCGGGCAAGCTGGTGCGTGTCAGCCGTTCCGTCAATAGCCGGAGCAGACGTTGGGCATCGCGCTCGGGTACGGCCAGCGCAATGGCAACCGAGGTCGGCGCGCAGGGGCTTGCGCGGCGCGGACTGTGGTGTATGCGCAGCAGCAGTGCTGTAGCCCCCGCGCCGCGACCTCGCAAAAATCCCTCGAGCAGGCGCAGCAGGCGATGCACCGGTACGGTCAACTGCGCCACATCGATCAGGTCGGCAGGCAGCTCGATCCGCACCCGGAATTGTTCCGGCGGAGCGTAGGGCGGCTGCGGGTCAGGGAGGGTGCCGAGCATCCGATCCAGATCGGTCAGCGGTTGCGCCCCGAAACGTCGAGCAAAGGCCTCGCGCGGCAACGCCAGCACATCGCCGATCGTGCGCAGTCCCAGCGTGTGCAAGGTCTCGCAGACTTGCTCTTCCCAACCGAGCAGGCGCAGCGGCAACTGCCCCAGCGCAGCGGGTAGTTGGGAAGTCTGCACCTCGGCGGGTGCCGCCAGACCGAGTCCGCGTGCGTGCGCGAGCACGCGCGCTGCCGCGGGCGTGGTGGCGCTGGCATCCGTGGCGTGGTAGCCAAGGCTGCGCAGACCGTCAACGATGTGCTGGCGCAGCGCACTGCGACCACCGAACAATCGCTCGCTGGCCCCGGTTTCGATCAGCAGGCCGCTGCGGTCGCGCGATTGGAAGGGCACGATCCGGGCGCTGAACTGGTAGGCCCAGCATGCCAGCTCTTGCAGCGCGGTACCTTCCCGTTGCGCATCGTGTTCGATGGCGACCAGATCGCCCACGAGCGCTTGGGCTGCGGCCAGCTTCATGCCGGGCATGACCCCGGCCGCGCGAGCCTTGTCGTTGCAAAAAACGACATCTTTTCGCTGTACCGGCCCATCGACGATGGCCAGCGCGAGGTTGCGCGCAAGTGCCGGATCAAGCGCTCGTTGGGCCAGCTGTAGCGCTAGCGCAGGCAGGTTGAGAGCGAGCCAGGTAGACATGATGGCAATACTGTTTATTTATACAGTATTATCGCGGAAATCCCGATCTGCGCCGACGGCGCCAGACCCGGCGACCGCTGCCGCCGCGCTCCGGCTGCGCAAGCCTCTCGCCGGCCGCTGACGACTGCTGCGGATCGGCCGCCAGCGCATATCATTGCCGCAGTTGCTGCGGCGGCGGTGTGTTCTTGCGGGGGAGGCGGATCGTGAGCAATCAATTTGTTTGGGTCGATATCCCGGTCGTCGATCTGGACCGGGCCATCGCGTTCTACTCGGCGGTGCTCGCCGGGGCCGTGTCGCGCGAGGGCGGTCCGGGGTTTTTCTTCGGCCTGCTGCCGCAGGCCGACCACGCGGTGAGCGGCTGCCTGTACCGGCCCGGGCAGGAGAATGCGCCCTCGCAGCATGGGCCGCTCGTCTATCTCAATGCGACCGGTCGACTGCGCGAGGCGGTGCAGGCCGTTCAGGACCATGGGGGCTACGTCGTGCAGTCGATCCATCAGATCGGAGAGCACGGCTGGCGGGCGGTGGTGGTCGACAGCGAAGGCAATCGCATCGCACTGCACGCGCCGAAGATTTAAAAACCTCGTTCCTTGCGTACCCTGCGGGAGGCTCTCGTGCTGCAACTGCGGCCAGGCTGTGAGTGCTGCGACAAGGATTTGCCGGCGGACAGCGCTGATGCACGCATTTGTTCCTTTGAGTGCACCTTTTGTGCTGCGTGCGCCGAGGGGGGATTGGCGGGCACCTGCCCCAACTGTGGCGGAGAACTGCTCGCACGACCGCGCCGGCCGCCGGCTGCCCTCGCCCGTCATCCGGCTTCGACAAGCCGTGTCTTTCGCCCGGGTGGGTGCCGGTCCTTGACGTAATCGGCCGCCGATGCCCGTACCGCTCGCGGTCCTGGTTCATGGAATGGGCCGTACCCCCGTCTCGATGGCCGTGCTCGCTTATCGCTTGCGGCGGGAAGGGTTTCGCACGGCCATCTTCGGCTACTCTGTGACGGTTNNCTTGGCGCGATTGCAACGGTTCATGGAGGCGCGGCTCGCTATGGAGCCTTACATCGTAGTGGGGCATTCGCTCGGTGCTGTGCTGCTGCGCTGTGTGCTTCCCAGGCTGTCACGCTCGCCTGCGGCTTGCTTCCTGCTGGCGCCGCCCTCGCGCGCGTGTTTTTTCGCGCGCCAGCTGGCGCCGCGTTTGCCCTACCGGCTCCTGACGGGCGAGATGGGTCAGCTGCTCGCGGACGAGAAATTCATGCAGAGCGTACCCGTTCCGCAGTGTCCGACCTGGATCTATGCGGGTACGGGCGGGCCCAGCGCCAGGCTCTTTCCGATCGGCGATGAACCGAACGATGGCGTGCTCAAGGTGTCGGAGACGCATCTTGCGGGCGTGCCGGTCGTCTTGGTGCCGGCGATGCACACCTATCTCATGAATTCGCGCGTCGTCGTGCGCGACCTGCTGGAGCGGGCTCGCACGGTCGTATTTCGCGGCGTGCCGTCCGCCCGGTAGCGTGGCACGCCTATTCGTGCCGCTGCGAGGCAAGCGATGTCAAGGAGCTGTTATGCACAAGAGCAAACTGGCTGGTTTCATCGTCGACTGCAACACGGATGATTTGCCTTCGGCGGCCGCATTTTGGGGTGGCGCGCTGGGGATGGAGGTCCAGTCCCTGCCGGGGGAGGAGGGCACAAAGTACATTGGCTTGATCGACCGCAACGACGCCTTGGATATTGAAGTGCAGACTGTTTCGCATCCGAGCCGTGTGCACCTGGATATCGAGACCGACAACATCGAAGCTGAAGTTGCCCGCCTGGAGGCGCTCGGTGCAAAGCGCGTCCAACGGGTGAAGTCTTGGTGGGTGATGGAGGCGCCGACCGGGCAGCGGTTCTGCGTGGTCCGCGCCGAGGATTCGCCCAATTTTCGGTCGAAGGCAACGATATGGCCCTGAAGGGTGTATGAGGAAGCTTGCACGGTTGCGGGCACTGAGGCGGCGGTGCGGGGGCGACGGCCTGTGCACGCTGTTGCTTTTGTGCGCTTGGTCGGTGGCCTTGGCGGCGAGCGACGGCGATGGCGGTGCGGCGGTCGCAACTACGGGGGCAAGCCCCGTCGCGCAGAGCGCCAATTGCCGTTCGGTGGTGATCCGGTATTGTCAGCCCCGAGCGCGGACCTCGTCCGTGGTGATCGACAGGACACCACTCGGCCTGGGCAGGGCGCCAGAGCAATGGGAGGCGGTTCACGCGGCCGGTCCGGACCCGGACTCGGACGAGATCGTCATCGTCGGCGAGCGCATCCGGCAGCCGACACCCAGCGAAGTGTTCGATCGCTACCTCGGTTCTCCGGCGGGCTCGACAAGTCTCATTAGCCGCGCTGCTGGCGGTGGTGCGCGCTGCACAACCATCTCCCGCAGCGGAGCGACGCTTTGTTCGAGCTCGGGCGGCGTGCTCCCGGGAATGGGAACCCCCGTTACGACCTGGTCGTTTTCCTTCTAGGACACGATGGCGGGGCCGAGTCGGTGCGCGAACATCGTTCGCATCGAGCGGCCTGCGCTTGCCGAGAGCGCGCCCAACATCTGCGCCAGTTGCGGGGCGGTCGCGGCGGGCGTGTCCTTTGGCGATGGGACCGAGGGTGCCGGGGTCGGGATGGCGATTCCAGCGAGCGGGGTGGATCTGCAATGCGACCGGTTCGATCAAGGGGCGACCCCGGCGTTTGAGCAGATGCACCTGCAGTTGACCGCCATCATGGTTCAGCTGCAAGCGCAGGGCTGCCGGTGATGGCGTGCGTGCATGGCGAGCAGTGCGCAGGACGAAAACCAATGCCCGGTGCCGCTGCGCCAGCAGGTGCAGTCGGCGCAAGGAGCGAAAGTCGGCATCGGCGCCGGCGCTCTCCGGCAACCAGCCAAGCAGGGCGCCCAGATGGGCCGCGCGCAGGGATTGTTCCAGTGCCCAACCGCTCTCCCGCGGGGTGAGCGGCTTGACGAAAATGTTGCGCGCCAGATCAATGCCGGCCTCTATCAGAGCCGGCGCATAGGGCAAGGCATGTGTTGCCGTTTGCTGCTCGATGGTGTTTTGCGGGGAACGCGTCGCCGCCGGTGAGTTTTGCTGGCACGGCAACACCCAGACGCAGGTGCGCCCGGTGCGCGTTACCGCTGCCAGTGCGGGCAGCAGCAGGCACAGCTCACCGATGCCGGGATGATCGACCAGCAGTTCGACAAGTTGACCCCGCGGCCAACCGTGACCGGGAAGCTCCTGGTCGAGGGCCTCGTACCCAGTGGATGTGCAATCCAAGCGCGATTCGGCCTGAATCCATTCATCCCCGCGCCAAAGATTGGCAATGGCGCCGGCGTCGGCCGCCTGCAGCAAGGGAACTAGGGCAGTGGCGGCACGCATCGATGGCTCACCATGGTTCCCGTCAGACGGCCGCGCGGATGACACCGACCGCAATACCTTCGATGGTCAGTGCCTCGCGTTTGAGGTCGACCATGATGGAGGTGTAGTCCGGGTTCTCGGCGATTAATTCGACGCGTGTTCCACGCAGCTTGAATCGTTTGACGGTGACGTCATCGCCGAGGCGGGCGACGACGATTTGCCCGTTGTGCGCCTGGTTTTGCCGATGCACTGCCAGCCAATCCCCGTCGAGAATGCCGGCGTCGCGCATGCTCATGCCACGCACTTCGAGCAGATAGTCTGCACGTGGCTTGAAGGTGGAGGGATCGACGGCGGGGCGCTTTAGGACGTTTTCCTGTGCCAGGATCGGGCTACCGGCTGCGACCTTACCGATCAGGGGAAGACCGAATTCGCGCGCCGCCTCGCCAAGAGCACGTACCGAGTCGCGCAACCGAATACCGCGCGAGGTGCCGGCAAGCAGCTCGATCAGGCCTTTTTTCTGTAATGCCTGTAGGTGCTGTTCGGCGGCGTTCAGGGAGCGAAAACCAAAAGCCCGGGCGATTTCCTCGCGCGTTGGTGGTGCGCCGCTTTCCGCCAGTGTGCTGCGGATGAACTCGAGAATCTCGCTTTGGCGGACGGTCAGGACGTTGGCAGGGTCGATGTTCATGGCCGCAGAGGCAGGACTGAAGATGTTACACTGTAAATGCATACAGTATAGGTTGTCAACCACCATCGCGCTGCCCTCTTCCGCCGATTGGATGTCTTGCGGCCAGCTGAGCGCGTGATACACTGCAAAAAAGTATCAATCGGAAGCTGCCCTGTATCGACGGCGGCTCCTGACAGCGGTCACCTGTGGGAGTAGTGCCGGCAATGCCGGTGCGCCAAGCGCCGCCAGCCCACCCCTACGGTTCGTGCCGCGATATGTCCGACGACGTCCGTACGCGACGCCTGCAAGTCAGGGTCGTTCGGCCCCCCGGACCTTGAAAACCGAATTCTTATGCTTATGTTCGGCAACTCCGAACGCCTCGCGTAAGCCATTGCGGCATCGACGAGGCATACCTGGATGTCACGCCCGCCCGATTGATTCGGACGCAAATCATGAACACGCACGAGGCCAAGATCGTTCTGGAAACCGCGCTATTGACCGCGCAGCAACCGCTGTCCGTGGACCAGCTGCGCAGGCTGTTCACGGAGGAGCTCGACGACGATACTGTTCGGCTCCTGCTCGAGGAATTGCGCAGCGACTGGCAGGGCAGGGGCATCGAGCTGGTCGTGCTGGCCAGTGGCTGGCGCTTCCAAAGCACGCTGGCCATGCGCCCCGTTCTGGACCGCCTGAATCCGGAGAAGCCGCCCAAGTACTCGCGGGCGGTGCTCGAAACCCTCGCGATCATCGCGTACCGTCAGCCGGTCACGCGTGGCGACATCGAGGAGATTCGCGGCGTGACCGCATCGGCACCCGTAATCAAGACGCTCGAGGAGCGGGGGTGGGTCGAGACCATCGGCCACCGCGAAGCCCCTGGGCGTCCCGGACTGCTCGCCACCACCCGCGCATTCCTGGACGATTTCGGACTGCGTTCCTTGCAGGAGCTTCCGCCGATCGGCGCCGATGCCGGCACGCCCAACGCCAGGCTCGAGCTGCCGTTTCCGGATTCGGGCATGAGCACGGCCGTTGGCAGCCCTGCCGGCAGCATCGGCGCAGCCGCAGCGGAACTTCCCCTCGCGGTCGGCGCGGACGCCGAGCCGGCGAGCGACCGTACCCACGCGTCGCCGACGCCCGAATCCGACGACGAGCGCGTCGACTATCGAGAAGCGAGCCCACCCATGAATCAGATGAGTTCCGCCACACCATGAATCCGTCTTCGCCCAACGACGCGCACGCGCCGAGCACCGACCTGCCGCTGGAGTCCCCCGCTGTCGCGGCGCCGCCGATCGTGATCGTCGGCGGCGCTGCCGGCGCCTCTTCCGGTCCGCTGCTGCCCGCCGATACGCCGGGGGTGCGAGCTGATGCGTTGGCAGCGCCCGCCGACGTTGCCGGCGACCAGGACGAGGGGGACGGGCCAGGGGACGCAGGCATGGCCTCGGGCTCCGAAGCTGGCAGCGAAAGCGCGACAGGGGAGCGCCGCCATCGAGGTCCGCACGGCCGGCGCCGCCGCGGGCGCGGCGAGCGGCCGACGCGCGACGCGAGCACGGCGGTCGAGGCCGGCAGCGACGACGCAGTGGCGGCGGTCTGCCTTGCCGGGGAGGGCGACGAGGTCAATACCTTGGCAATGGCGGAGCACCCGCTGCCGCAATCCCTGCTGGAGAAGGGACGCCGCGCTGCCAAGGTCGCACTGAGCGCGCAAACGGACAAGCTGCACAAGGTGCTCGCCGATGCCGGCATCGGTTCGCGGCGGGACATGGAAGAGCTCATCGTTGCCGGCCGCGTCTCCGTCAATGGGCAACCCGCCCACGTGGGACAGCGCGTGCTTCCGACGGACCAGGTTCGGATCAACGGCAAGCCTTTGAACACGCGCCGGCAGCCGGGCAGGCCGCCGCGCGTCCTGCTCTACCACAAGCCGGCGGGGGAGATCGTGTCGCAGGACGATCCCCAATCGCGGCCGAGCGTTTTCGACAAGCTTCCCAAGGTATCCGGGGGCCGCTGGATTGCCGTGGGTCGGCTCGACTTCAATACCGAGGGTCTGCTCGTGCTCACGACCTCGGGGGAGCTCGCCAATCGGCTGATGCATCCGCGATTTGAAGTCGAGCGTGAGTACGCGGCGCGCCTGCTCGGTGAATTGACCCCGGAGCAGCGCAGCCAGCTCCTGGAGGGAGTCGCCCTCGACGACGGACCGGCGCGCTTTTCGCGATTGGAGGACGCCGGCGGCCATGGCGTTAATCACTGGTACCGCGCGGTCGTTGCCGAAGGCCGAAATCGGGAGGTGCGCCGCATGTTCGAGGCGCTCGGCATGCAGGTCAGCCGCCTGATTCGCATTCGCTTTGGGGCGGTGCAATTGCCCCGCGCACTTTCGCGTGGCCGCTTCCAGGAACTGGCACCGGCTTGGGTCGAAGCGTGGCTGCATGATCTGGGCATCGGCTCGGAGGAAATTCGCTCTCGTTCTGGGGCGCCGGCGCGCAAGCCCGGCGGCCCCAAGCGGGCCAAACCCGGCGGCGCGGCTGGCGGCGCCCGCCAGCCGGATCCGATGACCAGCACCTCGAGCTGTTCCCGCCACGGCAAGCCGAGCAACCGGCCAGGCCGGCCGAGCGGCAATCGCCAGCCGGACCCGATGGTCAGCACGGCCAGCTATTTTTCCCAGGATCCCAACGGGCCGCGGCGCGGTCCGCACGGCAGCAAGCCCGGACGCCCCGGCGGCAATCGGCAGCCCGATCCCATGACGAGCACCGTGAGCTATATCGCCCAGGATTCCAACGGACCGCGACGCAGCGCCCCGGGCAACAAGCCCGGCCGGCCGAGCGTCAGTCGGCAGCCCGATCCCATGACCAGCACGGTCAATTACATTGCCAGGGGCCAAGGCGCCGGTCCCCGCTCTGGTGGCGGCGGACAGCCTGGTTTCCGCCGTCCCAAGGGCCGGGGCGGCTTCGGCTGAGCGGCGCGGCACCCGCCGTGGCGGGAGTGATAATCGGCGGTTGCCAGGAATGGTGCGCCTGCTGGCAAGCTTGGGATAGTTCCCGTTCGGCATAGGTTTTCTTGGGCCGAAGGTGGAATCAGGGCGCCCGGCGCTAGTGGTCCGAGCCGTCGGAGCCGTAGCGCCAGCCTGTTGATG
>OKRD01000169.1 GCA_900290335.1 Burkholderiales bacterium | reverse complement strand
CCACGCGAACAACGGCTCGGCGATCGCCAACGCCAATCTGCACGCCGCCACGTTCGATAGAATCAGGAGCGACGGACTGGAGGTTTTGGGCAACGTCCTCGTCGAGGCCGACGCCCAAGGCGCGTTCAGCGGCCGAAATGTCAAGGCGATGGCTTCCCTGGACGCCAGCGCCGACGACGCGGCATCATTTGCCGGCAACATCACCGTGTTGGGCAGCGCGCTCGACTCCGGCAACGGCAACGTCACGGCGATTAGCAAGCTGCACCTGTTCGCAAGCAGTATTCAGGTCGGCGACGTGTTGGCGAACCACAACATCGGCGGCCATGTGCTGGTCGAGGCAAATGCCAATGCACTCGGCGAAACGCAGAACGTCAACGCGCTCGCGAGCTTCAGCGGCATAGCGAACAGCGGCAGCGGCAATCTCGCTATCAGCGGGCCCGTGAAGGTGACGGCGGACGCACTCGCTACCGCGGATGGCAGGAGCGTTCAGGCAGTCGCCGACCTCTTCCTGGCAGCCAACAGCAATCTGACGCTGCCAGGCGCGGTCGTGCTCGCCGATGCTGTCGCGTCCGGTTTTGTGAGCTACATCAACGCCCAGGCCGACATGTACCTCTTAGGTGAGCGCAAGGTCGATGTCACCCAAAACGGCCTGTTCGCCCAAGCGAATGCCAGCGCGTCTTCGGCGGGCCACGGCGGCACCGCCAACGCTCTGATTCAGGTGAACGGCGGCCATGATGTCGTCATCGACGGCAATGTGGATGCGATCGCGGTCGTGCTCAGCAATCACTCGGGCAACATCGCCAGGGCTCTGATCGATATCGAAGCGGGCACCTCGGGTTCCGGCAGCTTGACGATGGTCAGCAATATCGAGGCCCTCGCGCTGGCCGATCCGCGCAACGACCATGCGACCGCCGGCGTCACGCTGAACGCCGAAGACAACATCCTCGTCTTCGGCCAAGACCCCATTGCCGACGCCCATGCCGGCGACGGGGTCACCGCCTTCCTGCAGACGCATTTCACGACCAACCTCACCCAACCCGGCAGCTCCGGCAGCACCGCCAATGCCTTCATCCACATCAGAAGCGTCGACGGCTCGGTCATCTTCATCAACGGGCTCAACAACGATCAGGTGGGTGCGCTGCGAGCGCTCGCCTCCGACTATCCGAACACCAATTCCGGCAGCCTCACGGCGATCGAGCTTCTGATCGATGGCCTCGACTGCGGCGTGTTGGGTTCGGCGGATGCCCAGAATGGAAAGGGCGAGGCCTGCGCCAAATCGGCCTTCAACATCGGGGAAACCGACACGCCGCCTTAGCAAGCGGGCGGCTCCTGGCCCTGTCGCCGCCAGGCTAGCGTTCGGCGAGGCTTTACCGCCGGCGGCAGGGACCTTAGGCTCTCCGGTGAGGAGGCCATCATGCCGTTCCAGGAATACGAGTCCTACGACATGCTGGGGCTTGCCCAGCTGATCCAGAACCGCGCCGTCAGCGCGGGCGAGGTGCTGAATGCGGCCCTCGACCGGATCGAGCACCTGAATCCTCGCTTCAACGCCGTCACCTTCGTGTTCGAGGATATTGCGCGGCGCCAGATCGCGGGCGGCCTTCCGGCCGGTCCCCTCTCCGGCGTGCCCTATCTGATGAAGGATCTCTATCAGCTCTACGCCGGCGCGCCGGTCTCCAACGGCAGCCGGCTCTTCGAGGGCTTCATCGCCGACCACGACAGCACGCTGGTCGAGCGCCTGAAGGCGGCCGGGATCGTCATCGTCGGGCGCAGCAACACGCCCGAGTTCGGGCTCAACGCCACGACGGAGCCGGCGCGCTTCGGCCCAACGCGCAATCCCTGGAAGTCCAGCCACAGTGCCGGCGGATCCAGCGGGGGTGCTTCCGCGGCGGTTGCCGCCGGCATGGTGCCTGCCGCCCATGCCACAGATGGCGGCGGCTCCATCCGCATTCCGGCCTCTCACTGCGGCCTGTTTGGACTCAAGACCACGCGCGGGCGCAACCCTGCCGGACCCGACGTGGGCGAGGGCTGGAGCGGGCTTGCCGGCGGCCACGCGGTGACCCGGAGCGTTCGGGACAGCGCAGCCCTGCTGGATGCCACCAGCGGCCCGGCGCCGGGCGACCCCTATTGGGCGCCGCCGCGCAAGCGGCCCTTCATCGAGGAAGTGGGCGCCGACCCCGGGAGACTTCGCGTCGCCCTCAGCGTCGAGCATCCCCACGGAGGAAAGGTTTCGGCCGAGACCCGCGGAGCGGCCGAGGCCGCGGCCAAGCTCCTCGAGGAGCTCGGCCACTCCGTGGAGCTCGCGGCACCGACCCTGGACGTCCAGGCGGCGCTACGCGCCATGCGGACCATCATTGCCGCCAATGTCGCCGCCGGGATCGGCTATCGCCTGGCGGTCCTGGGGCGCAAGAAACTCGGCGTCGGCGACGTGGAAAACATCACCGCGCTATGGGCGGAAGAGGGGCGACGCCTCGCCGCCGCCGACTACGCCGCGGCCATCACGACCGTGCACGGGATCGGGCGCCGGGTCGGTGCCTTTTTCCAGCGCTACGACGTGATGTTGTCTCCGGTGGTCGCCGGTCCGCCGGTGCCGCTCGGGACCTTCAACATGATGAGCAAGGACCTCGACGCCTATTACGACAAGCTCTTCGACTACGTCTGCTTCAC
>OKRD01000012.1 GCA_900290335.1 Burkholderiales bacterium | reverse complement strand
ATTCTGACCAGCGGGGCGTGGCAGGGCGAAATCTGGGATCGGCGCAAGAACGGCGAGATCTACCCCAAATGGCTGACGATTTCCGCGGTCAAGGGCGACGACGGGGCCGTGACCCACTATGTCAGCACGCAGTTCGACATCAGCCAGCGCAAGGCGGCGGAGGACGAGATCAAGAATCTCGCTTTCTATGACTCGCTGACCCACCTGCCCAACCGGCGGCTGCTGCGCGACCGCCTGCAGCACGCCCTGGCGGCGACCACCCGCAGCCAGCAGCACGGAGCCCTGCTGTTCATCGACCTGGATCACTTCAAGAAGCTCAACGACACGCGCGGACATAATCAGGGGGACCTGCTGTTGCAGCAGGTGGCCCAGCGCCTCTCGTCCTACGTGCGGGAAGCCGACACCGTGGCCCGCCTGGGCGGCGACGAATTCGTGGTCATGCTCGAAGGGCTGAGCCAAGATATCAATGAGGCCGCGGCACAGGCCGAAGCGGTCGCCGAGAAGATTCTTGCCGGACTCAACGACACCTACTACCTCAGTGGCCAGGAGTACTCCAGCGCCTCGAGCATCGGCGTTACCTTGTTCGGCGACAAGGGTGGCAGCATCGAGGAGCTGCTAAAGCAGGCCGACCTGGCGATGTACCAGGCCAAGGCCGCCGGCCGCAACAGCCTGCGCTTCTTCGATCCGGCGATGCAGGCCGCGGTGACGGCCCACGTGGTCCTGGAAAAGGACCTGCGCAATGCGGTGCGCGAAGGACAGTTCGTTGTCCACTACCAGGTCCAGGTGGACGAGGATGGTCAGCCGACCGGCGCCGAGGCGCTCGTGCGCTGGCAGCATCCGCAGCGCGGCCTGGTGTTCCCCGACGCCTTTATTGCCTTGGCCGAGGAGACCGGACTGATCCTGCCCCTGGGCCAATGGGTGCTCGAATCGGCCTGCGCGCAGTTGGCCAAGTGGTCGGGCGCAAGCGACTTCGCCCATCTTTCCCTGGCCGTGAACATCAGCGCCCGCCAGCTGCACCAGAGCGACTTCGTCGGCCAGGTACAGGCGATCCTGGACCGTACCGGCATCGACCCGGGCAAGCTCAAGCTCGAGCTCACCGAGAGCCTATTCGTGGGCAACATGGAGGACACCATCGCGAAGATGAGCGCCTTGAGCGCCAAAGGCGTGCACTTCGTCCTGGACGATTTCGGCACCGGGTATTCTTCTCTCTACTACCTCAAACGCCTGCCCCTGAAGTGCCTGAAGATCGACCGATCCTTCGTGGCCGACGTCCTCACCGACGCCAACGACGCGGCAATTGCAAGAACCATCGTGGCGCTAGCCCAGAACCTGAACCTGGCAGTCGTCGCCGAGGGAGTGGAGACAAGGGAGCAGCAGGAAGTCCTGGCGCGGTATGGCTGCAAGGAATACCAGGGCTACCTCTTCAGTCGACCACTGCCGCTCAAGGAGTTCGAGCAGTACGCAGCGCGGCTGCAACGCGAACTGCTCGCAAGCAGCTGTCTTTGATTTTGCGCGCGGGCGAGCGCCCTTGCGCGTAACGCCGCGGCTGCGCCCGGCGGGGCCGGGCCCGATCCCCCATAGCCGGAGGAGGCGGCCGCAGACGCAACCCGGCGAATGCGGATCGCGTATCAATTCCCCGATACCGCGCTGATGGCGCTTGCGTATGGCACAAGCTTGACGCCGATCACAACGCGGATCGTGACGGTGGCGGTAGCCTACGCGCTGGGTAGCCCTAGACCTCTCGAACGGCACCTTGCGTAAGGGCGGCGCGTTCTGGCGACGAGAAACGGGGACTGGACGACCGATGAAGGACACCACAAAGCCGCAGCGCAAGGTGGTCTACAAGATCACCTACCCGAACGGGAAGATTTATGTCGTGAAGGACCTGACCAACTCCATCACCTGCTTTGGCAACGTCAACGAGGAGCTGGTCGCCCGGGATTTCACGCGCAAGCAGCGCCGCGACTTCACCGTTCGCCGGGAGGTCATCTGGGAGTCCGACACGGCCTCCGACGAGGAGGTCAGCGGCGTCGAGGCGGCCTACATTCGCGCCTTGGGGGCAAACGACCCGAAGATGGGCTACAACGAGTGGCCCGAACACAAGCCCAGTTGACCGGCGCCGCCGGCCCCTGCGGCGCGGGCGATCGCACAGTGCGTTGATGTCCGCGCCTTCCAGAATGCGCTTGGGGGCGCCGTCGTGCGCGACGCGCAGCATCGCGCGCCCGACCTGCTCGGTGGTGGTCACGTATTTGGGCAGCAAGATCCTGAGCGGGGGCAGCACCGGCGCGACCCACTTGTACGGCATGCGGTAGCTGGCCGTCTTGGACTCGATACCGTGCAGCGGTTCGATGAGGCCGGGGCGAAACATGTATGGCGCGCGCAACGGCAGGTCGAGCAGCGCGTTTTCCGTAGCTCCCTTCACGCGGGTCCACATGGTCCGGCCATGCTCGCTGGTGCCGGTTCCCGCACCCGAGACATAGACAAAGGTCATCGACGGGTTGCGGTGCGCAAGGGTGCGCGCCACCGCAAGGGTGAGGTCGAAGGTGATTCGGCGGTAGGCGCTCTCGCTCATGCCCGCCGAGGACACGCCCAGGCAGGAGAAGCACGCGTCGAAGCCCTGCCGTTCGCGCTCGATCGGTGCGAGGTCCATCAGGTCGCAATGGACCACTTCGCGCAGCTTGGCGTCCTGCAGTCCCAGGCTGCTGCGCCCGATCGAGACCACGCGCTCCACCCGCGGATCGAGCAGGCACTCGCGCAGCACGCCCCGCCCCACCATGCCCGACGCGCCGAAGACCAGCACCTTCATCGCTCGAACGCCGCGCCGATCGCGCTCCTGCGCAGCCGCCGCCGATGCGCCGTGCAGCCCGTTGCCAGCGCATTCAAAATCCCACCGGCACGCGGTCGAACCACGGTTTGGCTTGTTCGAGCTGCCCGGCCAGCCGGAAGAGCGTTGCCTCGTCGCCAAAGCGCGCCACGAACTGCATGCCGACCGGCAGACCGGCGTCGTTCCAGTGCAGCGGCACGGACATCGCCGGCTGCCCGGTGACGTTAAATAGTGGCGTGAACGGGACGTAGTCAAAAGTCTTGTCGGCGAGCGGCTTGATCACGCCCAGCGCGTTCAACAGCCAGCCGGCATCGAGCGCATTGACGATACGCATGACGCGAAGCTCGGCGGCCGAGGGCTGGAGCGAGCCGATCAAAGCTGGAGGCGCCCCCAGGGTGGGCGTCAGCAACACGTCGTAGCGCTCAAAAAATGGCGCCATGTCGCGCGCCGCCCGCTGCAGCGTGCGCGCCGCACTCACGTACTCGGCCGCGCTGATCGCGCGCCCCAGCAGTCCGAGGCTGTAGGTGGCGGCCTCAAAATGGCTCGCGTGCGGGCGCATCTTCGCGGCGCGCGACGCCTCTTCGATTTCGACGCGCACTTCCCCCGCCAGTACGGTCACGAACGCAATCGCATAGGCCTGCGCGTCGACCGGCGGCGCGGCCTCCTCGACGATGTGCCCGAGCGACTCGAGCTCCCTGGCAGTGGCCTGGAGCCCGGCAATGCAGTCGGCGTGCACGTTGCGCCCGAACAGCGGCTGGCCGGTGAAGGCGATTCGCAGGCGCCCAGGGTCGGTGCGCACTTCCTCGAGGAAGGGGCGTGCCTGCGCCGGCGCCGCGTAGGGCGCGCCCGCGTCCGCGCCCGCGGTGGCGTCGAGCATCGCCGCGCTGTCGCGCACCGAACGGCTGACCACGTTCTCGATGGCAAAGCCGCGCCAGAGCTCGCCGAAATCCGGCCCCGTGGGGGTCCTGCCACGGCTGGGCTTGAGCCCGAAAAGGCCGCAGCACGATGCCGGAATGCGGATCGAGCCGCCGCCATCGCCGCCGCTGGCCATGGGTACCAGGCGCGCCGCCACTGCCGCGGCCGATCCACCGCTCGAGCCGCCCGGCGAATGGGCGGCGGACCAGGGGTTGCGGGTCACTCCGAAGGCAGTCGGCTCCGTATAGGGCGTGAGGCCGAACTCCGGGGTGTTGGTCCGACCCACGATGACCAGCCCGGCCGCGCGGTACCGCCGCACCATTTCGCTGTCGTGCGGCATGCTGATCCCGGCCATCAGGCGATTGCCGCTGCCGGTCGGCTCGCCGGCGATCGTCGCGATCAGGTCTTTGACGAGAAACGGCACGCCGGCAAGGGGTGCCTCCTTGCTCACCTGCGCCGCTTCCGCTTGCGCCTGCTCGTAGCGCTTGCGAATCACCGCGTTCAGGACCGGGTTGTGGGCTTCGATCCGCGCGATGGCGGTCTGCAGCAGTTCAGCGCAACTCACCTGGCCGCTTCGAACCAGCGCGGCCAAGGACAGGCCATCGTGGCGTACGTATTCTTCGGTGGAAATCATCCGGCCTCCGGGACGGTTCGCTGCGAGCCGGCCATTATGGCCCTACGCTTCGGTCAGGAATGAGCGCTGCGGCCATCGCAGTGGCGCGTGGCACGATTCTGCGTGTCATCGCCCGGCCGATCGTGCGGTCGACCCCGTTGCCGTGCGATCGGCCGGCGCCAGCCCCCATGGCGGGGGCGTATCGACAGCACCAGTGACCATGAATTCTGCAAGGTGATTGCCTCTGCTGCAATGCATTTCAGCCTCCCGTTGACAGCGCCGGGCGTTTCGATAGGATGGCCGCGCGCCCCCGCGAGTGCGACGCTCGGTGAGGGCAAAAAGAAACGTGAAGTCCATAACGGACCGCCCAGAGGGAGACACCATCATGATGAGCAACGAATGGTCGCGCGGCGTATTGCCGGCGCGGCTCGCCGGGCTAGTGGCGCCCGCTATTGCGGCGTTTGCACTGACGGTACCGGGACCGACTTTGGCGGCCATCGCGAATTGTTCGGCCTCGGCGCTTGCGGCCTACGGTGTGCCGGGCGTAACGATCCTCCTTGCCGTGGACGTGCCCGCGTCGGCGTCGAATCCGGAATTCTGCGACGTGCGCGGATCCTTGGTGACCACCGGCGATGAGGCCCCGGACGGACTGGCCGGGTTCGAACTCCAGTTGCCGGCGGCATGGAACCAAAAATTCTTGTTCTGGGGCGTCGGCGGAACCGGCGGTTCCACCTACGCGGACTTCGCCGCCAATCCGGTGGACTATTCCTTGTCGCTGTTCAAGGGCTACGCGACCGCGATCACCGATACCGGGCACCAGGCAGGCAACACCGATGCAGCCTGGGCACTTATCTCGCCCGGGGTTCCGAACTCGGCGACGCTGACCGATTACTACTTTCGCGCGACCCACCAAGTAACGGCCGCGGCCAAGAATCTCGTGCGCGCGTTCTACGGCGCCCAGGACATCAAGCATTCGTACTTCGACGGGTGCTCTAACGGCGGCCGCCAGGCGATGGTGGAGGCGACCCGCTTTCCCGAGGACTTCGACGGCATCATCGCGGGCGCTCCCTTCATGGACATCCGCTCGATCATCGCGGGCGACAAGATCCAGCAGGTGCAGCTGAGCTCGCCGCGGGCCTACATTCCCGCGTCCATGTTGCCGACGATCGATCAGGCGGTGTATGCGAGCTGCGACGCCGCCGACGGGGTCCAGGACGGGCTGATACAAAATCCTGCACGCTGCTCGTTCGATCCGGCGAGCCTCGTGTGCCGCAACGGCGCGACCACGAACTGCCTGACCTGGGCGCAGGCCAATACGCTCAAGAGTTACATCAGCGCACTGCGCGATGAGCAGGGCGACTTGATCTACCCGGGTGCCTCGATCAGCGATCTCACGGGCGGCATGGATGTCTGGACGATCGGCCTGGTCCCGCCGACCGACTTCTCGGCCAACGAACCATGGGGCGGCACGGGCTTTTCGCCGGCGCCGGTCGCCTGGCAGTTTGTCGACCACATCATGAAGTTCATCGTCGCGCGCGATCCGACGTACAACCTGCGCGACTTTCCGATTTCGCCCAGAGGTGTCGTCGACGACCGCGCGCTTGCCTTCTTCGACTTGCGCACCGAGGCCGGCGACGGCGACGATCCCGGGAAGCTGCAGCACTTCATCCACCGCGGCGGCAAGCTCATCATGTTCCACGGCTTCAGCGATCCGGCGCTGCCGCCGTTTCGCACCGTGAAGTACTACGAACAGCTTGCCGACCGCCATGGCGGGTACCGCGAGCTGCAGGAAAACGTGCGCCTATTCATGGTGCCCGGCATGCAGCACTGCGTCGGCGGGCCCGGACCGAATTTCTTCGACACCCTGAGCGCGCTGGAGAGCTGGAACGAGGCCGGTACGCCGCCCGACGCCATTGTCGCCGCGCACTACCTTGACAACGACCCCGCGCTAGCGATCGATCGCACGATGCCGCTTTGCAAGTTCCCGGAGCAGGCCCAATACGCGGGCTCGGGCGCATACAACGACGGCGCGAACTGGAGCTGCACCAACAATCACAAGCTGCTCGAGGTGGGCGCCGACGGCGCATCGGCCGGTCTGTGATCGACGTCCGGCCGCTGCGCTCGCGCGCGGCGTGCCGGCCTTGCGCCGCGGGTCATCATGCGCCGCCTGCACCCCGGTGCGACAGCTCGGGGGCTAGCTGCGGGGCGATCCCCGGATCCGCCCGAGGGCGGTCCCTAGCCTCGGCCGCGCGCCGTGGCGCGGCGGCGCAGCGGCGCCGCGGGCTTGTCGGGCAGCGAGCGCACCAGCGCGGGGGCAGCGTAGCCGCACTGGCAGGGAAGAATCCTGGGCGCGAAGGTCTCGGGATCCGGGGCAGCGACGAGGATGCGCCCGCATTTCTTGCACAAGGTGAGCACGAGAACTCCTTCACGAGAGACGCAAGCCGGCGTTGGGTCGGCCCTTGTCCAAAGCGTAACGCTAGCGCCCGCGCGGGCGGCCCGCAAGCGCCGGTTGCGGCGCCATGCTTGCGCTGGAAAACAGCCAACGCGGCGTGCCGACCAGCGTCTTGACGAGGCACTCACGATACCCGACCGCTCCACTGATGAGCCCCGCGAAGCAATCGTTCATGCGCGGATTGCTGACCAGATGGGTGAACGCGAGCCTGGGAAAGGCGAACAGTGCCTTGCCCATCCACTGCGATGCTCGCAGATCGGGGAGCAGCCTTTGCCGTACGAGCTGCGTGTAGCGCATGTTGTTGGGTGCAACGCGCGTCTCCTGCAGCGCTTGCGCCGCCAGCGCCGCGCTCTTCAGGGCGAAATAGATTCCTTCGCCGAATAGTCCGTCGGCAAAGCCTGCCGCATCGCCCAGCAGCCACACGCGATCGCCCTGAAACAGGCCCGGTGCGTTCTTCACCGGAATGGCAGAGCCCAGATACTTGGCATCGGCGGGCAGGCGCAGGCCCTCCTGCCGCGCGATAAAGGACGCCAAGTGTTCGCGCAGGTGCTCGCCGCCCCACGGCGAGTACACCCCGATATTGAGATGGTCGCGCTTGGGGAAGATCCAGCCGTAGCCATGGGGAACCGCGCCAAAGTCAAAGAGCACGCGCTGATCGAACGGCGTTGCCGCGCCGGCGACTAGCGGCACCAGCGTCTCGAGCGCCGGCACGTAGCGCACGATTCGGCGGCCGAAGACCTTGCGGCGCACCGTGCTGCCGACCCCGTCGGCGCCGATCAGCAGGCGGCAGCAAAACGCCCCCCGGCCAGTCTGGACCTCGACGGTTTCGCCCGCGGTGCGCAGGCCGACGAATGGCGTTTGGGCGTAGAACTTCGCACCGGCCGCACAGGCTCGCTCGAGCAGCAGGTAATCGAACTGGCGCCGCAGCACGGTGCAGCCCGCGGGCGGGTCGATGTCCTTGACGATGCTCGAGCGATCTTGGAAACTGAGCCGCGCGCCGCGTATCCACCGGTGCACCGCTGGAGTAATGTCGAAGTCGAGCAGTTCGACCGCCTTGCGCGAGAGGCCACCGCCGCAGACCTTGTCGCGTGGCATCGGGCTCTTGTCGATGATCGCGACGCCGATCCCCTGGCGAGCAAGCAAATAGCCCAGGTAGGCGCCCGCGGGCCCGGCACCGGCGATCAGCACGTCAAACGAGCCGTTGGTCTCGATGGTCACGCCTTGCTACGCAAGTGAGGTTTCGCGGTGCGACGGTAACGGTGGGCAAGCCAGGGCGCGGCCCAGCCGTTACCGGTCCGCTTGTGTCGTAGGGTAGAAGGGAAGCGCGAAATGAGCAAGGATTGCCTCGGTGCCGGGCATCATGTGCGCGCGTGACGGGTTTGCGCAATGTCGGACGGCCGGCGCTTGGCCGGCGCGCGGGGTAAGGTTCGCATCGTCAGCGACAAGAGGGTCCGCATCATGCTCGTTGTTCACCACCTGGAAAACTCCCGGTCGCAGCGCGTGCTATGGCTCCTCGAGGAGCTCGGTGTCCCCTACGTGATACAGCGCTACCAGCGGGACCCGAGGACCTCGCTGGCGCCGCCGGGCTTGCGCGCCATCCATCCGCTGGGCAAGGCGCCGGTCGTGACCGACGGCGAGCGGACCATCGCCGAGTCCGGCGCGATTCTCGAGTACCTCGTCGACGGGTATGGGGGAGGACGCCTGATTCCGCCGGCGGGATCGGACGCGCGCTTGCGCTACACGTACTGGATGCACTACGCCGAGGGCTCGGCGATGCCGCCGCTGCTCCTCAAGCTCGTGTTCAGCAGGATCTCGCGCCCGCCCATGCCGGCGCTGCTGCGGCCCCTGGCGCGCTCCATTGACCGGGCGATCAGCGCTCGCTTCATCGATCCCCAGATCAAGTTGCACCTGGATTTCATGGAAGGCGAGCTGGCCAAGTTCGAGTGGTTTGCGGGACCGGAATTCACGGCCGCGGACATCCAGATGAGCTTCCCGCTGGAGGCCGCGCAAAAGCGCGGCGGCCTGGACCGCGTGCGCCCGCGCCTGATGCGCTGGCTCGAGGCGATCCACGCCCGCCCAGCGTATCAGCGGGCCATTGACAAGGGCGGACCCTACTCGCTGCTCGGCTAACGCTTGCGTTGCGGGCGGCGATTCGGCCGCACAGATAGGTCCACGCCGGCGTTGCCGCCGCGGTGCGGGTGAACTCCGCGTGGTCGTACGGCGGCGCAACTTCGCCCACATCCATTCGTAGCCGCGGCAGGTCGTAGAGCTCCTCGAGCAGGTTCGGCCCGGAATAGATCAGGCCGCCGCCGCGGCGCACGTACTCGCGAGCCTGGGGCCTTGCCGCAGATCGGATCCCGATCTGCACGGGTTGCCGGGCAATGACGAGGCCCTCGCTGATCGCCTCCTGCGCCCAGGTCCCGCGGCCAGAGGCCTCGCCGCAGTGATCGGCCCAGGTATCGCACAGTGTGCGTCGAAGTGGACCAGCGACCGCGTGATGGAGTGATCGCCGCCGAGCCACAGGACGCGATGCCGCGCCAGAAGTGCCGCTGCCAGCGGTTCGAGCGCGGCGCGCTTGGCCGCCAGCGAGGTGCCCGGAAGAGGAACGTCGCCCACGTCGGCAAGCGCTTGGACCGGCGTGAGGTCGAACAGGGGATGCCAGGCATCGCCGAGCATGTGACTGGCGCGACGGATGGCATAGGGACCGAAGCGCGCACCCGGACGGTTGGTCTTGGCGCCATCGCAGGCGACGCCCGCGACAACAAACTCGGCAGTGGGCTGCGCCGCGAGCGGCGGCGCGTGCGAGAAGCCCGGATGGGTTGTCGAAGTCAGAAATGCGAATGGATGATCCGCCAAGAAACCCGCCGTCGTGCATGGCTTGCACATGCGCCTGCCCACATCGCACACCGGCAAGCACGCGGTAGTTTCGTGCAAGATGGCGGCAAGGCGCTTATCGCAATGCCCGCGTCTGCCGGCCGCAGCGAGGGGCCGATTTGCGCGAGCCACCGGTGCGCGACGCGCCCTTGCGGCGCACCATCGAAGCGATGGGAACTTCGCGGCAAGGTGCTGGTCGCAGGGATTTGCGCGCAGCCAGGCACCTGGTCACGACCGGGACTTGTGCGCGTGCCAGACTCTGCGCCACGTACCGGGCCCTGATGCGCGACCTGGCGTCATGCATTTGCTTGATGTCCGGCGCTTGCGCATTGACGCACAATCGTTGCGCATTGCAGCCGAGGTGTCGTAATGAGCGAGGACTTCGACAAAACCCCTGACCGCGCGCCGAGCGCGGATATTCGCTGGCGCAACGCTTGGACGGCGGGCACGTCCGCACAGCGGATTCCCGAACTGGTCTCCGAGATCTACGACGAGGCGCCGGCGCCGGTGCGCACGAAGCTGCTCGAGTATCTGCTGCGGCCGGTCGGGCCGCTCGCGCTCGTGACCATCGCCACCGGCGCGTTCGCGCATCTGCTGCATCGACTCACGCGCGATGCGACGCCCATTTCGAGCGACGACGCGGCTCGCATCACGTCGGACCACGTGCTCGAGCTGGCATGCTACGTCGAGCAGTGCAGTCCGCACGCGCTCGAGCGCATCGGCTCGTTGATTGCCGACAGCCAGATGGGCGTGGCCACGATGAGCGGCTCGGCGCTGCTGCTGGCGCTCGGCGCCCGGAGCACGTCGCGCTAGACCTCAAAGGAGTTTTTGCAGCAGCAGCGCCTGGCCCGCCGCGGGCCCGAGCTCGTAGGGCACAAACCCGGCGCTGCGGTAAAGCGCCATGGCCGGCCGGTTGTTCGCCAAGACCTCCAGTGTCAGCTTGCAGCAGCGCAGGTCCGTGGCCACTTGCTGCGCCCAGCCCAGCAGCGCTCGGCCCACGCCCTGGCCGCGCCGATCGCCGCGCACGACGATGTCGTGAATGTTGAGCAGGGGCCGCGCGGCGAAGGTGGAAAAGCCGGTGAAGCAGTTGATGAGCCCCACGGCCTCGACGTCGATCCATGCCAGGGCTCCCCGGTAGCCCGGCAGCCCGCGCAGCTCCGCCACCAGGTTCTCCCGGGCATACGCGCCCAGGCCCTTGCCTGCGCCCATCGGGTCGCGCGCGTAGTGCTCCAGCAGCTCGAGCAGCCATCGGCAATGGGCCGCATCGGCCAAATCGATCTGCACGACCTGTAGTGCAACGCTGGTTCGCAAGGCGCGCCCCCGTCCTTGATGCCGCGGAATCTGGGTGAGGGGGCGATTATCTCGCGCTGCGCGCACCAGCTGCCGCGGCGCAAGCTTTGCCGGTGGGCAGGCGCTGGTGGCTTGCCTGCTAGTGGGCGCACTGCCCCTGCTTCTCGAACCAGTAGACGACGTTGCCCGCGACGACGATGCTGCCGGAGACGACGGCACTGGCCGCCGCGACTGCGCCGGCGCCGACAAGCAGGGCGACGCATCCTTCGTTGACGCATCGTCCAAAGGTCCCCACCTGCGTGACCTCGAGCGTCATTTGTCTGGCGTAGATCTTGCAGTCCTCGTCATAGACGCTGGTGGTGCGCGGCACGTATATGCAAGCCTGCAGCAAGCCCGCGAGCGCCAGCAAGGCGCAGCGCAGGGGCAAGCGCGCCCCGCCCCGCCGCCGGCTCCTAGCCCGAAGTTCCTGTTTGGCGTCGTCACGCCGACTGACGTAAGTCCCCGAGTTTTTTGAG
>OKRD01000067.1 GCA_900290335.1 Burkholderiales bacterium | reverse complement strand
GGTGAGCCGACCGCGCCGGGGAGACGCAGCGGCGGGCCGGTGAACAGGAAGCGGTTTCGGCCGTTGGCGCGCAGCCAGTCCGCCAGCTCGGTCAGGTAGAACATCTCGCCGAGATAGCAGCCGAGCTTGAACAGGCAGTGCGCGTGCAGCGGCAGCGTGGCGCAGATGTCGTCCATGCAGGGCCGCGCGGGCGTGGCCTCCACGCCGAAATTGTCGGAGATCAGCGCCACCGCGCCGCTGTCGGTCACCCATTGCTGGAGCCTGGGGTCGCGGCCGTCGAGCGCGGCGGCGCTGTCGAACAACTTCTTGCGGTCGGGCTGCTTGTTCATCTCCAGCAGCATCTGCGCGAAGCCGGTGCGGAACAGCACGAAATCACCCGGTTCGACGGTGACCTTGTCCTTCGCCATCACATCCATCAAGTCGTCGTAGCTGACGATGCGGCCGGTGCGGCCGAAGTGGGCCTCGAGGTCGATCATTACGCCACGGCCCTGCATGCAGGATTCCGCCATGTTCTGCACGCCCAGATGGCGCGCGCCTTGCGGTTCGTCGCATGGGGTCATGTTGCCCTGGGCGTCGTAATAGGCCGGGCCGATGATGTCGCGGCCGGCGCGATAGCCGTTGTAGAAAACGTCCTCGGGCTTGCCGTCGCCATCGGCGTCGAACATCTGGCCGACATGCGCCAGGCTGTCCCATTGCGTTGAATATTGCAGCGTGAGGATCACCTGATCGTCGCAGACGATATCGGTGGCGGTGGGATCGTCGCAGCGCAGCGGATAGTTCATGTTAGGCTTTTCGCCGCGCATGGTGGGCTTCAGCACCGGCGGATGGCGGCGGGGCGAGAGGATGGCACCGCCGGGATAGTCGAGCGGCAGCGACAGGCAGAAAGTCTTGCCGCGCTTCACCTCGGCGATGCCTTGCAGGACCTTCTGTGGGGTGAGCAGGTTCAGGCGGCCGCGTTCGTCGTCCGGCCCGAAATCGCCCCAGGTGGAGCCGGCGGGGCGGTGGGTCCAGCGTGGGTTGTCTGCCATGGGGGATTCCTTCGTTTGATGGCGGGAAACGTGCGGCTGTCGAGGGCTTCTGTCGAGACCCGCGCGTGGACACGCGACGACAAAACCCCTAGGTTAGCCTGGTGTGGGACTACGAGGATTGCGGTGGCAACGGGTCGAAGGGTCAGCGTCGCGCTGACGAATGAGCAGATGGCCGACCTTCAGGCGGCGGTCGATAGCGGCGCTTATCCGTCGACTGAAGAGATAGTCCAGGAGGCGATCACCGCCTGGCGTCTCGGGCATGCGCTGCACGATGACGAAATTGGGCGTCTGCGGGAATTGTGGGATGCGGGCAGGGCCAGTGGCACAGTCCGCGATTTCGATATCGAACGGCCGCTCACGACGGCACGCAACCGACTGGGCAAAGCCGCCGCTGAGTGATCCGGATCGTTATTACGGCGCGGGCCGAGCGCGATCTCGAAGACATCTGGCTGACCATCGCCGCCAACAATCCGCGCGCGGCGACCAGGATTGTGCGGGCAATCGGAAAGAAGATCGATTTGCTTGCAGACTTCCCTCGGATTGGGACGCGCCGGCCAGATATCAGGCCGGAGATGCGCATGATGGTTCAGCGGCCCTATCTGGTGCTTTACGCAATCCATCCGGATACGGACGAACAAGTCGTCGACACGGTCGAAATCGTGCGGATTGTCGACGGCCGCCGTGATCTGCGCCGGCTGTTCTGACTGGCCCGCGCAAGACAGCGCTTGCCTGTCATGCCGCCTGCGCCACCGTCATGGCATCGCCGGCAATCGTGGTACGGCGCATGTCGCGCACCTGCGTGTCATCGAAGCGGGTCACGCGGTGCAGGGTCTGGCGGTTGTCCCACATCACCAGGTCCCATTGCCGCCACTTGTGGGAATAGACGAATTGCGGCTGCGTCGCGTACTCCATCAGGTCGCGGATGAAGGCGCGCGCCTCCGGGACCGGCCAGCCGACGATGGTGCCGATATGCGCGGCGAGAAACAGCGACCGCCGCCCGGTGACGGGGTGCGTGCGCACCAGACGCTGGCGCACCGGCGCCATCGCCTCGCGCTCATCGGCCGAGAACTCCGTGAAGCCGAGCTGCTCGCGCGAATACATCAGGGAATGTTCGCAGACCAGTTCTTCAACCTCGGCCTTGGTCGCATCATCCAGCGCGTCATAGGCGGCGCGCATGTCGGCGAACTCGGTTGCGCCGCCCTTGTCCACCACGATGCGGCCCGACAGCAGCGAATATGTCGCCGGGATGGCACGGAACGAGCTGTCGGAATGCCATAGCCGGTTGCCAAGCGCGTAGAGCCGCCGCCGGCTATCGCGTGCCAGCGGTTTGCTGTCCTTGTCCAGGTTGGAGACGTCGGCGAAGGCGGGATCGAGGCGCATCTCCGTCGCCTTGGTGATGGCATTGCCCCGCGTGTACTCCAGCTCGCCGAAGTTTCGGCTGAAGGCGACCTGCTGTTCGTCGGTCAGCCTCTGGTCGCGGAACACGAGGACGGCGTAGCGGTCCATGCCGGCCTCGATTGCCCCGACCGCTTCGCGGGAGATTGGCCGCGTGAGGTCCACGCCGGCTNNGCCGACGAACACCGGATGGATCTGGCGGATGCCGATATTCATTGTTGGACGCCCCCCTGGCTGAAGCAGGGATCAGTATAGAAGACGGTATCGGCGGATTGCCAATCCTCCGGCACCCCCTCCCCGGCCCTCTCCCGCTTCGCGGGAGAGGGGGTCGAGTCATGCCCGCA
>OKRD01000031.1 GCA_900290335.1 Burkholderiales bacterium | reverse complement strand
GCCGGCCTGGGCGCGGCTTGCAGCGCCTGCACGACCTCGGCGAGCCGCGGCGGCGGCGCGGTGGTGGAAAGTTCCGGCCAGATCAGCGCAACCGTCTCCGCCAGATCGCCGACATAGTCGTGCGACCAAGCGAACAGCCGCGGATCGGTGCGCGTCGCGGCCAGTTCGCGGATCAATGCCGGCCTGACGGCGGTGAATGGGAGTCGGCCGGCGAGCGCCGCCAGGCCGATGCCGCGATCGGGGTCGGGCTGGGTGGCGAAATAGCGCCGCAGCACCGCGATCCTGGCATTGCACGTCGGGGTGAACGCCAGGCGCTCCAGCAATTCGGCAAAAGCGATCATGTTCGGCTAATCTTGGGGCGAACCGGGCCGGACGCCAGTGCCCAGGGAGGAGCGTCATGGAACTGCGTCAACTCCATTCGTTTTTCGTTGCCGAGGTCAGCGGGCTCGATCTCGGCCAGAAGGTGGATGCGGCAACCGTGCGGGCGATATGGGATGCCATCGACCGCTACGCGGTGCTGGTGTTTCACGATCAGCGCCTGACCGACGCGCAGTTGCATGACTTCGCCGCCCTGTTCGGCCCGCTGGAGATCGGCCGCGCCGCTGCCCGTCCTGGTCGGCGCCGGCTGGCGATCCCGCAGATCGGCGACATCTCCAACCTGGACGAGGACAATCGGATCCGCGCCCGCGATGACAGGCGAAGGCTGGACAGTCTCGGCAACCGGCTGTGGCACACCGACGCATCCTACATGCCGGTTCCGGTGGTGCTTGGCATGCTGCATGCCGTCGCGGTGCCGCCCTCGTCGGCGCTGGGCAATGGCGAGACCGAGTTCGCCGACATGCGCGCCGCCTATGACGCGCTGCCGGAGATGATGAAGACGGAGATCGACGGGCTGATCGTGGAGCATGACGTGTTCTGGTCGCGCGGTCAGATCGGTTTCACCGAATTCCCGCCCGGTGAGCGGGAGCAATATCCGCCTTCGCCGCAGCGCCTGGTGCGGCTGCATCCCGGCTCGAAGCGGAAGACGCTGTATCTTTCCGCGCATGCGTCGCATGTGGTCGGCTGGCCGGTGGCGGACGGGCGTTTGTTGCTGTGGGACCTGACCGCGCATGCGACGCAGCGCACGTTCGTCTACAGCCATCGCTGGCAGGTCGGCGATCTGGTGATCTGGGACAATCGCTGCACGATGCATCGCGGCCGCCCGCACGATGAGTCGCAGCCGCGCGACCTGCGGCGGGCGACGACATTGGATACCGGCTCGACGCTGGAGCAGGCGGCGTGAGGCGGGTCCGCCCCTGTCATTGTGAGGAGCGCAGCGGTGGCCGGGCTTGACCCGGCCACCGCTGCGCTTCTCGCAATGACATGTGTGGGCGTTTCGCGGTTTCATGATTCGTGGTACTGGCGTCGTTGCGTCATGTGGATAGGGGGGGATACCGATGATCATTGAAATGCGTACCTATACGCTGCGGCCCGGCACGCTGGCGGAGGTGGAGAAGCGCTTCGGCGCGGCGCTGCCGGTCCGCGAGAAGCACTCGAAGCTCGCCGCCTTCTGGCACACCGAGGTCGGGCCACTGAACCAGATCATCCATGTCTGGGCCTATGACAGCCTCGAGCATCGCGCCGCGGTGCGCGCCGCCGCGATGAAGGAGGAAGGCTGGCCGCCGGCGACCAGCGAATTCATCACCGGGATGCAGAACGAGGTGTTCCTGCCGGCACCGTTCTCGCCGCCGCTGGCGCCGCGCCAGGTGGGTCCGCTGTTCGAGATCCGCCAGTACACGCTGATCCCTGGCGCCATTCCCGGCCTGATCGAACGATGGTCGGAGAAGATCGAGGGGCGGCAGAAATTCTCGCCGCTGGTCGGCGGCTGGTATTCGGAGTTCGGCGCGCTAAACAAGTGGGTGCATATCTGGGCCTACAAGGATGCCAACGAGCGGGTCAGCGTGCGCGCCGCCGCGGCCGCGACCGGCAATTGGCCGGCACGCAATCCGCCGGGCGTGGTGGTGAAGCAGGAGAACGCCTTCGTGTTGCCGGCGTCCTTCTCGCCGATCCGCTGACATGGCGATTCGCTTGCGATGCATCGCGCTGGCCGGGCTGGCCGGCGCGTTCACCCTGCCCGCGCAGGCGCAACTGCTCACCCACCGCGATCTCTCCTATGCGATGGCAACGACGATTGCGGAGACGGCGATCGCGAGCTGCGGTGCGAAGGGATACGCGGTCTCGGCGGTGGTGGTGGATCGCGCGGGCGATACGATCGTTGCGCTGCGCGCCGACAATGCTGGCCCGCAGACGATGGAGAATGCGCGGCGCAAGGCGTACACCGCGCGCAGCTTCCGCATGTCGACCGCGGTCTATGCCAAGCGGTTCGCCGACAATGATCCGGTGGTGCGCCAGCAGGTGACGCTGCCGAATGTCATCGCGATTCCCGGCGGCTCGCCGGGGGTCGACGAACCCTGCGTCCAGGCGGGGATCGACAAGGTGGCCGATCAGCTCAGGTGAACACAAAAACGGCCAGGGGCAGCGCCCCGTGGGCGTCAGGATAAGCGGCGCCGTGGGAAAGCCCTCCCCCTCCCCTTGTCGGAGGTTGGGGGGAGGGGTGTCCCGACGTTGACGACGTGGATTTCGTGCCGCGCGTACCCCTCCCCCTACCCCCCTCCCGCAAGGGGAGGGGGAGAATTTCTTCCTGCCCTACCGCTTATCCTGACGCCTACGGGGCAGCGCCCGCTTGCCTTCTTTGGTTCACCCGATTGCCCTGCCGACGCGCCCTCACCCGTCGTCGCCGCCTGCAACTGCCTCCGTTACGGGCTCGATCTGCCTCGCGGAGCGGGGCTGGGGAGGAGGGGCGGAGCAAAGTTCGCGATAGCGGGCCTCGACATCGGCGCGACGAAGCCGTGCGGTGCCGGCACATACGATAGCGGCGGCGCCGGCGGCGGTACCCCAGGCGAGCGCCTCGGCCGGCGAGTCGCCGCGCGCCAGCGCCAGGGTCATGCCCGCCAGGAAGGCGTCGCCGGCGCCCACGGCACTGTGCACCGCGACATCCATCGCGGCGCGGCGAAGCACGCCTTCCGGCGTGGCCAGAAAGGCCCCGTCCGCGCCGAGCGTGACGGCCACCATGCGCGCCGCGCCCGAGCGGACCAGCGCCATGGCCTCGTCCTCCTGGTCGCGGCGATCCGGCAGCACGCGCCCGACCAGATGCTCCAGTTCGCCGAGGCTGGGCTTGGCCAGTTCGATGCCCTGGCCGAGCGCCGCACGCAGGGCCGGGCCCGAGGTATCGAGCACGAAGCGCCGGCCGTGCCGCGCCGCGATGCGCGCGATCTGGGCATAGGCATCCTGTGGAATTCCGTTGGGGATGCTGCCGCTGGCGATCAGCCACTTCCCCTCGGTCGCCTCGATGGCCGCAAGGATGGCCTGCCATTCCAGCTGGCTGACGGTCGGGCCTTCCGGGACGAAGCGGTATTCCAGGTTGCTGCCGCGATCGAGCACGTTCAGGCTCACCCGTGTCCGCCCGCGGATCTTCACGCTGCGCCGCGGCAC
>OKRD01000158.1 GCA_900290335.1 Burkholderiales bacterium | reverse complement strand
CACCCGTAACTGCCTGTTGCATCGAAGAAATTCCGCATGACATCGGTCGCCCCGACCGCCTTCGCGGCGTCATTGCGAGCGAAGCGAAGCAATCCAGGATTCACGACGTGAGTCTGGATTGCTTCGCTTACGAAAAGCGAGTTTGGTTGCGGCCAATGGGCTGCGCTACGCAAACAGCGTGTCGATATCGCCCTGGCCGAGTTCCGCACCGGTCGGCGTCCGGCTCGCCGGCGCCGCTTCGGGGTGGGTCTGCATCAGACCCGCCAGCATCGCCTCGACGTGCTGCAGATGCTCGATCGCCCGACGGATGCGTTGGCCGGTCAGGTCCTGGAAGGTGCAAGCCTCGAAGATCGTGTTCAGCTTCCGCGCCACCGCTTCGACCGATTCCGGATCGCGCCGTCCTTCGCGCAGCCAGCCGCCGATCGCCTCGGCCGCTTCCATGATCTGGTTGGCGGCGACCTCGGTCGCCTGAACCACGGCCTCCAGTTCCATCCCGCTGTTGCGCGCCGCCGCCGCCGGCATGGCGACGATCTGGGTGATCTGGTCATGGATGCCGGCCAGCTGACCCGACAGGTTTGTCTCGCTGTAGTCGACCAGTTGCACGGTGGCGTGGATTTCCGTGCTCAGCTCGGCGATCCGCCGGTCCACGAAGCGGCGCAGTTCGTCCAGGGACCCCGACAGCTCGGCCCGCACCGCCGCACGTACCTGCTCATCCAGGCGGTTCCCGGTCTGGCTGATGCTTGCCTCGGCTGCCAACGATGGGGTCCCCCGCCTGCGCCTTCCATCAAACCCCGGCCGGCTTAAGGTTGGGTAAAACCAGCGTCGGCGCTATGATCGGCGGCCAAAGGGAGCGGGAGCCAGCGACATGAGCGAAGAGATCGCCACCCTCGGCGGTGGCTGCTTCTGGTGCCTGGAGGCGGTCTACCAGGACCTGCGCGGCGTCATCGGCGTGACGTCGGGCTATGCCGGCGGCCACGTTCCCAATCCCAGCTACAAGCAGGTCTGCAACGGCACGACGGGCCATGCGGAGGTGGTGCAGATCAGGTTCGACCCGGGCGAGGTCTCCTATGCCGACCTGCTGCGCGTGTTCTTCACCATCCACGATCCCACCACCGTCGATCGCCAGGGCAACGATTTCGGACCGCAATATCGCTCGATCATTCTCACGCATTCGGACGCACAGCGCGAGGCGGCGCAGGCGGTGATCAGGGAGATCACGGGCGCGAAACTTTGGGGCGGGCGCATCGTCACGCAGGTCGAGCCGCTGCGTGTGTTCTATCCGGCCGAGCCGGAGCATCACGACTATTTCGCGCGCAATCCGTGGAGCGGCTATTGTCGGGCGGTGGTGGCGCCGAAGGTGGCGAAGTTCCGCAAGACCTTCGCCGACCGGCTGCGGCGTGCGGCTGCCGAATGAAAGGACACCACGCATGGACCTGAATTTCACCGACGAGGAACGCGCCTTCCGCGCGGAGGCGCGCCGTTTCTTCCGCAGCGAGATCCCGCAATCGATCCGCGACAAGGTCGCCGAAGGCGAAGGGCTGACCAAGGACGACATGGTCACCTCGCAGCGCATCCTGAACGCGCGCGGCTGGGCGACGGTGAACTGGCCGGTGCAATGGGGCGGGCAGGACTGGTCCCCGGTGCAGGTCTACATGTACCAGGACGAGATGCAGCAGGCGAACGTGCCGACGCCGATCGGCTTCAACGTGACGATGGTCGGGCCGGTGATCGCGCAGTTCGGCAGCGAGGAGCAGAAGCAGCGGTTCCTGCCGAAGACCGCGAATGCGGATATCTTCTGGTGCCAGGGGTTCTCCGAGCCGGGGTCCGGCTCCGATCTTGCGTCGTTACGAACCCGTTCCGAGCGCAGGGGCGACAAGTATATCGTCAATGGCCAGAAGATCTGGACCACGCTGGCGCAATACGCCGACTGGATCTTCTGCCTGGTGCGCACCGACGCAGTGGCGAAGAAGCAGGAGGGCATCTCGTTCATCCTGGTGGACATGAAGACGCCTGGCATCACCGTCCGCCCGATCATCACCATCGACGGCGGGCGCGAGGTGAACGAGGTGTTCTTCGACAATGTCGAGGTGCCGGCTGAGAATCTTGTGGGCCAGGAGAACAAGGGTTGGGATTATGCGAAATTCCTGCTCGGCAACGAGCGCACCGGCATCGCGCGGGTCGGCGTGTCGAAGGCGAAGGTGGCGCGCATCAAGGAGCTGGCGTCGCTGGAACGCGTCGGCGATCGGCCGCTGATCGAGGACCCGCGTTTTCGCGAGAAGCTCGCCGCAGTGGAGGTGGAGCTGAAGGCGCTGGAAATGACGCAGCTTCGCGTGGTGTCGGACGAGCGCAAGCGCG
>OKRD01000001.1 GCA_900290335.1 Burkholderiales bacterium | reverse complement strand
CCAACTCGCTGAATCGGCTCAATAATCAGAATCTATTTCAAGGGAAAAACGAAGGAACTTCGGACTAGGACAATGCCGGGCCGGCGAAGGAGTCGATCCAGTCGGCCAGCAGCCGGTTGAAGCGCGGTGCTTCATCGACGAACAGGGCGTGGCCCGCCTGCTCGAAGACCTCGATCTTGGTGGCCGGTCGCGCCTGCAGCAGGTGCTGCGACTGTTCGCGGTAACGCGGCGTGACCAGGTACGCAAGCGGCCGGTCGAAGGCGTGCGCGACGGCGCGCCAGTGTTCGCGGGGCAGCGGATAGGACAGTAGCGCAATGCTGCTCTCGAGAGGCATCCGCAGGGCCGCATCGCGCAGGCTGCCGATTTGCGCCTCGGCAAGCGGGTGCGCGAACATCGATCGCACGAAGCTCTCGACCGTGGCCGCACGGGCGCGGCGCAGCCGCTGAACGAAGTCCGAGGGCTTGGGCGCAGGTGGCTCGCCGATCGAGTTGTCCACGAGGACCAAGGCGAGCAGGCGGTCGCTGCCGTGCCGGTACACGTAGTGCAGCGCCTCGAGGACCCCCAGCGACCAGGCGACGAGCACGACCCGTTCGTGGCCGGCCAGCACGTCGCGCAAATCGTCCGCGCGCCGGTCCGCCGTGTAGCCGGTGTCCGGAATCTCGGAATCGCCTTGGCCGCGGGGATCCATGGCAAGGGTCCGCCAGCGCGCTCCCAGGCCGATCAATTGCGCGCGCCAGATGCTCGCTGGCATGCACCATCCCGGCAGCAGCACGATGGTCGGAGCTCGTGCCTGCCCCGCGTCGGCGTCCAGGGCGGGAGCGCGCTCCAGTACGTTCAGGTGAATGCCGTCGCTGGTCGCCACCCAATGCGATGCGACTTGCTCCGGCGCGGCCTCCTGCGGGCGCAGATCGTCGCTGCGCGGCCGCGCGGGCGCGGCCGCGCTGGCGATGGTCCGCGCCTGGCCAGGGGCGGCGATGGTTGCGCCCAACCCGAGCGCCGCCAGCAGCCCCTTGCGCCGCTGCAGATCGGGGGGCGAGCGCATGTTGGTCCGGTGCCAGCGCGCTTTAGTGGTTCGCTGACGCGCGCAGCGCGAGCAGCAGGCCCGACTTGCCCTCCTTGCGCCAGTTGTAGCCGAACGGAAAGGGCAGCGGCTCGGTATTGCCGGCCTTGGCGTACGCATCTTCGAGGTCGCTTTGGAACCGCCCTTCGAAGAGCTTCACCGGCCGCTCGTACTGGCCGAAGAGGGCGACGGTGAAGCCGGCGTCGGTCACGGTCTTGAACGGCAGCCCGGTATCGTCCTGCACGATGACGTTGGCATCGGCAAGGATCTCCTTGCGCAGTTGGCGGAAGTGCTCGCCGTGGAGCAGATACGACGCGGATTTGAGCAACACCGAGGGATGCGGGAAGGACCGCAGCCAGGCGAGGAAATCCGGGTAGTACTTCAGCAGCCGGTCGCTCACGTCCAGCGACAGGTACACCAGGACCTGTTGGCGCGAGGTGCGCGGATTGGTGAAGGTGATGCGCACGCCCTGCTCGAGCAGCCCGGGGCGTGGCCCCGCATTCTTGGCGGCACGGGCGGCATATTCGCGCGTCCGGTCCGGCCAAGGGTCGAACCTCTCCACCGCGTCGACCTGCAGATCGAGCAGACCCATCATCGCCAGCAGAACCGGCACGGTTCCTTGCAAGGCATCCGTCTGCAAGCTTTCCTTCATGTTCGGAGTGATGAAGAAGTTCAGCGCCACCAAGTCATTGAGGGCCGCTCGCAGGTCGCCAAACAGCGCCGCCAGCTGCTGCGGTTCCAGGCGCTCGAGCGGCGGCACCTCGCCGGGCGGCTCGAGACTGAAGAAGACGTACGTGTCGGCGTCCGGGAAAAGCGCATAGGCATTGATGAAATCCGGGCCGCTGAAAGGGTAAAGCAGGGTTCCGCCGCGGGCGGCATCCGGCAGATGGCGCGCTTGCCACTCGTTGATCCGCTCCAGCCGCGATTTGAGTTGGCGCGCACCGGCCCGGGCCGATTTGCGGTGCTGTTGCCACTGCTCGCTGGCGATGATGTGCGCCAGCTGGGGATCGGCCGTGCCCGGATCGACTCCCGCCAGGAGCTTGGCGGTCGTCGTCAGGGGCAGCGGATCGGCCAGGACGAGTTGGGCCGCCGCCAGCGACCCAGCGCACCACGCCGTGGCAAGCAGTGTCCGCCAGCATGGTGGAAAGGCCGCGGTTGGGGCGGTTCGTCGCAAGGTAGACGCGTGCATGGTGATCTCTGCAAGGGCGCGCAAGCGCCGCGAAGCGGTATGCCGCATTCTGCCATTGACTGCCGGCACGACGGTTGCACACGGATACGATTGCCCGGCGATTTTTGCCGATCGGCGCGGCCACGGCGGTCTCGGGCAACGATAGAATGAGCCCTGCCAAAATCCGCAAGACGGTGCCGCTCGCGCTCTAGCTGCGCAAAGGCGGATAACAACATGGTTACCCAACATACCCTCAATTCGATGGCGCGCACGGTAGGTATTGGCCTGCACAGCGGCACGCGGGTGGAACTTCGCCTGCGGCCGGCGGCAGTCGATACCGGCATCGTTTTTCGCCGCACCGATCTCGATCCGGTGGTCGAGATTGCGGCATCGCCGTTGGCCGTCGGCGATACGCGAATGGCATCGACCCTCGAGCGCGACGGCGTCAAGATCGCCACCGTCGAGCACCTGATGTCGGCCTTGGCGGGTCTGGGCGTAGACAACTGCTACGTTGACGTCGATGCTCCGGAAATTCCGATCATGGACGGCAGTGCGGCCAGCTTCGTGTTCCTGATCCGCTCGGTGGGGATCGTCGAACAGGCGGCCGCGCGGCGCTTTGTGCGCGTGCTCAAGCCGGTGGAGGTGCGGGAAGGCCAGGGCGGCTTGGCCAAATGGGCACGGCTCGAACCGCACTTTGGCTTCAAGTTGCGCTTTTCGATCGATTTCAACCATCCGGCGATCGATTCGACGACGCAGGACGTCGAGGTCGACTTTGCCCGCGACAATTATGTTGCCGCGGTCGCGCGCGCGCGAACCTTCGGCTTCGTCAACGAGGTCGAGGCGCTGCGCGCCGCCGGCCTTGCCCTCGGCGGCAGCTTCGAGAACGCCATCGTGATGGACGAATACCGCGTGCTCAACACCGATGGCCTGCGCAGCGGGGACGAATTCGCCAAGCACAAGATACTCGACGCCATGGGCGACCTGTACCTGCTGGGCCGACCGCTGATTGCCGCGTATCGCGCGCACCGCTCCGGCCATGCCCTGAACAATCTCCTGCTACGGGCACTGCTGGCCGATGCATCGGCCTACGACATCGTTCGCTTTGACGCCGAGCAGTCGGTGCCCCAGGCCTTCCAGCACTTGGCATTCACCTGATCGGCGGCCCATGTTTCGCGGCCTACTGTTTGCCTTTGGTGCGGGAATCGTCGTCTGCGCGCTGCTGTATTTCATCAGTGGACGCACACGCTACCTGGCGTGGGCCAGCCGTCTTTTTCTCGCCGGTCTCGGTACCGGGGTCGTCTTTTTCGCCGTCTTGCTTATTAAACGGCTGATCTAGCTCGCGCATTCGAGCGAGTCTGGCGGCTACCGCGTTGCCCAGGTTCGTGGCTGCGCGGCGCAGGGAAGAGTCTGGGAGCGTGAGCGCTAGCTTCTGCGCGAACGCCAGCGGGCTGGTGTATTTTGGCCATCCCTGCGCTTCTCCCGCCTTGCCAATTTGCGCCATAGCCCCTTTTATCGGGGCATCGACCGGAGCCTCTTCGCGTACCCTGCCTGGTTGAACACCGACCTTGATTTCGTTAACTTCGAGGCCGTGACGGTGCAGGCTTGCCAACAGCCGCGGCGTTGCTTGGCGCAGCTTGGTCGAATGGGCGCTGGAACGTAGCCAGATTCGCAGTACACGCTCGCGCAGATCGCAGTTGCCGGGGCGCAATGGGTCGAAATCGGGCGCGACCTCGGCACAGATGGGCGCAATGATTCGCGCTGCTTCGCGGGCTGCCGCGAGGCGCGCGAGCAGTGCTGCCGCAAGGGCGGAGTCGGTCAGGATCTGGTCGACGCGTCGGGCAGGATGGATCATCCGAAGGATTAGCGGGAACGAGTGGTTACCGCCCGGGCTGGTGTGTCGATAGATGATAGTAGCCGAGGGCTGGGCGCAGGTAGTGTGCTGGAGGTGGCCTTGCAGATCATTTTCGTAGACCGACGACTGGCCAAGGCGCGCACGCTGACGCTGACGCGCATGCGCATGGCCGCCGCCGCCGCTGCATTGAGCCTGCTCATCCTGGGCGCCGTTGCGGGCCTGTTTGTGCTGGTGTTCCGCCTCGCCGCCGAGGCGGACGTTCCGGTCGTGCAGAGTCTGGTCTCGTTTGTAATGCGCGACCAGGCCGAGCGCAACGAGCAGTTCGTGCAGAACAATGTGTCGGCCATGGCCAGGATGCTCGGCGACGTCCAGGCACGCCTCCTGCGCCTGGACGCCCTGGGCGAGCGCGTCTCCAAGCTTGCCGGAATCCGACCGGAGGAATTCAATTTCCGGGATCTGCCCGGACGCGGCGGGCCGCTGGCGGCCGACGCTCGGCCGGTGTCGCTGCGCGAACTGCAGGATCAGGTTGCGTTGGTTGGCCAAAGTGTCGAGCAGCGGGCGGACTTCATGGACGTGGTCGAATCGGAACTGGTGGCCAACCAGGCGCGCGATGCGCTGCTGCCGCACGGGACCCCGGTGAGCGAGGGATTCGTGGGTTCGGGCTACGGCATGCGCAACGACCCGTTCACCGGCGAATTGTCGATGCATACCGGGGTGGATTTCGCTGCCCCCATAGGCACGCCGATTTTTGCCGCTGCCGGCGGAGTGGTGGTTAGCGCGGAACAGCATCCCGCGTTCGGCAACATGGTGGAAATCGATCACGGCAAGGGACTCTCGACCATGTATGCGCACACGAGTCGCATGCTGGTAAAAGGGGGCGACTTCGTGCGCAAGGGCCAGAAGATCGCCGAAGTTGGCACTACCGGTCGATCGACCGGACCGCATCTGCACTTCGAGGTTCACGTGAACGGTGCGCCGCAGAATCCGTCACGCTACCTGGCATCGCTGCGTCCCGGGCCCACTGCGGCCACGCTGACCGTCGCCGCGCTGCCGGCAAGTCCCGCCAAGTAACGGCGCGCCGCGGGCTGCGCGGGCGCAAAGTCCCGCGCGTGGCGCGCACCGCCCGTCGCCAAAACGCATCTACTCTATAATTTCTCCCGGTGGCCGCCTGGGCGGCCCGCAGGCTTGCCCGCGCAGGTGTCGGCTCCAAAACGGTGCGCGCCTTGGCGCGCCTCCAGAGCGTTCTGGCCACGACGATCCCCCGCACCGATGCTTCCGGCTCTGCTTACCCGAATATTTGGAAGTCGCAATCAACGTCTGCTCAAGCAATATGAGCAGGCGGTTGCGCGCATCAATTCCCTGGAACCGTCCGTCAGCGTGCTGTCGGACGAGCAAATCGCCGCCAAGACGACCGAGTTCCGCGCGCGCCATGCGGCGGGCGAGACACTTGACCAACTGCTGCCCGAGGCATTTGCCGTTGTCCGCGAGGCGGCCCGTCGCACCTTGGGCATGCGCCACTTCGACGTGCAACTGGTCGGCGGCATGGTCTTACATGACGGGAAGATTGCCGAAATGCGAACCGGCGAGGGCAAGACGCTGACAGCCACTTTGCCGGTCTACCTCAACGCCCTGCCCGGCAAGGGCGTGCACCTGGTCACCGTCAATGACTACCTGGCGAGTCGCGACGCCGAGTGGATGGGGCGGGTCTATCGCTTCCTGGGTCTGAGCGTGGGCGTGATCCTGACGCAGCAATCGAACGCCGAAAAGCACGGCGCCTACGCGGCCGACATCACCTACGGTACGAACAACGAATTCGGCTTCGACTATCTGCGCGACAACATGGAGTACCGCCTGGAGGATCGGCGCCAGCGCGGCCTGTATTACGCCATCGTCGACGAGGTCGACTCCATCCTGATCGACGAGGCACGCACGCCACTGATCATTTCCGGTCCGGCCGAGGACAACACTGAGATGTACCGGCGCGTCAACGAGATCCCGCCGCTGTTGACCCGGCAGGCCGACGAGGAGGCGGCCGGGGACTTCTGGGTCGACGAGAAGCAACATCAGATCCACGTCTCCGAGCTCGGTCACGAGAAGATCGAGGAAATCCTCGCGCGCCGCGGACTGCTTGCCGAAGGGGAGAGCCTGTACGCCCCGCACAACATCATTCTCATGCATCACCTCAATGCGGCGCTTCGTGCGCACCACCTGTTCTACCGCGATCAGCAGTACGTGGTGCAGAACGGCCAGGTGGTGATCGTCGATGAATTCACCGGGCGCCTGATGCCGGGGCGGCGCTGGTCGGAGGGACTGCACCAGGCGGTCGAGGCCAAGGAAGGTGTCGCCATCCAGCAGGAGAACCAAACACTGGCGTCGATCACCTTCCAGAACTACTTCCGCATGTACAAGAAGCTGGCGGGCATGACGGGCACGGCCGACACGGAAGCGTACGAATTCCAGGAGATCTACCGGCTCGAGACGGTCGTGATCCCTACCCATCGGCCGATGATCCGGATCGATCATCAGGACAAGATCTACCGCACCGTGCGCGAGAAGTACCACTCGATCCTGGCCGACATCGCCGACTGCCACAAACGCGGTCAACCCGTCCTGGTCGGCACCACGTCGATCGAGAATTCGGAAGTCATCTCGAATCTGCTGCGCAGCGAGCAGCTGCCCCATCAGGTGCTAAACGCCAAGCAGCACGCCAAGGAGGCGGAAATCGTCGCTGAGGCGGGCCGCCCCGGCGTCATCACGATCGCCACCAACATGGCCGGGCGGGGCACCGACATCGTCCTGGGCGGCAACGTCGAGAAGCAGGTCGAGCTCGGGCGCGCGCTCGATCCGGAGGGCAACACGGCCGACCCGGCGGTGGAAGCGCAGCGCGTGGAGCGGCTGCGGGGCGAGTGGCAGCAGCTGCACGATCAGGTCGTGGCCGCCGGGGGCCTGAAGATCATCGGCTCGGAACGCCACGAATCGCGGCGCATCGACAACCAGTTGCGCGGCCGGTCGGGCCGACAGGGCGATCCGGGGGAGTCGCGCTTTTATCTGTCGATGGAAGACCCGCTGCTGCGCATCTTCGCGGGCGATCGCATGCGCATGATCATGGACAAGCTCAACATGCCGGAGGGCGAGGCGATCGAGGCGGGCATGGTCACGCGCTCGATCGAAACCGCGCAGCGCAAGGTCGAAGCACGCAACTTCGATATTCGCAAGCAGCTGTTGGACTACGACGACGTGTCCAATGACCAGCGCAAGGAAATCTACCGCCTGCGCAATGAAATACTCGAAGCCACCGATGTGAGCGACATGGTGACGAACCTGCGCCGCGGCGTTTTCACCGACCTGGTGCGCAGCTTCATTCCGGTCGACGCGATGGAGGAATCCTGGAATGTTGCGGGGCTCGAGCGGGCCCTGGCCGACGATTGGCACGTAACGCTGCCGCTGGCCCAGTGGCTCGAGAAGGAAAGCCAGATCAGCGATGCCGACGTGCTCCAACGTGTCCTGGCCGCGGCCGATGCCGCCTACGAGGCCAAGCTGGCCGCGGTCGACCGCGGCGCCTTCACGGGTTTTGAGCGCTCCATCATGCTCAATACGCTGGATCAGCAGTGGCGCGAGCACCTCGCGGCGCTCGATCACCTGCGACAGGGAATACATCTTCGCGGTTACGCCCAGAAGCAACCCAAGCAGGAGTACAAGCGGGAGGCCTTCGAGCTCTTTGGCGCGCTGATCGATCGGGTCCGCTCCGAGGTGGTACGGGTACTGATGAACGTGCGCATCCAGTCGGCGGAGGAGATCGAACGTACGGAGGAGCGCATTGAGCGCGAGGCAGAGCGCCGGGTGGAGCGCGCCCAGGCGCAGCACGCCGAGTTCGGGCCCACAGCAGCATTGGCCGAGTCGCCCGCCGATGCGGTTGCGGAGCAACCGGCCCCTACGGCGGCGCCGGAGGCCCCGCAGCAGCCGTTTCGCCGCTTCAGCGAGAAGGTGGGAAGAAACGACCCCTGCCCGTGCGGCAGCGGAAAGAAATACAAGCAATGCCACGGCAAGATCGCCTGAGCGCTCGGCCGCGAGGCGCATGCAAGACATAGCCAATCAGGGGAGGGCGCTCGATGGCCGTTAATCTCGGCGTTCCGATGGCGCAGGACCTGTTCCCGGTGACCGGTGTGGACCTGGGCTGGACGCAGGCCGCAATCCGCAAGCCCGGACGCAAGGATCTGCTGCTGGTTCGCATCGCAGCCGGGGCGCAGACCGCGGCGGTCTTTACGCGCAACCGGTTCAGCGCCGCCCCGGTCGTGGTGGCGCGCGAACACCTTGCGCAGGCCGCCGCGTGCGGTGGCTCGGTTCGGCTGCTCGTGGTCAACACGGGGTGCGCCAACGCCGGCACCGGCGACAGCGGCATCGAGGATGCGCGGCGCACCTGCGTCGCAGCCGCGGCGCTCGTGGGCTGCGCGGCGCAGGAGGTGCTGCCGTTCTCGACCGGGGTGATCATGGAACCCTTGCCGTTGCAGCGGATTGTCGCGGGCTTGCCGCAGGCCGCCGCGCGGCTGGGCCCCGATCAGTGGCTGGCGGCGGCCGAAACGATCATGACCACCGATACCGTACCCAAGGCGCGCTCGCAGCGCTTGCCGCTGCAGGGCTGCGCCGTGACGATTACCGGAATCGCCAAGGGTTCGGGAATGATTTACCCGAACATGGCGACCATGCTCGGCTTTATCGCAACCGACGCCCGCGTCGATCCGGCCCTGCTGCAAACGATGGTCCGCCGGGTTGCCGAGCGCTCGTTCAATCGCATCTGCGTGGACGGCGATACCTCGACGAACGACGCGTTCGTGCTGATCGCCAGCGGCCAGGCCAACATGCCGACCATTGCGTCGATGGAGGATCCGCGCCTGGCGGCGCTGGAGCAGGCGCTCACCGACACGGCCTGCCTGCTGGCCCAGTCGATCGTCCGCGACGGCGAGGGCGCGACCAAGTTCATCGAAGTCCGCGTCGAGCGCGCTCGGGACGAGGCGGAGGCGCGCGCGGTTGCCGACGCCATCGCCCGCTCGCCGCTGGTCAAGACGGCCTTTTTCGCGTCCGACCCGAATCTGGGACGCATTCTTGCAGCAATCGGCAATGCCGGAATCGCCGACCTGGACGCCAACCGCGTCCAGCTATTCCTCAACGAGGTGCCGGTGGCCTGCGGCGGTGGACGCCACCCGGGCTATCGGGAGGAAGACGGCCAGCGCGTCATGCGCGGCGCCGAGATCCTGGTGCGCGTCGATCTGGGGCGGGGCACGGTCGCGACGACCCTTTGGACCTGCGATTTTTCGCACGAATACGTTTCGATCAATGCGGATTACCGCAGCTGAGCGCCGCGTCGTGCGGTCGCCGTAAGGAAGCGCATGGCGGCGATGCCCAAACCGAGCACGCAACAGCAACTGCAGCGCCTCGTGGAGTGGCTCGAGCACTGGACGCCGGTTGCGCGCGCGCCGGACTGGAGCGCGCTGGCATTTCAGTGGCGCAAGCGCCGGGTTCTGGGAACCGAACAGGCGCAGCTCGTGGCGGTGCGCCGCATCGCCGGCATCGCTCCCGAAGATCTGCTGGGCGTGGATCCACAGAAGGCTGAGATCCTGCGCAATACGGAGCAATTCGTGCGTGCCCTGCCGGCCAACAACGTTCTTCTGACCGGCGCGCGGGGCACCGGAAAATCATCCCTGGTGCGCGCCTGCCTGACACAATTCGGCGAACGCGGCCTGCGCCTGATCGAGGTCGACAAGGCGGACCTGGTCGATCTGCCCGCGATCGCCGACCAGGTGGCCGAGCGACCGGAGCGCTTCATCGTTTTTTGCGATGACCTGTCCTTCGAACCAAGCGACGCCTCGTACAAGGCCCTCAAGGCGGCGCTAGACGGTTCGATAGCGGCCGGGGCGTCGAACTTGTTGATCTACGCCACGTCGAACCGGCGCCACCTGATGCCCGAATCGATGCGCGAGAACCTGGCGGCCCAGTACGATGCCGAAGGCGATCTGCACCCGGCGGAATCGGCCGAAGAGAAGGTCTCGCTGTCGGAGCGCTTTGGCATGTGGCTTTCGTTTCGCTCGTTCCGCCAGGAGGATTACCTGGAAATCGTCGCCCACTGGCTGGCGCGGTTTGATCTGGACAGCGACGCCATCGTCGCCGCACGCACCGAAGCACTGCAGTTCGCGCTGCAGCGCGGCTCTCGTTCCGGCCGGGTCGCGATCCAATTCGCTCGCGACTATGCCGGTCGTCGAGGGCTGGCCAAGTCTTGACCGACGATCGCCAGCCCGCTGCGCGGCCCGTGACGCCGGTTGCCGTCGGCGTCCTGTTCCGGGCCGATGGCGCCGTCCTGCTGGCGGACCGTCCCGCCGGCAAGCCGTACGCCGGGTACTGGGAATTTCCCGGCGGCAAGATCGAACCCGGCGAGTCGGTTGAGCAGGCCTTGGCGCGCGAGCTCGCCGAGGAGCTCGGGGTGCGCGTGCGTGCCGCCGATCCGTGGACCGTGCTCGAGTACGACTACCCGCACGCGTACGTGCGGCTGCATTTTCGGCGAATCTTCGACTGGGTCGGAACCCCTCGCCCCGTCGAGGGGCAGCGGCTGATGTTCCTGCCTGCGGGAGGGCTGCCGCCGGCGCCCTTGCTGCCGGCGGCAATTCCGGCGCTGCGCTGGATCCAGTTACCCACCGTCACGGGGTACTCGGAGCGGACCTCGGTCGATGCCGGGCAGGCGCAGCATTGGATGGAACGCGCGCTGGCACGGGGACTGCGCCAGATCCTCTGGTACGAGCCAAAGCTCGCGGGCACGGCGCTCGAGACGGCGCTGCGCGGGTGCAGTGCTCGCGCCAGTGCCTACGGCGCTCGGCTGCTGGTGGACAGCAGGATGGCGCCCGTGGCGCCGGATCTGGGCGCCGGCTGCTTTCTGAGCGCCAGTGTTTTGCGATCCACGCGCGTTCGCCCGCCGCACCGATGGGCCGGAGCCGGGGTGCGCGACTCGGACGACCTGCGGCATGCAGCCTCCCTCGGCTGCGATTTTGCCGTCATCGAGGGCACCGGGTGCGGCGAGGACGGTGCCCCCGAGGAGCAGCTCGCGAGTTGGGAAACCATTTCGGAGCTCTGTCGCGAGACGCCGCTGCCCCTGTACGCCGCTCTGGCGCCGAGCGTGGACAACCTTCGACAGGCGCGCCGCCACGGCGCCCATGGGCTGGCCCTGCGTCCGCCGTTTTGATGCCGCACCCTTGGCGCGCGCCAAGAACCGCTCCGCCGTGGCGCGGTCCCGGGCAAGACCCTAGAACGCGCACAAGGCCAGGTCGAAGTCCACGTCCCGCTCGAGCGCCCTCGGCTTGAGATCGCGATCGGTCCGCGTGAAACGGATCCACAGCATGTATTTGTTCGCGCTGATTTCGGGGATCGCCTCCAATTCCTGGGCGACGCGCACTTGCAGCAGGGCGAGCGACTTGCCCTGCAGCATCTGCTGGAAGCAGCCGATGGCCGCCGTGTGCCGCGAATGCTGTGCTCCCTCGCGCAGCAGGCGAAGAACGATGGCCAGGGCGGAGTGAAAGGGCACGAGCGGCTGCACCCAGACCCGCAGGTCCTCGGCGCGCGCTTCCCGGCCGCGCGTCAGCCACGCGTGGTACGACGGCAGATCGAACTCGCAGGTGCCTCCCGGGATGATCGAGCGGCCGCGCACGCTCATCAGCCATTCGTTGTCGCGCAGGTGCTGCCCGGCCTTGCCCGCCGACGCGTTCAGCGCCGCTTGGGCGTTGTCGATATCGCCGAGGATCTGCTGCAGAGCGTCCTGCGCCACCTGCGGGTTGTTGCGCAGTCCCGCCAGAGACTGTTTGTGGCGCTCGAGCTCCTGCAACAACTCGCCCTTGAGGTCCGAGCGCGAGGTGACCTCGCCGATCTCGAAAAGGGTCAACAGCGCGGTGTGGTGACAGTACGGGTGCGATTGCGCGCAGAAGAAATGCAGCTTATCGAACAGATCTTCGAGACGCAGCAGGGTACGCACCCGCTCGTTGAACGGGTACTCGTACAGAATCGGTTCCTGATCGGACTCAGCCATCGCCGTGCGCAAGATATCACACGGGCTCGCCCGGACAGTAACTCGACCACAGTCGGGCGACGCGGCTGCGCAGCGCATCGAGCGAGGCGGCGTTGACCACAACGTCGTCGGCGATCGCCAGACGCTGCCAGCGCGGTGCCTGGCTTGCCATCACCTTGCGCACTTCCTCGTCCGACATCGTGCCGCGGGCGTGGGCGTGCGCGAGCTGCACGGCGGGGGGACAGTCGACCACCAGGATGCGATCGAGCCCCAGCGCTTGGCGTGCCGCCGCAGCTTCGGCCAGCAGTGGTATATCGAAGAGCAGCAACGGGGCGTCGGATTCGCGCTGGCGCGCCAGCGCCAGCGAGCGCTGGCGGATCAGGGGGTGCAGGATCGCCTCCAGCCGCGCCCGCTGGGTGGGGTCGGAAAAGACCAGTGAGCGCATGCGTGCCCGGTCGAGCGCTCCTTGCTCGTCGAGCACCAGCGCGCCGAACGCGGCACGGATCGGGCCGATCGCCTGGCCGCCTGCGGCGGTGAGCTCACGTGCGATTGCGTCGCTGTCAATAACCGCAGCGCCGCGCTCGGCCAGCATCGCGACCACGGTCGACTTGCCGCTGCCGATCCCGCCGGTGACTGCGATGCGAGGCGGCCGCGCCATGGGTTTATCCGAGCCCGAGCCGCTCGACGATCGGCGGGCCGTACAGCAGCGCCAGAAAGCCGGCTAGCGCCAGGTACGGGCCGAACGGGATCGGTATCTGGCGCCCGCGCCGGGCGAGCAGGATCAGGCCAATCCCCACGATCGCCCCGGCCAGCGAGGAAAGCAGCACAATGGGGAGCAGCATCTTCCAGCCCAGCCAGGCTCCGAACGCCGCCAGCAACTTGAAATCGCCGTAGCCCATTCCCTCGCGCCCGGTCGTGAGCTTGAACGCCCAGTACACGAGCCACAGGCTCAGGTAGCCGGCACATGCTCCCATCACGGCATCGCGCAATGGCGCGAAGGTCGCGTCGAGGTTCAACAGCAGGCCGAGCCATAGCAACGGCAGGGTCATGCTATCCGGTAGCAGGGTCGTGTCCGCGTCGATGAAGCTCAGCGCAACCAGATACCAAGTCAGAACCAAGGCACCCGCCCCGGCGAGGCCCCAGCCGAAGTGTGTCGCGACCCAGAACGACAGCACGCCCGTCAGGGCTTCAACGATGGGATAGCGCGGGCTGATGCGGGTCGCGCAATGCGCGCAGCGGCCGCGCAGCGCCAGGTACGAGATGACCGGTATGTTCTGCAACGCAGCGACGCGCGCGCCACAGGCCGGACACTGCGACGGCGGCCGCCAAAGGTTGTACGGCGCCTGCGGGGCCAGCGTGCGGCCTTCGAATTCGGCTGCCTGCGCGGCCCACTGCGCGTGCATCATCTTGGGTAGCCGGTGGATCACCACGTTGAGGAAGGAGCCGACGAGCAGGCCGACCAGCCCCGCCATCAGCGCGAACGCGGCGTCGGGAGACAACGGCATTATTGTGGTCGGGTGCTTCGCGGTCGCCGCGGAATCGGCCGGTCACCGGCAACCGCCGGCCTGGCAACGGCGGCACTGCCAGACGCAAGGTCGCCGGCCACTAGACCACTAGACCACTTGACCAAGCTTGAAGATCGGCATGTAGATTGCGACGACGATGCTGCCGATGATCAGGCCCAAGATGACCATGATCATCGGCTCGAGCATGCTCGAGAGCGCGTCGACCGTCTCGTCGACCTCGCGTTCGTAATAGTCCGCTACCTTGTTGAGCATGGAATCGAGGGCGCCCGCCTCCTCCCCGATGGACGTCATCTGCACCGCCATGTTGGGAAAGACGCCGGAATTCTGCATGGACTGTGCCAGGGTCGTACCGACATTGACCTCGGCCTGGATCTGCCGGGTCGCTTCCTTGTACACGGCGTTGCCCGCGGCCGGCCCGACCGAATCGAGCGCCTCGACCAGGGGCACGCCAGCAGCGAAGGTCGTCGACAGGGTCCGGGTCCAGCGCGCGATGGCGGCCTTCTGGAGCAAGGGGCCAATCACCGGCGGCTTGAGCATGATGCGGTCGACCGCAATCTGTACCTTGGGCGAGCGCCGCCAAGTCTGGTACAGGAAGTACGCCCCGCCCAGGGAACCGAACAGCAGCAGCCACCAGTACTGCACGCAAAAATCGGACATCGCGATGACGATCAGCGTCGGCGCCGGCAGGTCGGCCCCGAAACTCGAGAAGACGCTCTTGAACGAGGGGATCACGAACACCATGATGATCGCGGTTACCACGATCGCCACGAGAATGATCATGATCGGGTAGAAAAGCGCCTTCTTGATCTTGCCCTTGATGGCGATGGTCTTTTCCTGATAGGTCGCCAGGCGATCGAGCAGCGTCTCCAGAATACCCGCCTGCTCGCCGGCCGCGACCAGGTTGCAGAACAGGGCGTCGAAATACATCGGGTACTTGCGAAATGCCTGGTTCAGGCTGGTGCCCGTCTCGACGTCGGCGCGGATGTCGCCCAGGAGCCGGCCCAGCGCCGGATTCGCATGCCCGCGGCCGACGATGTCGAAGCACTGCAGCAGCGGTACCCCGGCACGCAGCATGGTCGACAGCTGGCGCGTGAACAGGGCAAGGTCCTTGCCGGTGATTCGCTTGCCGCGGGGCATGGACTGCTTCTTGATCTTGGTGGCAAGGATCCCGCGCCGCCGCAGCGAGGCTGCGACGACGGACTCGCCCCCGGCGCGCATTTCCCCCTTGACGGTTCGCCCGCCCTTGTCGCGCCCTTCCCACTGGAACATCGACTCGCGTACCGCTTCGCGCGGTCGCGCGATTGCACCCGTTGCCATCGCTATCCTCTTTCCGTCGATCGCCGACTCATCATTCGTTCGTGCATCCGAGCACCTCATCCACCGTCGTCAGGCCCTGCTTGACCTTTAACAGGCCGGAACGCCGCAGATCACGTACCCCTTCGCTCTGCGCCTGCTTGCCGATCTCCAGGTTGCTGCCGCCCTTGAGGATGATGTGCTGCAGCGCCTCCGTGATGGGCATGACCTCGTAGATCCCCACGCGCCCCTTGTAGCCGCTGCCTTTGCAGCGATCGCAACCCACGGCGCGAAAGGGGGTCCACGATCCATCGAAATCGGATTCCAGGAATCCGGCCAGGCGCAGCGCGTCGGTGTCCAGCGCTGCCGGCTGCTTGCAGGTGCACAGCCGGCGCGCGAGGCGCTGCGCCGTAATCAGGATGACCGAGGACGCAATATTGAATCCGGGTACCCCCATGTTGGCGAGGCGCGTGAGCGTGGAGGGCGCGTCGTTCGTGTGCAGAGTCGACATCACCATGTGCCCCGTTTGCGCGGCCTTGATCGCGATATCCGCGGTCTCGAGGTCGCGGATCTCACCGACCATGATGATGTCCGGATCCTGCCGCAGGAACGCGCGCATCGCGTTGGCAAAGGTCAGCCCCGCCTTTTCGTTGACGTTGACCTGGTTGATGCCGGCGAGCTGGATTTCCGCCGGATCCTCGGCCGTGGAGATGTTCACCCCCGGCTGGTTCAGGATGTTCAGGCAGGTGTACAGCGACACGGTCTTGCCGCTGCCCGTAGGGCCGGTTACGAGGACCATGCCGTAGGGCCGCTGGATCGCGTTGAGCAGCAACTCCTTCTGGTCCGGGTCATAGCCCAGGGCATCAATCCCCATCTTGGCCTGCGACGCGTCCAGGATCCGCATGACGATCTTCTCGCCGAACAGCGTCGGCAGCGTGCTGACCCGGAAGTCGATCGCGCGCTGCCCCGAAAGCGCCAGCTTCATGCGCCCGTCCTGCGGCACGCGGCGTTCGGATATGTCGAGGCGCGAGACGACCTTGATGCGCGAAATCAGACGCTCGCGGATCGCCAGCGGTGGCTGCGCGACCTCGCGCAAGATCCCGTCGACGCGGAAGCGAACGCGGTAGAACTTCTCGTAGGGTTCGAAATGCAGGTCCGACGCGCCTTCGCCGATCGCATCGAGCAGGAGCTTTTGCAGAAACCGCACGACCGGCGCGTCGTCGACCTCGGCCGATGCCGCGTCCTCGCCTTCTTGCTCCGGACTCTCGGCCATCAGGTCTTCGAAGCTGACGTCGTCGTCGATCAGCTTTTCGAGCGCCTTGGAGGCCGTCTGCGAGACCGTCTCGATGAGCGCCAGCAGCTTGTCGTGCTCTACCACCACCACATCCAGCACCAGCTGGGTCTGGAACTTGACCTGGTCCAGCGCCTGGGAGTTGGTCGGATCCGATACCGCGACGGCTAGCCGATTGCCGCGCTTGCGTAGGGCCAGCACCCGCAGGGACGCGACGAGTTTGCGGTCGATCGTGTCCTTGGCCAGCTGGTCGGTATCGATCGCCGACAGATCGAGCAAGGGGTGTCCGAAGGTCTCCGCGGCAAAGCGGGCGATCGACGAGGCGGTCAGGCCGATGGCCTCGCCGACGGCGACCAACTCGTCGATGAACAGCGTATTGCTCTGCACCGCCTTGCGGGCCAGCGTCTCGGCGCGGTCCGGACGCAACTTTCCCTGCTGCACCAGGGCGCGGGCCAGGCCGGTGAGTGCGCTCGAGGCGGAGGACGTCGTTTGGGTCGCGGCTGACATAGTTGACTTGGATGGTCCGAATGCAAGTTATAGCGTTGAACGGCTGCGGAAAAGCCTGGAGATGCCACCAATAAGCCCTGGATTTGTAAAGCTATTATCCCCTAATTGCGGGTGCGGGGTGCCTCGGCGCCCGCGGCGGCTCGCGTCCGCGTCCCGAAATCAGGGTGGCGAAACCGGGCTTGGCGAACCGTGCAACCGCTGCCGGACCTTAGCGCCCTTCGGTCTGGCCAGGGATCGCCGAAACGCGGATCAGCCGTACGCTGCGCACCGCTTGATCGTGGATCTGCACGACCTCGACATTGCATCCGGGCAACTGCAGGCAGCAGGGACCGTCCGGGATTTGCTCCAGGCGCTCGAGCAGCAGGCCGTTGAGCGTTTTGGGTCCATCGAGCGGCAGCGCCAGCGCCAGACGGCGGTTGAGCTGCCGCAGGGTCGCCGTTCCGTCGACGATGACCTGGCCGTCGCTGCCCCAGCGCAGGGAGCTGGCGCTGGTGCCGGGGGCCTGCGTCGTGAACTCGCCGACGATCTCCTCGACGATGTCGTCGACCGTCACCAGGCCCAAAAGATCGCCGTATTCGTCCACCACCAACCCCAGTCGCTGGCGATTCTCCTGAAACATCTGGAGCTGTTGCAGCAGCGAAGTTCCCGTCGGAATCCAGTACGGATCGACCAGCAATTGCCGCATCGCCTCGACCTCCGGCCTGCCCTCGGCGAGTAGCGGCAGCAGCTTGCGCACGTGCAAGATGCCGACGACGCGGCTGATGTCGTTCTCGAAGACCGGCAGCTTGTTGTGATAGCAGGTAGTCAGCTGCTCGAGTATCGCCTCGAACGGTTGATCAAGATCGATGCCCTCGATGCTGGCGCGCGGCGTCATCACGTCGTCGACGCTCAGGGCCTCGAGATCAAAGACGTTGAGCAGCATGCTGCGGTGCTTGACCGGGATGAAGCTCGAACCCTCGAGCACCAGCGTGCGCAGCTCCTCCGGTGTGAGCCGCTGCGCCTCCATCGAGCCCTGCGAGTGCGCGATCCGCAGCACGCGCAAGATGACCTGCACGAACAAGTTGACGAACCAGACGGCAGGGGTCGCGAGCCACAGGATCGGGCGCAGTACGAAACTCGAAGCCAGCGCAATCGGCTCCGGGTAGGTGGCCCCGATGATCTTCGGCGTGATTTCCGAGAAAACCAGTATCAGGAAGGCGATCACCACCGTCGCCGCGGCCAGCCCCCACTGCTGGGCGCCCAGGTCGTAGATGGACAGGGCAGCAACCAGCGAGGTCGCCGCCGTGTTCCCCAGGTTGTTGCCGATCAGGATCACGCTCAGCAGGCGGTCGGTACGGTCGAGCAGCGCCTGGGTGCGGCGCGCGGCCACATTGCCCTGACGCACCAGGTGGCGCAAGCGCAAGCGATTGATAGCCATCATTGCCGTTTCGGCGACGGAGAAGAAGGCCGAAATCAGCAGCAGGACGGCGAGCGCTACCAGGTGCGCCCACAGAGGAACGCTAGGCATCCTTCGGATCGTAGCGATTAGCGCCCATGTACGCCAGGGCGGCTCGCCCCTTGGCCCGCCGGACCAAGCCGCGCGGCTAGGCCGTTGCTCTCACGCGCTGGCGCGCCTACTGCGGGCGGGGAGCTTGGCGCTCGCCGCGCAATCCTCGAGGAACAGGCCTGGTCGGGGTGAGAGGATTCGAACCTCCGACTCCTGCGTCCCGAACGCAGTACTCTACCAGACTGAGCTACACCCCGAGGATTCGTGTCGCCGCCTCGGCCGAGGTTCGGCTCAGCGGTCACGGCGCATTGCAAAGACTGTCAATTCTAGCAGACGGTCACGAAATTCCGAGGGTGGCAGCGAGGCAACCGCATCACCGGCGGCTTCGCACTGGGCGCGCGCGCACTGGCGCGCGTATTCGATCGAGCCGTTGTCATGAACGATCTGCGCGATCTGGGTGAAGTCGCCGCGTCCGTCGCGGATCGCGTTTTCCACCTGGGTCTTTTGCCCCGGCGAAGCGGCACGCAGCGCGTGGATCACCGGCAGCGTAGGCTTGCCCTCGCGCAAGTCATCGCCCACCCGCTTGCCGATGGTCTGCGCGCTGCCGTCGTAATCGAGCACATCGTCGATGATCTGGAAGGCGGTTCCGATCGCGGCGCCGTACCGTGCGCAGTCGTCCTCGACGCTGGGAGCGGCGTTGGCGAGGATCGCTCCGATGCGCGCTGCAGCCTCGAAGAGCGTTGCCGTCTTGCGCTCGACCACGCCCAGGTAGCGCGTTTCATCGACCGTCGGGTCGTGAATGTTGAGCAGCTGCAGCACTTCGCCTTCGGCGATCCGATTGGTGGCATCTGCCAGGATCTGCATGACGCGCATGCTGCCGGCCTCCACCATCATTTGAAACGCCCGCGAGTAGAGAAAATCGCCTACCAGCACGCTTGCCGCATTGCCGAAGGCGGCATTGCTGGTCGGGCGTCCGCGCCGCAGGTCGGATTCGTCGACGACGTCGTCGTGCAGCAAGGTGGCCGTGTGGATGAATTCGATTACCGTGGCCAGCAGCACGTGCGATTTGCCGCGGTAGCCCATGGCGCGGGCGATCAGCAGCAAGATGGCCGGTCGCAGACGCTTGCCACCGGCGCCGATGATGTGATCGCCAATGGCGCCGATCAAGGCGACGTCGGACGTCAGCCGTTGGCGGATCGTGACGTCGACGGCGCGCATCTCGTCGGCGACCGGCGCAAGCAGCTCGGGCAGGCTGCGGGCGCGCGGCGCCTGGGGTGGCAGGGCGGGGGTGATTTGCACGGCTGGCGGCTATGGGAGGCCGTAGGATTATAGGAGGGCAGCGATGCCTGCGCCGGGACCGCCGCCACAGAGGAGGCCAAAATACAACCCGATTGACGGAACGGGAGGGAAACTGCGATAATTCAAAGCTTTCCATGGGGCCCAGCGGCTCCGATTCGTGGGGACGGGCGATGTTCGCGGTGATCAAGACGGGCGGCAAGCAGTATCGGGTGAACGCGGGTGACCACGTCAAAGTGGAATCGCTGCCCAACGAAGTCGGACAGCAGGTGACCCTGTCCGAGGTCCTGGCCGTGGGCGACGGCGCCCAGGTGCGGATCGGTGCGCCTCTGGTGAGCGGGGCGGCAGTGCTCGCCACCGTCCTGGCACACGGACGCCATGCCAAGGTCAAGATTTTCAAGATGCGCCGGCGCAAGCATTTTCAGAAGCACGCCGGACATCGCCAGAACTTCACCGAGATCCGGATCGACTCGATCGCCTAGCGGCGTCGGGCGGGGTACGGGTTTTCGAAGACTTCGATTGAGGGACGAGAATGGCGCACAAGAAGGCGGGCGGGTCGTCACGTAACGGGCGCGACTCGCAGGCAAAGCGGCTTGGGGTCAAGGCCTACGGCGGGGAGGCGATCCAGGCCGGCAGCATCATCGTGCGCCAGCGCGGCACCCAGTTCCACGCTGGCGAGAATGTCGGCACCGGCCGCGACTTCACCTTGTTCGCGCTGGTCAACGGCACCGTTCACTTTTCGGTCGGCGGCCCCAAGAAGCGCCGCTCTGTCAGTATCCTGCCTGTCGGCGGCGCCTAAGCCGGCCGCCCCCGCGCAGCGCGACGTCTTCGCGGGCCGGCGGTTGCAGCGGGGGCCGCGAGCGACGCGGCCTGGACTTCGGGCTGACGATCGAGAGCAGTTGAGCCCATGAATTTCGTCGACGAAGCGCGCATAGAAGTCTGCGGAGGCCGCGGCGGCAACGGCTGCGCGTCGTTTCGCCGCGAGAAATTCATTCCCAAGGGCGGACCCGATGGCGGCGACGGCGGACGCGGCGGCAGCGTCTGGGGTGTGGCCGACCGCAATCTCAATACCCTGATCGAGTACCGGTACCAGCGCAAGCACCCTGCCGGCAACGGCGAGCACGGCCGCGGTTCCGACTGCTTTGGGGCGGGCGGCCATGACGTGGAACTGCCAATGCCCGTGGGCACCGTCGTCTATGACGAGGATACGAGCGAGGTCATAGCAGACCTGGCCCGGCACGGCCAGCGGGCGCTGCTGGCCGCGGGCGGCGCCGGCGGGCTGGGCAACCTTCATTTCAAGTCCAGTACCAACCGCGCGCCGCGCCAGCACACGGTGGGGCAGCCGGGTCAAGCCCGGCACCTGCGCCTGGAACTGAAGGTGCTGGCGGACGTGGGACTGCTCGGCGCGCCCAACGCCGGCAAGTCGACCCTGCTCGCGGCGGTGTCCAATGCGCGGCCGAAAATCGCCGACTACCCGTTCACCACGATGTACCCCCACCTGGGAGTCGTTCGCCAGGAGGCCGGCAAAGGGTTTGTCGTCGCCGACCTGCCGGGGTTGATCGAGGGCGCGGCCGAGGGCGCCGGCCTGGGGCATCGATTCTTGCGCCATGCCAGCCGCACGCGGCTCCTGCTGCATGTTCTGGACGTCGCGCCCTTCGACGCGGATGTCGATCCGGTGGTACAGGCCCGTGCCATCGCAGCCGAATTGCGCAAGTACGACCCGGCCTTGCAGCGCCGGCCACGCTGGTATGTGCTCAACAAGATCGATCTCGTGCCGCTGGAGCAACGCGCCGAGTTGATCGCGCGCTTGCGTCGGCGCCTTCGCACGAAGGCGCCGGTGTTCGCCGTGTCGGCGGCGACCGGGGAGGGGTGTCGCGACCTGATGTGGGCCGTGCAGCGCTTCCTCGAGGAGCATGCCGCGCCGCGTTCGGAGGATTCGTCGACGGAGCAGCTTGGCGCTGCGGCCGTGCGGGACTCGGGCCCGGCTGCCGAGCCGGTCGGCAGGGGCGCGGCGTGAGCGCTGCCACGGGCGAGGCCCNNGTCAAGGTCGGCAGCAGCCTGGTCACCAACGATGGACGGGGGCTGGATCTTGCGGCGATTTCCCGCTGGGCCGGCCAGGTTGTCGCGCTGCGCACCTCGGGACGGCAAGTCTTGCTCGTCTCCAGCGGGGCGATCGCCGAGGGCATGCAGCGCCTGGGATGGACGCGTCGGCCGCAGCAGGTGCACGAACTGCAGGCGGCCGCCGCGGTCGGCCAGATGGGTCTGGCGCAGGCCTATGAGACTTGCTTTGGCGCCTTGGGCGTGCGCACGGCGCAGGTCCTGCTCACCCACGCCGACCTGGTCGACCGCGCACGTTATCTCAATGCGCGATCGGCGCTACTCACCCTGCTCGACCTTGGCGTCGTTCCGGTAATCAACGAGAACGACACGGTGGTGACCGACGAGATCAAGTTCGGCGACAACGACACCCTCGGGGCCCTGGTGACGAACCTGGTCGAGGCCGACCTGCTGGTCATCCTGACGGACCAGGCGGGTCTGTTCGACGCCGATCCCAGGCTCGTTGCGCACGCCCGGCTGATCGAGCGCGCCGCCGCCGGCGATCCCCGATTGGAGCAGTATGCCGGCGGCGCCGGCAGCGCGATTGGCCGCGGCGGCATGATCAGCAAGGTGCTGGCGGCCAAGCGGGCGGCGCGCAGCGGCGCTTCGACGATCATTGCGTGCGGGCGCGAGCCCGACGTGCTGGTACGCCTGGCCCGCGGGGAGTCGATCGGCACGCTACTGACGGCCGCGCTGCTCAAGCGCGCGGCGCGCAAGCAGTGGCTTGCCGACCATCTTCAGACCAAGGGGCGCGTGGTGATCGATGCCGGCGCAGTTGCCGCCTTGTGCCACCAGGGCAAGAGCCTGCTGCCGATCGGGGTGGTCGAGGTGGCGGGAAGCTTCGCGCGCGGCGACGTGATCGCCTGCGTCGACGCCGACGGACGGGAAATCGCCCGCGGACTGGCCAACTATTCCAGCGCCGAGGCGAGCTTGATCGCGCGACGTCCCAGCGCCGACATCGCCCAGGTGCTCGGCTTCATCGAGGAGCCCGAACTGATCCACCGCGACAACCTAGTGCTGCTCTGACAGGCGCCCAGGCGCGCACGGCAGCAGCGCTCAGGGGCGCTGCTTCTCTGCCCCGGTCTTGCGCGGGTCCGGCGGGAACACGAAGCGCGACAGTTCATGCAGGGCCCGCTCATAAACCTGGCGCTTGAATTCGATCACCGAATCGAGCGGAATCCAGTAATCGCTCCAGCGCCATGCATCGAATTCGGGCTTTTCGCTGCGCCGCAGACAGACATCGCAGTCGCGACCGACCAGGCGAAGCAGGTACCAGATCTGCTTTTGCCCGCGATAACTTCCGCGCAGCTCGCGCCGTATCCACTGCTCGGGTACTTCATAACGCAGCCAGTCCCGCGTGCGGGCGAGGATTCTCACGTGTCCCGTCTGCAGGCCGACCTCCTCGTACAGCTCGCGGTACATGGCCTGCTCCGGCGACTCGCCGAACTTGATGCCCCCTTGCGGGAACTGCCAGGAATGCTGCTTTACTCGCTTTCCCCAGAACACCTCGCTGCGTTCATTGAGCAGGATGATGCCGACGTTCGGGCGGTACCCCTCCTTGTCCAGCATGCCATCACCTGAAGCTATATCATCTGCGACCGATTATATGGCCGGCAGTAGCGGCCGGAAAACGGAATAACCCGGCGATGCGTGCCTCGCAATTCTTGCTATCGACCCAAAAAGAAGCCCCCGCCGACGCGGAAATTGTCAGCCAGCAACTGATGCTGCGCTCGGGGATGATCCGCAAGCTCGCCGCGGGCATCTACAGTTACCTGCCGCTGGGGCTGCGCTCGATCCGGCGCATCGAAGCGATCATCCGCGAGGAAATGAACCGGGCCGGCGCCATGGAACTGCTCATGCCC